>JAFZVN010000035.1 GCA_017617805.1 Bacteroidaceae bacterium | reverse complement strand
CTTTGGCCCCGGTGTTCCACCTCTTCCCATCCCGAACAGAGAAGTTAAGCCCGGGCGCGCCGATGGTACTGCACCGCAATGCGGGAGAGTAGGTCGCCGCCTTCTTGAGGAGAGACGCTTTCAGGAGAAATCCTGAGAGCGCCTCTCTATTTTTGTTATTAGTCAGAATTGGGTCTTTGATTGTAGGTGATGACATTAGCGCAGGCATTGCCATCGGTTCGGATGCCTATATAGTGCATGAGATCATAATCATTATCAGCTCGGTAGATGATGGCGATGCTATCTAACAGGGATTCGATTTGATGAAGGTAGTGTTTGTAGCGGTATTCTCTGATAGCACTTCGAAGGTGCTTCATCTTTTTGTAGTTGATGGCTGTTTGTGGTTCTCCGTATCGGTCGGACGTACGTGTTTTGACTTCGATGAAATGGAGGATGTTGTCTTTTCTTGCAACGATGTCGAGTTCGCAACCATAGTGGAGATTCCAGTTGCGGTCGAGAATTTGATAACCATTTCTGGTAAGGTAGAGTGCCGCAAGTTCTTCCCCGTTTTTACCGACCGCTTGTTTGGTTTCATTCTTACGTTGCCGACGCCGTTTTTCATCTTCTTTGAGTTGTTCCACCTGTTCTTGCGAATAATAGTGACCGTTAGCGAACAAGTGAACGATATGGTATTCTTCTTTCAGCCGTTTGGCAATGATGTTGTATCGTTTGCTTTGGTAGATGTCTGTTTCTCCATCGATGATGCAGATGGAGAATCCTTTCTGAATGCCATTCTTGATGCGTTCTATACCTTCAAGAAATTGGAGTGTATTGATGGCTCTCTTGTATAGGATGGTTCCCTTTTTACTTCGTGTGTCTGGGGGATAATGACCGAAATGATGAAAGAATGGAATATAGATGATGTTGTGTTGGGCGAGGGTTGTCTTGAGTTCTTCTTCAGGTGTGTTTCGAGCGATACGAGAATTAGACAGCGGACGGCAATCCACCACACAATTGATGTCATGTGGTTGTAGCAGTTGAATGAGTTCGTTGACATTAATACCAATGTTTCCGTATGTATAGAGGGTGGGTTTCTGTTCCATGATGATTGTCTATTGAATGTTATAGCATCCGTTCAAACATACGGCGATATGCTTCCACCTTCTTGTCGAAGGCGAGTGGGTAGGCGCGTGAGGAAGACGGAAGGCGGTAGAGAACGAGTTGCTTTCCGTCTTTGTTGTAAGTGTTGGGGATGGGGACGAAGGTGTTGACTTTAGGAATTTCAGGAATGTGTAAGAATGCACAAATGGTGTCGGTGGCTTTCTCGCCTGTGGTGACAATGGCTTGACAATGGGGCAGTTGTGCGAGAAGAGCATGGATGTCGGTCTGTTCAATGACTTCGAGGAACTTGTCCGAAGCGTTGTCTTTCTGTCTTCGGATGGCGGAGGAAGTGTCGAAGAAGGCGATGCCTTTTTCTTGGCAGTGGGCAATGATTCCCTCAATCTTGAAGCGTTTGTTTTCGATATCCACGAAATGATTCTTGTCGCCAAAGAAGATTTGTCCCTCGATACGCCAGTGGTCATTGATGAAATTGGGATAGAAAAAGTCGATGCACCACCGTTTACGCTGTGGCGGAAAACTGCCGAGGAAAAGCACTTTTGCATTCCCGGGCAAGAACGGAATGAGGGGATGGTATTCCACCTCATTTGTGCTGCGAGCGATATTTTCTTCGTTCAAGTAAGGCATCTTCGTTATGTTTTTGCCACAAAGGTAAGTATTTTCAATGAAAAGTTGTACCTTTGTAGCATGAAATCAAAAGAAAAGTTCTGGAATTGGGTGATGGGTATCAAGCCTAAGCACATAATATGGGTCTGTGTGGCGGTTTTTCTGTTGTTGGTTTCCGCTTGGTTCCCTCTCCCGTTTGGAGTACGTGTCAATTGGCTTCACAGTACTTATAGGGTCAATCATAGGGGTGTTTTCTACACGAACAATCCTTTTGCCATGTTCGCATTCCCCTTTACGGGCAATGCGGATGCGGGATATCTGAAAGGGGCAGACTTCTGGAGCTTCCATGTGTTGGATGATGACTGGGCGAAAGACAAGAGTCATGTATGGTTTCAGCATTATCCTGTGGAGGGGGTGGATGCTGCGACATTTCAATTGGGTAAGAACGGCATTCCGAAAGACAAGTATCATGTCTGTGTGAATGACTTGTGGTATTATAGCCCATCTTTGTGTGACATCGACCCTGCAACAGCGGAGTATTTTGTGCAACAGCCCATCACGTTTGATTATTTTACAAGAAAGCCGAAACTCAATTGGGTCAAGGCATGGATGCGTGACAGCAAGCACGTCTATTTTTATGAGCAACGTGTGGATGTGGATAGGGCGACTTTCCGCTGGTTGGCGGGAAATACGTGGTTTAGTGAGCAGGGCGAATGGTATGTGGACAAGAATTATGTTTATACTCCTCGCCACACCGAAAATTATCATGGTCGGCATGATAGCAGGCTGCCCTTTGAATTGGTGCGTTTGGATTCTCTGCGTGAGCCATTGGAGGTGATTCCTGTCTTTATATATGAGAAAGATAAGCCCGACACCACCTATCATGCGAGTGTCTATTTGCGTAATGGTAATCACATTCTCTACAGCAATGGCTATGTCTGCAAGATGTCGTGTGAGGTGGATGTGAAAAGCATTCGTATTGAGCGCATCAAAGACCTCGGCGAGCCATATATTTGTGTCATCAACGACACCTTGCGGTTGCAGAGTGGGGAGAAGATGGTGAATGAGAAATAATATCGGCGTGATGATGTAGTATGAAAACCAATCCGTTCAAAGAGTATTTCTATTTCATCAAGAGTGACCGTAGGGCTATTGTGGCGCTGGGGTGTGTTGCTGTATTCGCTATAGGTGTGCTGATGGTGGAAGATAGAAGACCCTCTCCCCAGCCCATTCCCGAACAGAGTTCGGGAATGACCATGCGGGGTGTGGGAGACGAGCCGGATGGTCTCCCCATTATGGGGGAGATGTCCGCAGGACAGAGAGGGGCTTTGAGGTCTTTTGATCCTAATACGGTGGATTCTATTACGTTGATTGGCTTTGGATTGAAGGATTGGAAAGTGAGGAACTTCTTGCATTATCGGGCGGCAGGGAAGGTGTTTCGGTCGGCTGAGGAGATGGGGAAGACGTATGGATGGACAGAGGAAGATGTGGAGAAGGTGAAGGGGTATGTGGTTGTAGGTGAGAAATATAGGAATGATGGGAAGAATGAGAATAGATGGGAGAAAAGGGAACAAATGGAAAGGAGGGAGGATATGTCTGCTTATGCATCCAATAAGTTCCAAACGCTGACGAAGGTGGATGTGAACACAGCGGATACGGCTTTGTTGCGACGCATTCCAGGTGTGGGCGAGAAGATTAGTGAGGCGATTGTGCAGTATCGGAAGCGGTTGGGAGGCTTTTATTCGGTGGAGCAGTTGAAAGAGATAAAGATGGTGTCGCCCGAATTGTTGGAATGGTTCACAATTTCTTCTTCTTCTCCCGACATCCAGATAATCCATATCAATAAGACGTCGTTTCAAGCGCTCAATAGTCATCCTTATATTTCCTATGAACAAACGAAGGCTTTGTTGCAATATATCCGGCTGTATGGTGAAGTGAAGGATGAGAAAGCATTGCTCGAAACGGGAATCTTCACAGAAGAGGAAGTGGAGAAGCTGAGGCCTTACCTTTCTTATGAATAAATAGAGGGCGGACAAACCGATTGGGGAATGTCCGCTCTTTATATGTATGCGGTTTGATTAGTACACCTTGAAACCGATAATCTTACGAACCTCTTTCAGCGTTGCTGCTGCACTCTCACGCGCTTTCTCAGCACCCATCTTGGCCACTTTGTCGAGGAGCTCTTGATTGTTCTGATACTCGAGGATGCGTTCGCGGATAGGAGCGATAGTGGCAACGATGTCCTGAGCCAGTTGCTTCTTCATGTCGCCATAACGGATGGACATATCGTTCCATTTTTCGTTGAAGTAGTCGTAAGTCTCCTTC
The DNA here is from genome assembly GCA_017617805.1 of Bacteroidaceae bacterium. Classification (GTDB taxonomy): domain Bacteria; phylum Bacteroidota; class Bacteroidia; order Bacteroidales; family Bacteroidaceae; genus Minthosoma. Next base: position 100,865 of record JAFZVN010000035.1, on the reverse strand, counting down.
GAAGAGGCGATCTCCATCAGCGTGAAGAGGTTCTGGATCACTTCGGGCTTCTCCTGATTGGGTTCCGTAGGACCTGAATCAGTCACAGCCTTCTTCACTTTCTTCTCGATGGATTTGGCATCCTCATAGAGATAGATGCAGTTGCCTTCCGACTTGCCCATCTTGCCAGAACCATCGAGTCCGGGAATCTTGATGGCGTGGTCGCCGAAGTAGAAGTTCTGAGGTTCTGGGAAGAACTCCACGCCGTAGATGTTGTTGAAACGGCGGGCACACTTACGAGCCATCTCCATGTTCTGTTCCTGATCCTTACCAACGGGCACTTTGGCAGCACGGTGCTGAAGGATGTCGGCAGCCATCAGCGTGGGGTAGGTGAGCAGACCTGCGTTGACGTTGTCGGGCTGCTTGCGAGCCTTCTCCTTGAAGGTCGTCACGCGCTCCAACTCGCCAAGGTAGCAATTCATGTTGAAATAGAGGTAGAGCTCGATGGTCTCGGGCACGTCGCTCTGTATGTAGATGGTCGATTTCTCTGGGTCGATGCCGCAAGCCAGGTATTCAGCCAAAATGGTGCGAGCCGACTGCTGGATGTCTTCGGGCTTGGGGTGAGTGGTGAGGGAATGCCAGTCGGCGATGAAGTAGTAGCAGTTATAGTCTTCCTGCATTTTTACGAAGTTCTGTACAGCTCCGTAGTAGTTGCCGAGATGGAGGTTTCCCGTGGGGCGAATGCCGCTAAGTACGATTTCTTTCATGTCTATGTGTTTGAAATTTTGTGCAAAGGTAGTGATAATAGTGAAAAGTGAAAAGTGAAAAGTGAAAAATCTAAGTTACCCGCTGTCCGAATGGTCGGAAATGTAGATTTTTCACTTTTCACTTTTCACTTTTCACTCAAATTCCGTACTTTTGCAAAAAGAATGGAATTTATGAGAATAGGCATTTACGGGGGTAGTTTCAACCCCATCCATAAAGGACACACACAGTTGGCGGCATCCATTGTCGAGCAGGGTTTGGTCGATGAGTTGTGGTTGATGGTGTCGCCGTTGAATCCGTTGAAGCAGGCTTCAACGAGCGATATTGCAGAGTTCGAACATCGGTTGAAGATGGCTGAACTGGCGACGCAGGGCATCGAAGGCGTGAAGGTGTCGGACTTCGAGCGGCATCTGCCACTTCCTTCATACACCATCACAACTTTGGGCGAACTGCAAAAAGCTTATCCGGAACATGAGTTCGTCTTGGTGATTGGTGCTGACAATTGGGAGCGTTTTCCACGATGGTATCATGCGGATGAAATCATCGAGCGGTATCAGATTCTTATTTATTGGCGGCCTGGATGTGAAATTGACGAATCGTCTTTGCCAGCATCGGTGAAGATGGTGGACACACCGCTCTATGATGTCAGTTCCACACAAATTAGGGATTCTGTCAAGAATGGACGAATGATGCGCCGATGGTTAGATGAAAAAGTGGCACGATACATCAAACGTCATCAATTATATCTTTAGAATTTCCATCTGAATTGTACCTGCAAATCTTCCCGATGATTCGCTTCAATCATCTCCAACCCACTACCAATAGTATCCCGATTGAAATAGTGAGTCATTCCGAATTTTGCATGGATGAAAAGCGACTGTTTGACGATGGGAACTGAGGCGAGAAGGGTGGTGCGGATGCCGTGGTCGTAATAGGAGGTGGAACCGAAGGTATAGAGGAGAGAAGGTTCGTAATTATAGACGCGAGCATCATAATTGTCGGTGTTGAAATAAGTGATGCCGAGGTCGATGCGGCATTTGTTCTTAGGGTTTTGCCAACGGATGTTTTCACCGATGGCAAAGCCTCGTTCGTTGGGATTACTGCCAAAGCTGATGCTCGTTCCTGTAGCAGAAGTGCGTAGCGTGACACGCGGAGACAGGTTGCAGTTCAATTGCAGCTTCAGACTCTGCACCGTATTATATTCGAGAATGGTGAAGGTTTTGCTGTTCGTCTCATATTTGAAATCCTTTTGTTTCGCCTTGATGCGGTATCGTGCCAAAAGGCTCCATCGCTTGCTGGCGGAATAAAGCGTCTGTACCATTCCGTCGTAGCCGTAGGAACTTGCCGATACGTATTGTTTCAACCATGGGAAATACATCCCATCGACGTATGCCTGAATCTCCATGTTCTTGACCGACTTCGATGTCCATCCCACGAAGATACCCTCCTCGTTCTGTACTGCTGAGTTCTCACCAAAAGACTTTCCGTTGATGCTGACGAACTTGGCACCATAATAGCGTCCAATCAGCGTGAACACATTGTTGCCGTTCATGCGCCATCGCAAGGCATTGAGACTCGCCATTCCGTTCTGGTTCTCCGTATGGCTGAATGCAGTTTCTCCGCTGAATGTGAGGGATTTGTATCGATAAGCATAAGCAAGACTCCCTACGAAAAAATCCTGACCTCTGGCGTTGTAAAAACGATATTTGCTAGCTTGGGTATTGTATTTGGGCATCAATGGTACCTCAAAATGGGTGGCGATTGCTGTGGCTGAGAGTCTGAGTTCTTTGTGTTCCCAATGGATGTTTCCACCCATGTTCGTGATGCCGAAATTCCCCTTTTTGCTATGTTCCAGTTGTGTGCGATGCAGTCCATCCGTTTTCTGCGAAGACATACCTGTCGAATCGCTGTTGTAGGTTCCATCCCCTCGTCGGTACGAACCGAAGGCCGTGACCTGCCAGTCTTTCAGTTGGATGGTCGCTGCTCCTCCTGTGAAGTAACCTGACTCGCTCGTCGATGAGTGTTTGCTGATACCCATATCCATCCTGTCCATCGAACTGAGCATCATCATCTTGCTGAGTTTCATCGAACTGTTGATGGCCAAGCCTTTGCCAAAGCTCACTCGATAATTCCCAATGATGGCACTTTTCACGCATCCCACCTCCTTCAGCATCACATAGCCTGACAAATAATCTACGCCAGTTTCTCCTGCATCCTTCTCCAACTGCATCCCTGCCAACAGATGATTCATCCCTGAAAAAGCATATCGAAATGCATGATGGAAACGATCGCCACGATATACTTTGTTGGGAGATTGCTTCAGCACCTCCGCCGATACATCCTTATATCCTGCTTTCTCATAAAAAGGGATGTCCGTCCTCCACACCACTTCATGCTTGCTCCATTTCAGTATTTCCTTCAGTGTGGCGCTGTTCTGATTGTCGCGATGGAGTTTCGACACCTCTCCCACCTTCACAAACAGTCGCAGCATCTCCCGCTCTTTCCTTCCTAAGTTCTTCACCATCATCAGCTCTCCTAAACTGACCATGGGTCCGTTCTTCTCCACATATCTCAGCACTTCCTCCACCTGCTCCTCGCTCAGAAAGGGCAGAATCTCCAAGTCCTCTTTTGGGGCGGTATTGATGTCTATTGGATTCCCATACAGTTCAAATAACTGTTCCATCAGCTCCTTATCCATACCTCCATCACCCTCTTCGTCCTCATACTCCTCTGTCATCAAAGCCACAAAATCCTCCCATGCCATCACCTTTGCCTCCTTCTCGGTCTGGCAGAAAGCATAGGTGATGCTACACATATATATAAATAATGTATAGAAAAATCGACTCATTTGTTTTAGTTTGATGGCAAAGTTAGCATCTTTTCCCCATATCTCCAAATTTCGTGCCCCAATTGCGAAAGAAAAACCGTACCTTTGCAGCAAATTTGAAAAGAATGAATTCGTATGGATAGTATCATGAGCGTTTTGGAGGCTGTGCTCGGCATCGTCAACGAGATGTCACCTTACTTGCTGTTGGGTTTCCTCTTGGCTGGCATCATGCATGCCTTTATTCCTGATGGATGGTATGCGAGATATTTAAGTGGGAACACTTTCCGTTCCGTTCTCAATGCCGCCATCTTCGGAGTTCCACTTCCTCTTTGTTCGTGTGGCGTCATCCCCACTGCGATGTCGCTTCGACGCGAAGGAGCCAGCAAGGGAGCGGTTGTTTCGTTTTTGATTGCCACGCCTCAGACGGGTGTTGACAGCATTTTCGCCACCTATTCACTGATGGGTTTGCCCTTTGCAGTGGTACGTCCTATTGCAGCATTGTTTACAGCGATGATTGGAGGAACATTTGTGAATTTCGGTGAACATACTACGGAAGAAATAGCTCCGTCTGATGCTTCTCGTGCCTATTCGGAACAGCCGCATTTGTCCTTCGCTGATCGTTGTCTTGAAGCCCTGAAGTTTGGTTTTGTGGAAATGATGGAAGACATCGGCAAATGGCTCGTCGTAGGTCTCATCGTGGCAGGTCTCATCACAGTTCTGGTGCCTGATGAGTTCTTTGAAATTTTTAAGGACAATACCTTCTTGAGCATGCTTCTCGTGCTCTGTGTCAGTGTGCCCATGTATATATGTGCAACAGGTAGCATCCCCATTGCCGTGGCGCTGATGATTAAGGGGCTTACTCCTGGTGCTGCTCTGGTCATGTTGATGGCGGGACCAGCATGCAACGTGGCTTCTATCTTGGTGGTGAACAGAGTGTTGGGACGCAAGACCTTGTTCCTCTACCTGATTGCCATTATCGGTGGTTCCATCCTCTTCGGAATCGGCATCGATTATCTTTTGCCTCGCTCGTGGTTCACCGATCATCTGAGCAACACCCATGCTTGTTGTCATGATGTAGCCAGTTGGTTCGAATGGCTTTGTACGGGAGTTCTTGCTCTTTTGCTTCTCAACGTCCTGCGTATGAAGCTGATACATAAATCTACTTGCTCTTGTGGACATGAGCATGAGGGACACTGCCATTGCCACGAATCTCATTGTTCTTGCGACTCTCATTCTTCCTGCGAAATCGATTCTTCCCACGAATCTCATTGTGAGGTTGCCACCCATACCTATACCATAAAAGGCATGAGTTGTAACCATTGCAAAAACAACACGGAAAAAGCCATCCGCACCGTCAAAGGTGTGGAGTCTGTAACTGTTGACTTGCAAAGTGGTATCGCCACTGTTCAGGGTGATGATATCAATGATGAATCAATCAAAGAAGCGGTGGAGAGTATCGGCTTTACGATAGAGTGAAGCTGTGATTTCACATAAGGACAAAAAAATGGGTTGCCGCCGCAACCCGAACCTTTGTTAACCTTAAATCTAATACTATGAAAAACACGTTGCAAAGGTAAAGAGTTTTTTTTATATAGTCAAGCTTTGTGCGAAAAAATCATGAAAAAGTGTCATTTTCTTGATTTGTGTCAAGATTTTATAAGAAAATGACCCTGAAAATGCAATTCTTTGGTCGGAAATTAGGTGTATGTCATTTTTTATTCATAATTTTACATCGTAAATTGGGATAGAAGGTGTCGTGGCGATTTTTGGAAGGGAGGAAAAGTAGGGAAGATACGATGCTTCATGGGGAGAAAAAGTAGGGTTGATCACAAAAAAAGCTTATAAAAATGACAACATATAATGAATTACAAATGGAATTACGAAGCACCAACAACCGAGGACCAGGCATGTGCCGCAGAACTGGCTGACGCAGTGAGAGTCAGCCCAGTCATTGCGCAGATGCTCGTGGCACGCGGCATCCGCACGGCTGAGCAGGCGAAGAAGTATTTCCATCCGCAGCTGCTGGAGCTTCACGACCCGTATCTAATGAAGGATATGGACAAAGCGGTGGAGCGGCTGAATGAGGCGATGGGGCAGCGTGAGCGCATCATGATTTATGGTGACTACGATGTGGATGGATGTACGGCGGTGGCCTTGGTTTATAGGTGTATCACGCAGTTCTACTCTAATGTGGAGTGCTACATCCCTGACCGTAGTGAGGAGGGATATGGCGTTTCAATGAAGGGAGTGGATTATGCGGCAAACCAAAACGTGAAGTTGGTGATTGTGCTTGATTGCGGCATTAAGGCAATCGAGGAGATTCAGTATGCCAAGGAGAAAGGCATTGATTTCATCATCTGCGATCATCATGTGCCTGATGAGGTGTTACCTCCTGCGGTGGCGATTCTGAATGCCAAGCGGGAGGATAACACGTATCCTTATCTCGATCTTTCTGGTTGTGGTGTGGGCTTCAAGTTCATGCAGGCATTTGCCATCAGCAACGGTATCCCGTTCAGTCGGCTGATTCCGTTGCTCGATCTCTGCGCCATCAGCATTGCCAGCGACATCGTGCCCATCATGGGTGAGAACCGCATTTTGGCCTATCATGGATTGAAGCAGTTGAACAACAACGCCAGTACGGGTGTGAAGGCTGTGCTGGAGGTCTGTGGCCTGACGGGTAAGGACTTGACAATGAGCGATATCATCTTCAAGATTGGACCGCGTATCAATGCGAGTGGTCGCATCCAGAATGGCAAGGAATCTGTGGATTTGTTGGTGGAGCGCGACTATGACAAGGCGTTGAAGATGGCACAGACCATCAACCATTATAATGAGGAGCGCAAGGAATTGGATAAGCGCATGACCGAGGAGGCGAGTCTGTTGGTGGCTGGTTTGCCAGAGATGGGTGACAAGAGTTCCATTGTTATTTACAATGCAGATTGGCACAAGGGTGTCATCGGTATTGTCGCATCGCGTTTGACTGAGGAGTTTTTCCGTCCCGCTGTGGTGCTGACGTTGGATGGCGACATTGTGACAGGCAGTGCACGGAGTGTGAGTGGCTTTGATGTGTACAGAGCCATCCAGAGCTGTGAGGATTTGCTCGACAACTTTGGTGGGCACACTTATGCGGCAGGTTTGTCGATGAAAGTGGAGAATGTGCCTGCATTCAAGGAACGTTTCGAGGCCTATGTGCAAGAGAACATCAATCCTGAGCAGACACGTCCCAATCTCGACATCCATGCTTTAGTCAACTTCAAAGAAATCACGCCCAAGTTCTTCAACGATATCAAGCGAATGCGTCCTTATGGCCCCGATAATCCCAAGCCCGTCTTCTGCACGAAGAATGTATTCGATTACGGTACGAGCAAGGTGGTGGGACGTCAGCAAGAGCACATCAAGCTGGAATTGGTGGATAGCAAGTCTAACAATGTGATGAATGGCATTGCTTTTGGACAGAGTTCAGAGGCACGCTACATCAAGACCAAGCAGGCGTTTGACATTGTTTATACTATCGAGGAGAATACCCGCAAGCGTGGTGAAGTTCAGCTGTTGATTGAGGACATCAGAACACACGAAGAGGATGCGGCCTCTTGACGTATTAAAGGAATACTGGGGCTACGATTCGTTTCGTGGCATTCAGGGTGAAGTCATCGGGAGTGTTCTCGATGGACGTGACACGTTGGGTCTCATGCCGACGGGTGGCGGAAAGAGTATCTGCTTTCAGGTGCCGGCTTTGATACGCGAGGGTCTTTGTCTTGTGGTCACGCCGCTCATTTCGCTGATGAAGGATCAAGTGCAACAGCTGAAGAACCGAGGTGTCAAGGCTGAGGCAGTTTATTCAGGCATGATGCGCGACGACATCATTCGAGTGCTCGACAATGCGGTTTTGGGTGGTTACAAGTTGCTCTACATCTCTCCAGAGCGTCTCTCTTCCGACCTTTTCATGGCCAAGCTCGAACGCATGCGGCAGGTGAGCATGATTGTGGTGGATGAGGCGCATTGCATCTCGCAATGGGGGTATGATTTTCGTCCTTCTTACCTTCAAATAGCCAAGATTCGACAGTTGCTTCCTTCCGATGATGTTCCGATTCTGGCATTGACGGCTACGGCTACGCCAAAAGTGGTGAACGATATTCAGGAACGGCTTCATTTCCGCGAGAAGAATGTTTTCTCGATGAGTTTCGAACGCAAGAACCTCATCTATGTGGTGCGTGAAACGGAAGACAGGGTGGGGGAGATGTTGCACATCTTGCAGGGCGTTCCCAACGGCAGCGCCATCGTTTATACTCGTACTCGTCAACAGACGGTCGATGTGGCTCGATTCCTTGAAGAACACGGCATCACTGCCAGCAATTACCATGCAGGATTGACCAATGCAGAGAAAGACTTCCGTCAAATCAACTGGACGAAGAACCGAGTCCGTGTGATGGTGGCGACCAACGCGTTTGGCATGGGCATCGACAAGCCCGATGTCCGTCTCGTCATCCATTACAATATGCCCGACTCTCTTGAGGCTTATTTTCAGGAGGCAGGGCGAGCAGGTCGCGACGGCAAAACCTCTTACGCAGTTCTTCTTTACAACCATCAAGATCTCCAAACCCTTCGGCGGCGTGTGGGGGAAACTTACCCCGACCCCGATTATGTGAAACAGACCTACGAGAATGTTGCCTACTTCCTACAAGTGGGTGAAGGCGAGGCACAAGGGCGTACGTTCTACTTTCCTATCGAGACTTTTTGTCGCACGTTTCACCAATTCCCTGTGCAGACTGAGGCGGCCCTCCAGCTGCTCAACAATGCAGGCTATCTTGAGTACCACGAGGAGCAAGAGTTCAAATCAGCCCTCCATTTCATCTTGCGCAAGGAAGAACTCTACCGCATTTACGAGACCGATGAGCAGACCGACCTCCTCATCCAGACCATCTTGCGTACTTATCCAGGCGTCTTCGCCAACTTCGTCTATATTGAGGAGACCCTCCTTGCCCATCTCACGGGCATGCCTGCCGACCATGTCTATCAGAAGCTCAAGGATCTCCACCATAGCCGCATCATCGATTTCATTCCTCATCGTCAGACCCCAACCGTCGGCTATCCTGTGGCTCGCATCGATACCCAGCTTCTTCGCTTGCCTCCCATTGTTTATGCCGACCGCAAGGCTGATTTTGAGCAGCGCATCGAGGAGATGGCTCGTTATGTCACCTCCACCGACACTTGTCGAAGCCGTATGCTCCTCCAATACTTTGGTGAGCAATCCGATCACGACTGTGGACAGTGCGATGTCTGCGTGGAACGCAAGAAACATCGTGATGTCCATGCGGAACTTCAGCAAGCCATTCAGACCATCACCGATTTCCTTCGCGATGGTCAAGAGCATCCTCTTGCCGACCTCAAGAAGCTTCCTCTCAAGTCCGCAGTCTTAGACGAAGCTCTTCGCTGCATGACCGCCGAGGAACGCATGATTATCCAAGATATGAACGTAAAATTAAAATGATATGACTCCATTCGAACTCATTGCCCAGGCCACTCAGGCTATTGTGGCCAATCCAGCTGATGCAGCAGCTTACAAGCAGCGTGCTGTGACCCTTTTCCACATGAAGCAGGCTGACGAAGCACTTGCCGATCTCGACACCCTAATCGACAAGCTCCACTCCGAAGATTCCGAGGTTTATCAGCTTCGAGCCATCCTCCGCAAGGAGCGAGGGGACAAGATGGGCGCCATAGATGACATGCGCCGTGCCCTCGACCTCAATCCCGACCTCCTTCAGCAGCTCACAGGAAAGTTCCAAACAGAATGATGCTTCTTGACAATGGACCTAACCTTCCTTCCCCCTCCAAAATGTTAGGTCTATGTTAGGTCTTATCCAAAGACCTAACATGTGTATGTGATTGATTAATAATTGAATACGAATAGAATGTTAGGTTGTTAGGTCTTTTTGCGAGTAAACTAAAAATTTGCGCCATAGTTAAGTAAAAAGATTTCTATAACTAAGCAGAAAATTTGTTTCCCCTAAGGGTAACAAGTATTCCCCTTAAGGGAAAATCAACCCGCTTCTTGATGATTGACCGCTTGCTTCTTACAGGCGGCCTTTTTGCTTCTTGATGGTCGCCCGTTAGTAGTAGCTCATCACCTCAAAAATAACGTCGTTATCGTAGCCTTCATACGTCGTTAGATTGAGTTACTAACGCCGTTGTTTTAAAGCAAGTACGCTGGCTGCTAAAAACACGTCAATTAATTCAAATCATCGAATGAAAAAAAAGTCTTATTTTATTTTGTATTGTGTTCGATTTGCACTAACGTTGACTCCGTCGTTATCGCTTGCGCTTTCGTAATAATATGGAGAAAGAACTTACTCTCGTTCGACAATAAAAATAAAAAAGTTTCAATTTTATTTTGTATTGTCCTCACTTATCCGTATGTTGACTTCGTCCAAGATTGGCTGCATCTCAACAATAAAAATAAAAAAGTTCTTATTTTATTTTGTATTGTGTTCGATTTGCACTATCTTTGCAACCAAGATGCAATGTCGCAATCTTTCTAATCTTTTTATTGACTATGGCTACACCACATATCTCCGCACCTGATGGTGCTTTCGCCAAGACGGTTCTGATGCCAGGCGATCCCCTGAGAGCAAAGTTTATTGCCGACACGTTCTTGACTGATGCCAAACTCGTGACGGATGTGAGGAATGTGTTAGGATATACAGGCACTTACAGGGATGTGCCTGTGTCGGTGATGGCCAGTGGCATGGGTATGCCGAGCATTGGCATCTACTCGTATGAGTTGTATAAGTTCTATGGTGTGGAGAACATCATCCGCATTGGGTCGGCTGGCAGTTACAGAGATTGGTTGAAAGTGATGGATGTGACGTTGGCAGAAAGGGCGGTGAGCGAATCGACATTTGCTAAGGTGCAAGGAGGTGTGACGGCCAACAGCCTGCATCCGAGTGAGGAACTGAATGAGTTGATTCGACAGAAAGCGGAGGATTTGAATATCGGGCTAAAGATGAGTGTTGTGCATTCGAGCGATGTGTTCTACAGCGACCCATCACAGGGCACATGGGAGGACATAGCGGAAAGGACAGACACGGATTGTGTGGAGATGGAGAGCTTTGCGCTGTTCCACAATGCGAACATGTTAGGAAAACGTGCGGCTTGTCTGCTGACCATCAGCGATTCGTTTGTGAGTCACGTGGAACTGACTTCGGAGCAACGGCAGAACTCGTTCACGGAGATGATGAAGCTGGCACTTGAAACAGCGATTGCGATTGGTTTAGGGTTGAAAGTGAAAAGTTGAAAGTTAAAAGTTAAGAAAGACACTACTAATTATTAAACAAAACAGATATGAAAAAGCTATTACTAACTAATTTGCTGGTACTGATTGCGCTGTGTATGGCCGCTCAGTCCAACACTCCCAGTGAGGAAAACCCCATTGATTGTACTTCCTACATCACAAACCCCAGTTTCGAGGATGGGTTCAACGGATGGACACAGTCAAGTTTGCAAACTCAGACGAACTCAGACTTCCCCGAGAAAGCTGGTAACACCTATGTGGAGAAATGGGTCAGTTCTGGAAATTCCGTAGGCAACGCATCTGTGAAGCAAACAATTTCCAAACTGCCTTATGGAATTTACAAACTGACAGTAGCTGCCATGAACTATTCGCAAGACAACAAGACGAAGAAGAACACGGGTGCCTACATTTATGCTGACAAAGAGAAGGCTACAGTCTATACGCCAGATGATTATTCATTGACATTCTCCTGCATTTCCGGTGAAGCAGAGATTGGTTTCGTGGCGAACAATGCATCAGGCAATTGGATTGCGGTGGATAATTTCCGCTTGTATCTCATTGGTGATGTGGATAAAGAGCTTGTTGTTGCAGAATTGAATCGTAGCATTGGAGAAGCCGAGATATTGCAAGCCAGCGACATGTCCAGCACTGCATCGGCAGAACTGAAAGCTGCGATTGATGCCGCCAAACTCATCAACACAGAATCGACAAATGAAGCCATTCTGACCGCCTCACAGAATCTGAAAACTGCCAGTGCCCATGCGGAAACCGCTATCCAAGAATATAAAGACCTGCAGGCGAATATCAAGACCGCAGAAGGATTGCAGGAAAGCATGATGGCTGGTGCTGCTGCCACAGCTCTCAAGACTGCTCTTGATGCAGCTAAGAATATCTCTTCCGCATCGACCGATGAGGAAGTGCAGAAAGCCTCTGCAGCACTGAGCGCAGCCATCGAGACAGCCCAGGGTTCCATAGCAGACTTTGAAGCACTCGATGCGCAAATCAAGTTGGCTGAGGCTGACTACGATGAAAGTAAGGAAGGGGCTGCAGAGCTGAAGGCTGAAATCGATAAAGCCAAGGAACTGCTCAAGAGTTCGGAAGCCACCTCTGAGCAACTGGCTGCAGAAGTCATTGTTCTGGACAAGGCACTTCTCGTATTCCATCTGGCGAATGCCACCAACGGAACAGGCATTGCTCCTAAGATAACAAAAACTGACACCTATGTGGCAACAGGTGCTACTCAGGCCTTGATGCGTGCTACGATGACGGGTAACAACCTCATTGAGAAGGGTGTGTGCTGGAGCACAGAACACGAACCTACCGTGTTGGACAACCGCACAACTCAATCGTACAATGTCAATGGAACCATTTTCCATATCACGGGTTTGAAGCCTGCCACCGTTTACTACCTCCGTCCATACGCCATGAACAAGACTTATAAGGTAGCATACGGAGATGAGGTGAAAATCGTGACGTTCCCTAAGGGTACTGCCACTTGGTCATGGAACGAAGGTGCGCCAACGGCTGACGCCAATGACCGCTGCCGAAAGGCAATGGAAGAGACCATCGAGTACTTCAATGAATGGACAGGCATCAAGGGCTTCCACCTGTCTGGAAGTTATGGCGCTCAGACACCTACGGCTGACTGCTCCTACGGTGGTTGGATGCGTATCGGTCCTAATGCCTCCTATCAGGCTATTGGTACTGTGCTGCATGAAACAGGTCACGGAGTTGGCGTGGGTACCAGCGACAGATGGTGGGATACGAATGTACACGACTGGGAATGGTTAGGTCGTGCTGCTAATGAGGCTTACCGTTTCCTTGAGAACAAGGAGGGTAATTCGGAATATGTATTTGTGGGCGACTCTCAGCATGGATGGGGACAAAATTCGACTTACGACTGGTTGGTGAATGGTGCCCACAAGGATACCCATCAGGAAATCCAATACATCGGTGGTATGTGCATCATGCGTGGCCTCTTCATCGATGGTCTCTGCCCAACATGGGATGATGAGAACGGTATTGCAGGTTACACCTACAATTTTGACGATACCAAGAAATACTACCTGATGAATAAGAATGCTGATCGCGGATTGGGTAAAGGACTGCTGTATCAGCGTACAGAGACAGCTGTAGCTTGGAACAATAATCTGGCCAGTGAGACCATCAGCGATTCTGCTGCCTGGTATATTGAATATAACCCCAGCAACGGTTTTTATATGTTCAAGAACGTCTTGACAGGCAAGTATCTAACCCATGCTGCAGGTGGTTCTTCCGTCAACTTGAAAAATACTGATAAGCCATCAGCAACTGAGCAATTCCAACTGATGCCAGACCGCAAGGATGTAACCATCAAGCAGGGTGCCAAGAAAGTCACCACGCATGGCTATTGGTTTACGTGGTATGAAAACAGTAACAGATGGGAAAACATGGCGATGAGTGCTAATGCTATGGGTAAGGTGACTGGCTATGGTACGATTGCCCAGGCCACGTTCGACTATAGCGACAAGGCCACTGCCCAACAATGGATTATTATCAGCGAGGATGAACTTGAAAAGTATCAGACTATTGCAATCGCTTCGGGTATTGAAGTCGTGCAGGAAGAAGTTGGTGACAAGACGGTGATGGGCATCTACACGCCTGACGGCATCCAGCGGAAGACGATGCAGAAAGGCTTCAACATCATCAAGTACGATGACAACACGTCCAAGAAGATTTTTGTGAAATAAGATGAAAGACAGACTGATAATATGGATGGCATGCGCACTTTTGTGCATGCCATCTTTTGCCAAAAAGACTGCCGACCTCTGGCCAGACGGCACCGAGATTGGTGAGTGGTTCAGACAGACAGTACCTGTGAATGTGGCGTCACTGGGCAAGCAGTACCGAGTGACGGATTATGGTGTGGTGAACGACGGAAGGCTCCATACTCAAGAGATGCAGGCACTTATCGACCAAGTGGCAGCCGATGGAGGTGGGGTAGTGGTTGTGCCTGAAGGCATCTACATGACAGGCGCCTTGTTCTTCAAACAGGGTGTGCATCTGCATCTCTATGATGGTGCGACTCTGATGGGCAGCAATGATCCGAGTGATTATCCACTTCTGAAGACTCGCATCGAAGGCGAGACTTGCCTGTACTATTCAGCCCTGATCAATGCAGACGGACTGGATGGCTTCACCATCTCAGGCAAGGGAACGATTGACGGCAACGGCTACACCTATTGGAAACACTTCTGGGAACGTCGGAGTTGGAATCCTCGTTGCACGAACAAGGATGAGCAGCGTCCACGATTGGTGTATGTGAGCAACTGCAAGAATGTGCAGATTGATGGCGTGAAGTTGCAGAATTCTGCCTTCTGGACTACACATATTTATAATAGTGAGAACGTGAAACTGCTGCGCCTCCACATCTATTCACCTGCCAAACCTGTGAAAGCCCCTTCGACCGATGCCATCGACCTCGACGTGGTGAAGAACATCTTGGTGAAGGACTGCTATATGAGTGTGAATGACGATGCGGTGGCCATCAAGGGAGGTAAGGGTCCTTATGCTGACTATTGGCGAAAAGCGTATGAGGGCATTGACATCAACAAATTCCCAGAGATGGTTGGCGATGGTGGCAATGAGAACATCATCATCGAGGATTGTGAATATGGTTTCTGTCATGGTTGCTTGACCTTGGGCAGCGAGTCGGTCTATGACCACAACATCATCCTGCGTCGTATCAAGGTGAGCGAGGCGAATAATCTGCTTTGGTTGAAGATGCGTCCAGACACACCTCAACAATATGAATATGTGACGGTTGAGGATATCGAGGGCAATGGAAAGAACTTCCTCTTGGTGGCTCCTTGGACGCAGTTCTACGATTTGAAAGGTAGGGAAGGTGTGCCGATGTCCTACAGCGACCACATCACCATGCGGAATATCACCTTCGACTGCAACGTGTTCTTCAATGTGAAACAGCAGGAAGACCAGTACCACCTTAGCAATTTCACCTTCGAAAATCTCAACGTAACAGCGAAGAATGTAGATTTCCATCAAGAATATGTGGAAAATTTCACTGTAAAGAATGTGAAAGCAGAAAAAAAGCCGTAACTTTGCACCTGCTAAACAACTAATTATATGGATTGGCTTATTGAGTTATTCACATCAGGCGGAGGCGTAGCACATACGGTGATTCTGTATGCAGGCGTCATTGCTTTGGGTGTGTTTCTTGGCAATAAAATTAAATTTGGCAGTGTCTCGTTGGGCGTGACTTGGATTCTCTTTGTTGGCATCCTAGTGGGCGATTTGCTTATGCGTGGTGGCGTTGAGGAGAATACGGCAGTCATCAACTTCGTTCAAGACTTTGGACTTATCCTGTTCGTGTTCAGCATCGGATTGCAGGTCGGTCCTTCGTTCTTTACCTCGCTGAAACAGGGAGGTTTGAAGGCGAATGGTGTGGCGGCTGGCGTGGTGTTGCTGAACATCGTGGTGATGCTCGCCATCTATTTCTGTTTCCGTCACGTGATTCCTGCGGCAGACAACTTGCCCATGTTGGTGGGTACGCTGTGTGGAGCTGTGACCAACACTCCAGGTCTTGGTGCCGCCAATGCTGCGTTGGAACAAATCAACCAGATACATCCCTTTGCAGGTGGTGTGCCTGTGATTGCCAATGGTTATGCCTGTGCTTATCCCCTTGGTGTGGTGGGCATCATTGGCAGTATCATCCTTATCCGTATCCTCTTCAAAGTGAACTTCCAGAAAGAGGAGGAGCATTTCAACAAGAAGAACAACAAAGAAGCTGTGAAGCCTCACTTGATGACGGTGAATGTGTTCAACCCAGCCATTGCCGACAAGAGCATCCTGCAAGTGAGAGGCTTTATTGGTCGTGACTTCGTTTGCTCCCGTATGCTCCATAACGGTCATGTGGTAGTGCCCAACAAAGACACATTGTTGAGCGTGGATGATAAACTCTATATCGTCTGTGCCGAAGAAGATGCGGCAGCCATTGTGGCATTCATCGGTCCTGAGGTGGCAGTCGAATGGGATGAACAGGATGTGCCGATGGCTTCGAGAAAGCATACAGTGACAAAGGAGAACATCAACGGAAAGACACTTGGGAGTCTGCACCCAAGTTCTATGTATGGTGTAAACGTTACACGCTTATATCGCTCTGGTATTGAATTGTTTGCCAGCCCAAGCGTCATCCTGCAGATGGGTGATATCCTGACGGTAGTGGGACCAGAGGATGCGGTTGACCGCTTTGCCAACAAGATTGGCGATAAGAAGCAGCAATTGGATAAGCCCAACCTGCTCACCCTCTTCGTGGGCATCCTCGTGGGTATCATCTTTGGTATGCTGCCTATCAGCATTCCTGGTATGTCCATGCCTGTGAAATTAGGTCTGGCTGGCGGCCCACTCATCATCGCCATCCTCTTAGGTCGCTTCGGCTATAAACTCAAGCTGATTGCCTATACCACCAACTCCGCTTCATTCATGATTCGTGATATCGGTTTGGTACTCTTCTTGGCAAGTGTGGGTATCAAAGCTGGTGGCAACTTCGTCGATACTGTGATGAACGGAGGTATCCACTACGTGTGGATGGGTTTCCTCATCACCGTCATCCCACTCATTGTAATGGGCATCTTCGCTCGTATGAAGTGGAAGATGAACTACTTCCTGTTGATGGGTATCATGAGTGGTGCTACTACTGACCCTCCAGCTTTGGCATTCAGCACATCTAACGCCAATAATGGCATCCCAACGGTAGGATATTCAACGGTTTATCCGCTGTCTATGTTCCTGCGCATCATCACAGCGCAAGTCATCATCTTGCTGTTGTGCAGTTAGTTGAGGGTTGAGGGTTGAGTGTTTAGAGCTTAGAGTTTAGAGTTGAAGATGATGTATTTAGATATTCAAGAAATATTGGACAACCTCTTGCAGTCAGCAGATTTACCCCTGTTGGCTGCATTTGTGCTGGGTCTGCTTGTTGCCCTGAATCCCTGTCAGTTGGCCATCAGCGTGTCTGCCTTGGCATACGAATACAGAAACGGGAGAAGGTTCATTGATGGTATGGTCTATGCTTTGGGACGCACCATCACTTACACCGTCATGGGATGGATCACCATGTGTCTGATTGGCGGAGGAACCAATGTGGCAGGTTTGCAGCATCTGCTGTCGAAAGCGGAGATGATTGTTCCTTATGTGCTCATCGCCTTGGGACTGTATCTGATATACAGGGCGTTCCACCGTCATCATCATGATGGGAAGAATTGCCACAACAGCGGAAGAATCATCAAACGGAATGGTCCCTTGGGATCTCTCATCTTAGGGATGACATTGGCATTTGCTTTCTGTCCTGAAAGTGCCATTTTCTATTTTGGCATGATGATTCCGCTGAGTATCTCCAGCAACGTGGGTGCTGCTGTACCATTGGTTTTTGGCTTGTCGGCCAGTATTCCAGTGGTGGCGATTGCCTGGATGATGAACAAAGCGGTGAATGGTGCAGAGAGGTTCAGCCGAAGATTTGAATATTTCCAGCAAGGACTGAATGGCATCACAGGACTCCTGTTTATCGTCATCGCCATCCTTTTGCTGACACAAAATTGAACAATTAAACAACTTTAAGAGAACAAAATGTCGATAAATGATTTTTTTGTGCTACCTTCGCATCAAAATCATTCAAAAGACAATTGATACATCAAGATAAGATGGAGGATGAACATCTAAAAGAACGGGAAGAATACTCAGGAAAAAGTGCCCTGCAACTGATGCGTGAGTTGCTACGACTCATCATGGTGCTGGTATGGAGATTCCTGATATGGCTCTTCAAGAAATTCTTGAAGGGTTTGCTTTGGTGTATAGAGAAACTCGAAAAAGGCTGGGACAGACTGAATGACTGGTGGTATGACAACAGCACCCAGGAGAAGGTCGCCAAGACAAAAGCTTGGATCAAGATGGCCGCCAAAACCTTTGGCAGATGGTGTGTCATTGGAGGTAAAGCCACCATCAAAGGAATCGGCATTGGCGCTAAAGCCACATGGAAGGGATTGATTATTGGCACCAAAGCCACAGGCAGAGGCATTGTCTATGCGGTGAAAGCCACCATACAAGGCATCATCCACTTGCGACCCACCATCAAGAAGATAGGACGAGGCATTGTCCAAGGAGCGAAAGATTTTGTGTCGTGGATCAAGCGATGCAGACGAGGCATGAAGCTGTCACGCATCAGACGCAGACGTGCTTATCAGGAATTCAAACGAAACGGTGGCATGAAGGGTGCTCTCAGCCGAGGCTCGCGCAATGTCAGGAGCAATATCGAACGCTTCATGGAGGAAGACCAGGAAGAGGCAGACCCAGATGCGGTGACAGAAGATGACATCATGGAAGAGGCGCTTGAGGAGGGTGCCAACGATGGCAAAAAATCCATGAAGATAGGCAAGTCCTTCATCTCTCGTGCAAAAGATTTTATGGATGTAGAATAAACACGACAATGAAAAAGATTCTATTTACACTACTGCTCTTCCTGAGCATGACACAACAGGGGCATGCCGTGTTGAAAGAGAAAGACTTGGGACAGACGTTGCACGTGCTGCGCCTCGAACTCTACAACAAGTGGATGAAGCAAAAGGAGCGGATGAAACAGATGGAGGAGCGGAGTGAAGCGCAACATGCCAGATTGGTCAGCATCATCCAACGCAGTGATGCCACCAGTCTCATCCTCTATTCGCAGGGGCAGGAGTTCACCTTCGATATGGCCTATGCTTGTCAGGAAGCAACCACCTTACATCATGAACTGAAAAGCAGCACCATCCCCTTTGCCCAGATCAAGAAATATATAGAATCAGAGATTGCCAGTTACGACAGTCTCATCTATTCGTTGAAGCAGATTCCACCAGCACTCATCAATACGCCGCTCGACAGCATTGATGGACTTCCCGTCATCACCCTGCAGGGTGACACCATCCAAGAGGAAGCTCCTTTCCGGTTGGATGAACAGGGTCTCAAAGACCGTGCCAAATGTATCGAATATGCAGAGACTCTGCGCCAGATGATGCTGGTGATGAAGGCAAGGGTGGAGGAGGACAACCAACATTATACGGATTTGTATGCCCGTGTGGAGCGGTTGAACGACTATGCGCAACAGAAATACACGGAATTGCAGCAGAGCATCTTCATCAATCCTGGCACCAACTACTTCCAGATCCTGGCAAGGATTCCTCGTCAGTGGCAACGGATGAAGGATGATTTCGACACCAAGTATCAGCCTCTGAAAGAGAAGGGAAGGAATGGCAAACTCATTGAATATCGCTCTGAATGGAGAGGTCCCATCGTGATGTTCGCCAGCATCTTCATGCTTGTGTACATTCTGGGTGGCTCGTTGCTGAGTAATGTGATTCTCCGTTGGTTGGTTCCCAAGCGGTTCCGTACTGAGAAGTTCCGACAGAAGCGTGGCACACTCATCATTGCCTTGGCTGTCTTCTTGTTTGCCATCGCTGTCATGATTGTTCGCCTGTTCATTCATCACAACTTGATGCTCATGGCCACCAGCCTCATGATAGAAATGGCTTGGTTGGTTGAAGCCATCTATCTCTCGCTGATTATCCGTTTGAATGGGGGACAAATCAAGGCTGGTGCAAGAATCTATGCGCCTTTCATCTTGATGTCGTTGATTGTCATCTGTTTCCGAATCATCCTGATTCCTAACACGTTGGTCAACATCATCTTCCCTCCCATCCTGCTCGTCTTCACCATCTGGCAATCCATCATGTTGAAGAAATACTGGAAACTCATGCCGACCAGCGATGCTTGCTATTGCTCCATTTCTCTGTTCGCTATGCTGGCCTCCTGTGTCCTTGCATGGGTCGGTTTCACCTTGATGGCGGTTCAGATCATCGTTTGGTGGACATTCCAGTTGGCAGCCATCGCCACCATCACCAGCTGTTACGACCTGATGGAGATGTATGAAATCCATGTGCTCAACAAACGTGTCAAACGTGTTTATGGTGATGAAGTCAAGGAGGCTGAGATTCCATTCCGCATGAAACGTGGCGACTTCGTCGATCAGACCTGGGTCTATGATTTCGTCAATCGTGCCCTTATCCCTGTCTGTGCCGTTTTCTCCATCATGTTCAGCATCTATATGGCAGCCGAAATCTTCGACCTGCGCCATCTTTGTATGTCTTGGTTCATGATGCAAATCGAGGTTCCAAGACTGCTCTCCGCTTCCATCTTCGAGATTTTCTTGGCAATCTCCCTGTTCTTCGTGTTCAAATACCTCAACTATCTGGCACGTTCCATTTGGTTCAAGTATCGCCGCAAGAAAGGGACAGACTTCAATGCGACATTGTCCAGAAACATCATCGGATTGCTGATTTGGGGTATCTACGCCATTGTGGTGTTCCTGATGTTGGATGTGCCAGGTACAGGTATTGCGATTGTGACGGGTGGTCTCTCCACGGGTATGGGTTTCGCATCCAAGAGCCTGTTGGAGAACTTCTTCTATGGCATTTCGCTGATGTCTGGTCGTATGCGTGTGGGCGATTATATAGAATGTGATGGCATCATCGGTAAGGTGGAGAGCATCACCTATCAGAGCACACAAATCACTACGATAGAGGGTAGTGTGGTTGCCATTCTCAACTCCGAGTTGTTTAGCAAGCATTTCAAGAACCTGACCCGTAACCATCAATACGAACGGCTCCTCATCCCCTTCAGTGTGGCATACGGTACTCATGTGGAGGATGTGCGTCGCATGATTTTGGAGGGTGTTCAAACACTCTGCAAGAAGATGCCAGACGGACGTCCTATCGTCAGTGGCAAGCGTCCCATGCAGGTGCTTTTTGATGACTTCGCTTCCAGCAGCATTGATTTGAAATTGGTCGCATGGGTGCTCGTTGATCAGCGGCTTCCCTTCACGGCTCAAGCCAAAGAAAAAATCTATCAAGTGCTCAACGAAAACCACATTGAGATTCCATTCCCTCAACAGGATGTTTACATCAAATCAATAGCAAAATCAGAGCAGAACTGATAATAAATCATAAAAAATCACACTGTTTTGATAAAAAAACTGTCATTTGTAGCTGTTAAACGAAAAAAAAGTATTACTTTTGCCTCGAATCAGGGAGAAAGTGTGTGCCAACATCAAAAAAACGCATGCTGAACCCCCTTCCAAAACGTAGAGATAACTAAAAAATAAATATAATCTATGGAAGTAAAGAAATCCAAAAAAGCCGATCTCGAAGGTACCAAAGGTACCGGATTGCTTATTGGCTACATCGTAGCGCTGTCTACTATGTTTGCCTGCTTCGAGTACACCACTCGAACGTATGAAGAGACCGATGTGGTTTATTCCACTATGTCATACGTTTCCGAGGAGGAAGTTATTCCAATCACTCAGCCTATCTTCACGGCTGCGCCACCTCCACCAGCTGAGACTCCAGCAGTGGCAGAAATCCTTGACATCGTAGATAACAACACCGATATCGAGGAGGAAAAGATTGAGACTTCGGAGGATACTCACGAAGCACAGTCTGGTCCATCTGCTCCTGTTCACTCTGGTCCTGCTATGGTAGCTCCTGGTCCTGTTCAGGAAGAAGGTGATGAAGGTGAAATCTTCGAAGTGGTTGAGCAGAACCCCTCTTTCCCAGGTGGCGACAAGGCACTGATGGAGTGGTTGCACAAGAACCTGAAGTACCCACAATCCGCTCAGGAGAACAACATCCAGGGTCGTGTGCTTGTACAGTTCGTGGTGAACAAGGATGGTTCTATCGTGGAGCCTAAGGTAATCCGTGCTGCTGACCCTGCCCTCGACAAGGAAGCTATCCGTGCCGTGCAGGCTATGCCTAAGTGGATTCCTGGTAAGCAGCGTGGTAAGAATGTACGTGTGCGCTTCACGCTCCCTGTTACATTCCGTCTGCAGTAATCACATGATTCTCTCATTATCGATGTGCCCCATACCGATGAGTCGATGTGGGGCACATTGTATAATAGTACACATTATTATATATATTATATGTACACGATACCAGAACTTACTCAGAAAATCAATACAGCTGTAGAGGGTATTCAGTACAATGCTGAACCCAAGCATCTCTACGACCCCATCCGATACATCCTGTCCATTGGAGGAAAACGCATTCGTCCCCTCTTGATGCTGATGGGATACAACCTCTACCAAGAGGATGTCGATGCCATCCTGAACAATGCGCTGGCTTTGGAAACCTACCACAACTTCACCCTGCTGCATGATGACTTGATGGACAAGAGCGATATGCGAAGGGGCAATCCCACCGTACACAAGAAGTGGAACGAGAACACTGCCATCCTCTCAGGAGACACCATGCTCATCATCGCCTACCAGCTCTTCAATCAGGGTATTCGTTGCGATGAGGCTTGGACAGCATTCATCAATGCCACCTTGGGTGTGTGCGAAGGTCAGCAGTACGACATCGACTTCGAGACCCGCAATGATGTGACTGAGGCCGACTACATGGAGATGATTCGTCTGAAGACCTCCCTGCTCTTAGGTTATGCCCTGAAAATCGGTGCCATCTTGGGTAGAGCAGGGAAGGAGGATGTGGAACACCTCTACACCTTTGGCGAAAAGATGGGACTTGCCTTCCAATTGCAGGATGACTGGCTCGATGTGTATGGCGACCCCAAGACGTTCAAGAAGAAACTGGGTGGTGACATCGTCGATAACAAGAAGACCTTCATGCTCATCAATGCCTACCAACGAGCCGATGCGACGCAAAAGGCGGAACTCGACCGATGGATTCAAGCCGAGAGCGGTCATGACGAAGAGAAGATTGCCGCCGTTACACATATATATAATGTATTAGGCATTGGCGACCTTGCCTTGCAGAAGATTGAGGAACTCTTTGCGGAGTCGCTCAAGAGTCTCAATCAGGTGCAGGTGGCAGAAGAGAAGAAGGCAGAACTTCGAGTGTTTGCCAACAAACTGTTAGGACGGAAATACTAAGATGATAGATACGCACGCACATCTCGATGGTGAAGAGTTTGCTGAAGACTTGGAGGCTGTCATCCAACGAGCCCAAGCAGCAGGAGTGGAGAAAATCTTTGTGCCAGGCATCTGTCTGAAAGACACTCCCCATCTGCTCGAAGTCTGCCAAGCCCATCCCCACTACCTCTATCCCATGCTGGGACTCCATCCAGAGAACATCATGGATGAGGACTATCATCAGGTGCTCGACCAGCTGGAACAGATGATTGCAGGTTCTTCCGACATCATCGCCGTTGGCGAAGTCGGGCTCGACCTCTATTGGGATGCTACCTACAAGCAGGAACAGATCGAGGTGTTCGAGCATCAGATCCGATGGGCAGAGAAATACGACCTTCCCTTGATGATTCACACACGAAATGCGCATGCGGAACTCATGGACATCATGGAACAGCATCGCGACAGCAACCTCTCAGGTGTGTTCCATTGTTTCACGGGTACAGAAGACGAGGCTCGCAACCTGCTCTCCTTCCCCCATTTCATGTTGGGCATCGGAGGAGTGCTCACCTTCAAGAAATCATCCCTTCCAGAGGTGGTGAAGAATGCAATTCCGTTGTCGAGAGTCGTGCTTGAGACCGATTCACCCTACATGGCACCCGTGCCCAATCGGGGCAAAAGGAACGAGAGTGCATACATCAAATCCGTCGCTGAGAAATTGGCGGAGATTTACGAACAAGATTTTGATACAATTGCACATCAAACCACAGAAAATGCCCTCAAAGTTTTCAAAAAAGTGACTTTTTTCAATAAAAATGAAAAGTTTCCGTGATTTTAGGTTTATTGATAGGAAAAAAATTATTATTTTTGTCCCGAATTATGGGTTGGGAATCCGCATGGGCGGTCAAAAACGTCCCAAAAGCGAGGTTTCTTGACCCCAAAACAACGAAAGGGAGAGATGCTCGAGTGGCTGAAGAGGCACGCCTGGAAAGCGTGTATACGTCAAAAGCGTATCCGGGGTTCGAATCCCCGTCTCTCCGCAAAAACAATTAGATAAACAAGTATTAATCTTAAAATTTTCAAGACAATGAAAAAAATTTTTGCAATCATTGCATTGATGGGTGTGTTTACATTTGGTATGACACAAACCGCTTCAGCTCAGGACGAAGAAGTTGATTCTGCTGCAACTGAGCAGGTTGATTCTGCAGCCGTTGACACAGCTGCCGCTCCAGTTATTGACGAAGAGCCAGTTGAGTCTGAGCCAGTTGAGACTGGTATGTACAAGACAATCAAGACTAAGTTCATCGAGGGTTCTGCAGGCTTCATGGCACTTGTTGCTGTTGCCCTCATCCTGGGTCTTGCTTTCTGTATCGAGCGTATCATCTACCTCGCTCTCTCTAAGGTGAACACAGTGAAGTTCATTGAAGACGTTGAGAACGCTCTTATCAACAAGGGTGACCTCGAAGGCGCAAAGGCTATCGCACGCGACACTCGCGGTCCTATCGCTTCTATCTTCTATCAGGGTCTCACTCGTCTGAACGATGGTACTGATGCAGTCGAGAAGTCAGTGGTGGCTTACGGTGCTGTGCAGGCTTCCAAGCTCGAAAGCGGATGCTCTTGGATCACCCTCTTCATCGGTATGGCTCCATCTCTCGGATTCTTGGGAACTGTGATCGGTATGGTGCAGGCATTCGATGATATCCAGGCTGCAGGTGACATCTCTCCAACAGTCGTTGCAGGTGGTATGAAGGTGGCCTTGTTGACAACCATCTTCGGTATCGTCGTGGCCCTCATCCTTCAGGTATTCTACAACTACATCCTTGCTGAAATCGAAGGTCTTACCGCTAAGATGGAAGACTCAACCATTTCTCTCCTTGACATCGTTGCTAAGTACAACAACAAAAAGTAATTAGGGACGATTCAATTCTGTCATCAACTAATTATTTACAAACAGAAAGGAGAAAACAAAATGGATAATACACAAGTAATAAGCGCACAGGATAAGGTCGAGAAGATTTCGAAGATCACGCTGTGGAGCCTCATTGGCGTCTCACTCGTTGTTCTGGCTCTCTTCCTCCTCGTAGGCTATGATACTCCTTACGAGGACAATCCAAAGCAGGTTGCACCACAACTCACAGACCTCCTGATTATCTGGACATACATCCTGATCATCGGCACAGCCCTTGCATCTGTGGGCGCTGTGATCTATGGTTTCGTCAGTGGTGGCAACAAGTCTAAGAACGAAGATGTTGGTCCTGCCAGCAAGGCCGGTCTCATCGCATGGGGAACCTTCATCGTTTCTGTCATCATTGGTCTCATTGTTGGCTTCGCCGGCAAGGACGAGATGCTCATGATCAACGGTCATGGTTGGAATGATCCAACAGACATCATTTTGACAGATATGTCAATGGTTTCTATCCTCATTCTGACTATTGTGACTGTCGCAGCCACAGTCTTCAGCATGGTAACCAACAAGAAGTAAAACCAACCTTTAACTCAGAGCAAATAATATGGGAAAGAAAAGAAAAATGCCAGGACTGAACACCAGTTCTACGGCCGACATCTCATTCATGTTGCTCATCTTCTTCCTTGTGACCACATCAATGGACACCGACCAGGGTCTGGCACGTACATTGCCTAAGCCCCCAGAGGAGGATCAGAAGGACAACGAAATCAAGGTAAAAGAACGTAACATCCTCAACATCCGTATTAACAAGGACAACTACGTGATGATAGGTGATGACTACGCCTCACTTGCTGACGTGAAGGAGAGAGCTAAAGAGTTCATCAAGAACGAGGACAACAAGCCCAACCTGCCTGAACTCAAGCCCAAGAAAATCAGAGAATTGGGTAGGACAGTGATGGTGACTGAAAACCATGTCATCTCAGTTCAGACAGACCGTGGTACTGACTACGGAGTTTACT
Source organism: Bacteroidaceae bacterium (assembly GCA_017617805.1). Lineage (GTDB taxonomy): Bacteria > Bacteroidota > Bacteroidia > Bacteroidales > Bacteroidaceae > Minthosoma. Next base: position 75,140 of record JAFZVN010000035.1, on the reverse strand, counting down.
TCGCTGTGCAGGATGCACTCGTTTCAGCCTACAACGAACTTCGTGACGAATTTGCCTATGCAGAGTTTGGACTCAAGAAGTACGAATTCTGTACTGACGACCAGAAGAAGGCAATCCGTGAAGTATATCCACAGAAGATATCTGAGGCAGAACCAAAGAAATATGGAGGACAACAGTAATGAGTAGATTTAACAAAAGCGGAGGCAGAGAAATGCCTGAGATGAACACCTCATCTCTCCCTGACTTGATCTTCACCATCTTGTTCTTCTTCATGATGGTAACCACCATGCGTGAGGTGACACTGAAAGTGAAGTTCGAAAAGCCAATCGGTACGCAGCTTGAGAAATTGGCTCGTAAGTCCAGTACTTCATTCATCTACATTGGTCAGCCAACAGATGCGCTGAAGGGACAGTTCGGTACAGGTCATCGTATTCAGATCAACGACAAGTACGCCGAGGCTCAGGAGATTTACGACTACGTGAATGCTGAGCGTGGCGAAATGCCTGAATCTGAGAAGCCTTTCTACACCGTTTCGCTCAAGGTGGACCACCATACTCCTATGGGTATCATCACCGACGTGAAGCAGGTACTTCGTAAGGCATACGCCCTCAAGATCATGTACTCAGCCAACAAGAAGCAATAAAACAACAATCATCTATAAAAAAGGAGCGGCTCATTCCACTTGAGTCGCTCTTTTTTTGTACCTTTGCCGACAAATTATAAGCACTTGCATGAATCTTATACAATTGATGCGCAAGATTGCGCCCTATGTTCGTCCTTACAAATGGCTGGTGGTCGCCACATTGGTGCTCACGCTGATTGGTTCGCTCATTGCCCAGGTGAATGCCATCGTGCTCGACCGAACGGTCGATGCCATCAATGCCTTGGTGGTGCCCGAAGGATTTGAGTGGAGCAAGGCTGCCAACATCCTGACCGTCATCAGCATCATCCTGTTAGGCAAGGAGGTGCTGGCTGCCATCATCCGCTATGCACAGAACTACTATGGCGAACGGATGCGCATCTTCGTCAGCAAAGACCTCTCGCAGGCTGTGGTCGATAGGATTCTCAGTTATCGCATGGCGTTCTTCTCCCGTTCGGGCAATGAGACGGGCAAGTTGCAGACCCGTATTGATCAGGGCGTGGGCAGTCTTTCTGCCACAGTGCAGAGCGTGTTTATCGATCTTCTGCCGCTCTTCACCAGCGCCTTGCTTGCCCTCATTCTCATGTTTGTCGCCAATGTCTATGTGGGATTGACAGCCCTCTTCATCGTGCCGCTCTACATCTGGATCACTATTGCCCAGGCACATCGGCTGAAAGGTTGGCGTTTCAACATGCGTAAGTTCCGAGAACTGAAGAGCAACGGCATTGTGGGCATCATCGGCAGCATGAATGTTATCAAGTCCTTCAACCGCGAGAACATCGAGAGCAAGAAGCAGTGGGACATTCAGACACAATTCACGGACAATCAGATGAAGGTGCGTAAGACCTCCTTCTATTTCGACGGTATGAAGAGCCTCATTCAGCAGGTAGGTACGGTGCTCATCATCATTCTCACAGCCTACCTCGTGCTGATTGAATATCCAGGCATGACCATCGGTAAAATCATGTACCACGTCATGCTCTTTGCCAATGTCACAGCGCCTATCACCCAGCTGCAACGCATTTTCGACTCGCTCAACGATGCCCTTATCTATGCCGAAGGCTTCTTCGACATCCTCGATGCCAAGAGTGAGACGGAGCCAACGGGCACCTATCGTCCTGCTGAGGTGAAAGGTGAGTTTGAGATTCGTGGGGTGGATTTCACCTATCCCAACGGCACGAAAGCCCTCCACAACATCAACATGAACATCGGCAGCGGTCACATCACCGCCTTTGTGGGTCTGTCGGGAGCAGGTAAATCGACCATCGTCAACTTGTTGGACAAGTTCTACGAGCCTGATTGTGGACAGATTCTGCTCGATGGTGTTGACCTCAAAGACTACGACACCCGTTTCTTGCGTGAGCACATCGGACTGGTGTTGCAGAAGAACCACATCTTCGAAGGAACTATCGAGGAGAATATCCGTTACGGAAAGCCCGATGCCACTGATGCTGAGGTGATTGAGGCGGCTCAGAAAGCCTACATCTACGACCAGGTGATGCAGTTGCCGAAGGGCATGCAGAGCCAAGCCACCGCCCTCAGTGGAGGTCAGCAGCAGCGCATCGCCATCGCTCGTATGTTCCTCAAGAATCCGCCCATCATCTTCCTCGATGAGCCTACCGCCAGTCTTGATGCTGTCGCCACTGAACAGATCAAGGCGTCCATCGATGCCATCAAGAAAGACCGCACGGTCATCATCATCAGCCACAGCATCAGCCAGATCATCGACTCCGATATGGTCTATGCCCTCAAGGATGGTCGTGTGGAACAATCGGGCGACCCTGATGAACTCTACCGGAAGGGTGGGGTATATAAGGACATTGTGGATGCCTCTGCCCGAAGTCTCAACATCGACAAACTGGCTCACACGCTCGACCGCAACAACGATGGCAAACTATTTGATTGAAACACATATATTATCATATCATGACCCAAGAAGAATTTCAAGATCTCATTCAAAAATATCACAAGGAACTGGAAGAAATCAAAGAAGCTGCACACCAGTTGCATGCAGATGTGAATCAGACGTATGACCATGTGCATCCGTATGGATTCCATCTCGACATGGTGGCTGACTCGGTCTTCAAGTATGGACACCTTGTCTGTGCCGAAGAACGCGATGTGCTCCCCTTGTTCTTTGGGGCTTATTTCCACGACAGCATTGAAGATGCTCGCCAGACCTACAACGATGTGAACAAGATTGCCCACCGATGGATGGGCGACCGTCAGTCGTATATGGCAACCGAAATCGTCTATGCCCTCACCAACGACAAAGGAAGGAACCGTGCAGAACGTGCTGGTGAGAAATACTATCAGGGCATCCGTGAGACGGCATACGCTCCTTTCGTGAAGTTGGCCGACCGATTGGCGAACATCACCTATTCCTGCACCCATGCCAAGGGCGACAACGGCCACATGAAGAAAATCTACAAGATGGAACTTCCTCACTTCCTGGATTCCATCACGACCCTCTCCAAAGACCCTCGTTTCAAGTTGCCTGACATCATGGTGGATACCATTCTGGATATTGTGATAGATAATGCTTAGATGACCATGAATAAGAAGATTTTAGCAGCCGTTTTACCGATGTTCCTGATGCCGGCTATGGCTCAGAACACCGTCATCGACATCAGTGGCAACAACACTGACAAGGACTATGTGACCTACGACAAATCCTTCAACATCGCCAAAGGTAAGACGGTGGATGTAAAGATGGCCCGTTATTGCAATTTCAGTTCGACCATCACGGGCAGCGGCACCCTCAATCTCTATGCTGGTGGAGAGCGTTGCTACCTCGGTACCTCCAAAGGAGCCAGTTGGCCGAATTGGACGGGTTTCACAGGAGATATACACATCTATCCCTTCCCTTCCAACGCTCCCAAGGCTGGGTTCTATGGAGTGGTGATGGCGCATGGCGGCAAGAGTTTCTCGCCAGAGGAGGTGGAATCGGGCAAGGTGAACAACTCGATGGAGAACAACCATGTGACCCTGCACAAAGAGGCGGTACTCTGCTGCGAGGCGAACACGAACGGAGCAGGTTTCCGCATTGGCGAACTGAACACGGAGCTGGGTTCGACCATCCAAGGCTACATGAAGAAGAACACGCGTGCGGCTTACTTCCTCGTGGGATGCTTGGGCACTGATGCCACAATGGCTGGTAAGATTGCTCCTCCTGACTACAGCGACACCCATCCTGTGGGCATCATCAAGGAGGGCAAGGGAACTTACCGCATCACAGGCAATGAAAACTATCTGACAGGTGCCTTGCGTGTGATGGAAGGACGGGTGCTGGTGATGAACGACCGTGCTGAGGCTGAGAAGAAGAAGCTGAGAGGTGCGTTGGGTGCCAAGACCAACGATGCTGAAGCCATCGCCTACGTGTTTGAGAAGGGTGTGTTAGGCGGTACGGGCAGCATTGGCGGCACTGTGGACAACTACGGAACCATCGAGCCAGGCGATGATGCCATCGGCATGTTGACCCTGAAGAATTATGCCACATCGAAGAACGCGAACCTCTTCGTGCATCCAGCCTCTGTGCTGCGTTTCAAGATTGCCTCGACCACTGAATATGACCAACTCACCGTCAATGGCAACGTGAAGTATTTCAACATGATGGAGGACTTCACCACCAGCGAGAAGAAGCCCGTCATTGAGATTGCGCTCGATGAAGATGCCGACGTGAAGGTAGGCGACAAGTTCGTCCTGCTCACTGCCAAAAACAAGCAGTCAGCGGCAGGCGTATGGGATTTCAACCTGAAACAGCCCGCACGTTATACGTGGGACATCGAAGAGTTGGTGGAGGAAGGAGTGGGCTATACCGTGACCCTGCAACTGGTTTCCTTGCTGGATGTGGATCATCCTGATGACCCCGATGACCCCGACAACCCTGATGAGGAGCACATGGGTGCTTTTTATGATGACGGTATCGACGACAAGACCGACAAGACCACCTTGCGCGAGTATGCCGAGAAGAACGGCAAGTACATCGGCACAGCCATCTCCACCTGGAAGAACGACATCACCAACGACAACCTTGCTGAGACCAAGGAGGTGAAGCAGCAGTTCAACATGCTCGTGGCTGAGAACGAGATGAAGTGGGATGCCTTGGAGCCTTCACGAGGGAGTTTCAGTTATGGAGGTGCAGACAATCTCGTCAACTTCGCCAAAAAGAACAACATGAAGATGCGTGGTCACTGTCTGGCTTGGCATTCGCAGTTGCCTGAGTGGGTGTCGAGCGATGGCAAGAAGAACGACAAGAACTGGAGCCGCACGGAGGCACTGAAACTCTTGGAGACCCACATCACCAACGTGGTGCGCCACTTCAAAGGTAAGGTGGTCGAGTGGGACGTGGTGAACGAGTGTCTGAGCGATGACCAGACCACCGTCCGTACTCATCCTGATGCCTACGACCTACGTGAGAGTGTGTGGACGAAAGCCATCGGCGAGGACTTCATCGATTCAGCCTTCGTCTATGCCCATCGTGCCGACCCCAATGCCATCCTCTACCTCAACGACTACGGTGTCGAACTGCAAGGCAAAGCGAAATCGACTGCCTTCTACAACCTCGCTATGCGTCTGAAAGCCAGCGACATCCCCATCGACGGAGTGGGTCTGCAATGCCATTTCTCTATTGGCGATGTGGATTCCGTGAAGCTGGAGAAGACCATCCTGCGCTTTGCGGAGGCAGGTCTCAAGTGCATCATCACCGAGTTGGATATGGGCATTCCTTCCACTTCGGCAGCCAATCTGGAAGAGCAGGCTCGCAACTATCGTGTCATCACCGACATCGTGCTCAACAACGACAATTGTCCCAACCTCGTCATCTGGGGACTGAAGGACAACAACAGCTGGCGCGAAGCCTCCTCACCCCTGCTCTACGATGCAGGTGTGGGCAAGAAACCAGCCTATTACGGTGTCCGTTCAGCCCTTCGCCACAGAGTCCTCCAAGCCGACGGCATCGGACAGCTGAAGATGAGACAGTTCCAACCTCGGAAAGCCAACGACTGGTACACCCTCGATGGCCGACGCCTCACCACCAAACCCAAACTCCAAGGCTTCTTCATCCAAGGTGGCATCAAATACCTCTTCCGATGACCCTCACAAATTCCACTTGTGAATAACAACATGTTGCCCACAGCAAAAAAATACAAACAAAATAAAAAAAAGATTTCTTTTGTTTTGTGTTATAGTTGATTTCCGCTATCTTTGCAGTCTAAATCGAGAAAGTGTGAACACCAAGGTTTTTCCGAATAAGTTTTCAAAAAATCTGTTTTGGGATGTAGATGAATCCCAACTCCAGATGAATACGCATGCTGCCTATATCATCCAGCGAGTCATGGAATACGGGCAGATGGAAGATTGGCGACTTATCAACCGATTTTATGGGCTTGACAGGATTGTCCATGAGTGTCAGCAATTACGGACGCTTGATCCCGTTTGCCTTTCTTTTCTTTGTACCATATCACACACTAAACCTGAGCAATACCGATGCTATCACTTCAGACAGTCTACCCCGACACCCTGGAACTCTTGAGAAAGCTCATGAAGTCACCCATATTGACCAACATGAGAGTTTGAGGATTTGATGCAATTTTATCTGACGAAGTATTCAGATGGCTCTGAATATAGAGCCTTGTTGAGCATGACTTATTTTGGTGATGCAGATCCTCATCCCATGCCTTATATGTTTGATGATGCCAGTTGGGAGAAAATAAAGCATCGCATCTGCATGGAAGTGGAAAGGTACAACCAGCAGCATGGGTAGCATCTCTCACACTCCATAACCTCTCACCCATAACCTCTCAGAAAATTTTTCTTTTGTCTTGGGAGTCGGCTTCTGGGTGTCCCCTTAGGGGCGAAATTTGTTACTATTAATGCGTACAAATTCTATACTTAAGGGTGACGAAATTTTTCCTTAATGGGCGCCTTTTCCGCCTCTTCTTTTGACAGTACGAAGTTACAACATTTTTCCGAGGTATGCATATAAATGTAGTGCATAATGCTAAAAAAATGTATTTTTGAAGAATTTGTTGTTGTGCAATTGTGCATTTGTCCAATTGTTCATTTACCCTTTCCTGTGTTTTTGTTCCGTAGGGTCAATTATGCCTTGTTATATATATAACAAGAATTTATCTTGTATCATGCGCACTATTGTTGCTCTCCATTTTGATTTTGCAAATGAACAAATGGACAAATGCACAATTGCTTTGCCTTTGACTGATTCGCTTGGATATTTTATGTTTCCAGTGCAGGAACTTATGTTCTCAATCCGAAAACATGTGTTTTCAAGCCGGAAACACATGTCCTCAGTCCAGAAACACAAATTTCCTTTCTTGGCAAGAGCTATGTCTCAAAGGCATCAACTAAATTGTAAAAGAGCCCCTTATTTCAGAATAACCAGGCCTTATTGAGTAATAACCAGCCTTTGCCTGGCACTAAACACCCTCTATGTGCCTTTTCTATGATGAGGTAAATGTTATGGTTAGGGTTATCGTTAAGGTTAAAATTGTACATTCCCATTCCACTGTGTGCGCACACCGCAAAGCTAAAGGCTGTTTTTTGCCATATGAGTACATATTTTCTGGCAAAAATTTGATGGTTTCAATTTTTTTCACGTACTTTGTCCTTAATTAAATCCGTTATATGAAAGTAGAAGAACCTGTGTTTTTATATAATCCAACACCATCAGCGGCAAATCTGCGAAAACTGATTGTGAATCATGTGGAGCACGAAGACGACATGCGTGTTCTGCAGCATCTGTATTATGTTATTGAGCAGATAAAAGAAGGAGAGAATACGGTCCCGAAAAGAAACTTGGCATCACTTCGTGGTATTCTGAAGTCCGACAAAGCGAACAAAACATACCAAGAGATGCGAGACGAACACATGTTTGAAAAATATGCGTTATGAGAGTTTTCCTTGACACCAATGTCATCATGGACTATCTCACCTCTCGTGGTGATGAAAAATCTAATGTGAAGATTTTCGAAATTCCGATAGCACGTCCATAACAATTCTCACTCCCAAGGAGTTTGTGAAGACATGGCTATCAGACAATTAGTCGAAGTTTTATTAGCAACTTGAAGGCCTATTAGAAAGAAGCGCACCTGTTTGGATGTGCTTCTTCCTTTTTCCGTCTCTTTTTTCCTGCTCTTTGGGCGCTGTTTGTCCCATTTCCTGTTAACGTTAAGTTTAGTATCAAGGTTAAGGTTAACGTTAAGGTTAATGTTTTAAAATGTACATCCTCATCTCATTGTGTGCGCACACAGTAAAGAAAAATAGAGAAAAAATTAAAAAATGTGAAAAAAGATTTGGTATTTATAATAAAAGGAATTACCTTTGTGCCGACCAATTAGTCCATGTGATGGGACTGGTGGGTCTGAAAGAAATAATAAAGGACGTTTACCGACGTTTTCTTCCGTACGTTGAACTTCGAACACTCAATTCCCAGGAAGAAGAAGCAAAAGTGACGTTCACAAGGGGTGTATTATACACCGTGTACACTCTATGCTACCCACTTTGGTGGGTGCATAGTTTGTACATAAGGTATAATCTTCTGACGTGGGCTAACTGGTCGCTAATCTTTTGGGAAGGGCAAGTTCGAAGGCCTAACGTAGAAAGATGCGAAAGTACAGACACCCACGTCTCTTTGTATCGTTTAACTAACTTTTTCAGCTTGGGGTGTTAGCCGACAGTTGATATTATGGCTATTGAAACATTTATCCCAGGGATGGAAGATGGCAACCCGAATCGCAACAGTTTGTACATGCGTAGTTCTTCTAATCCAATTAATAATTATGATGGCACCTATGTCCCAGGAATGCAGCAAAATGCTCCAGGTGTTATGCAAGAAATCCAGCAACCAGTACAATCCATTATTGGTCAAAGAGAAGAACCTGTTGTAGGTTTCTTGTATTCCATCTCACGCAAAGGGATAGGTGAATATTGGCCTTTACATTTGGGGGCAAATACTATTGGACGCTCTTCTGAATGTGGAATCCAATTGAAGGAACTATCCGTTTCCGAGAAACATGCAGTATTGAATGTTCGGAAGATGAAATCAACATCAGAAATCATAGCCAGTGTTAGAGATGTGGGGTCTAAAAATGGAATGTATCTCAACGATGAAGAGCTTGATTTCGAGAATCATCCTTGCAAAAATGGTGATGTACTGACTGTTGGCACATGCTATCAACTATTGATTATACTTATTAATGCTCAACAATTTGGTTTGAAGGTAGCTCAAGATTTTCAAGCAGCTCCTGCATCACCCTCAGAATCAGAACTTGATCCATTCGCATCCTCAGAGAAGAATGGACTCTATGGCCGTCATAAACCGATTGATGATGGAACCATTGATTTAGGTGGCGCAAGTCCATTCATGTCTGGAGACACAAGTGTGTTATAATCTCAATTGTTGGCTCAGGTATGTCTCGTGTCATCATAAATGGACATAAAATCTATCTCATGACGGATGAAGGTCTGCGATTCTACTACGATGAGAGTCGCAAGCCTCTTGGTGCCGGTTCGATGGGAACGGTTTATATGGGGCACAATTATGATACGCAAGAAAAAGTAGCTATCAAAAGAGTCAAAGACAAATACTCTAATATATCAGCCATTAGGGAGCGGGCGAAAATGGAAGCCTCTCTTATGTTTAAACATCAAAATTTGGTAGAGATGTTAGGGTATTGTGAAACGTCATCCAATCAAGGCCCCATTTTCATTATAAGTAGTTATGTACAAGGTCAAACCATTGATAAGTTTGTCAATCAACATTTAAGGCATTATCATGATTGGGCTAAACGTATTTGCGAAGCTGTGTATCCCGTGTTTGATGCATTAGCCTATATCCATTCTAAAGGAATTGTTCACATGGACATCAAACCGTCTAACATTATGCAAGAACAAGGAAAGAATGTGAGACTAATGGATTTGGGTATCGTACAGATGACAACACACAGTGATATGAGTGGGTCTTCTGGACTGATGGGAACACCACGCTATGCAGCACCAGAGCAGTTTAATTATGGAACAAAGCTTGATGCACGGACAGATATATATGAATTAGGGGTAACAATCTATGAATTGTTGACGAGAAAGAATCCTTTCGATTCAAATAATCTTGAAGTAATGAGAAAGAGGCATCAAGATGCGACAGTTGTCCTTCCATATTACCAAGGGGTTCCAAAGCCGGTGATAGATGTGTTGAGAATTGCGACGAATCCAGATCCGACAAAAAGATTTGACGATGTGTATGCTTTTAGACAGGCTTTACAATCAGCATTCATTCTTAAGCCCAAACCTTGGAAATGGATTATAGGTGGAGTCATTTTATTTATGGTCATTGTGTCTCTAATTTTAACTTTTATGCTCTTTTAAATGGAACAGATACTCACTAAATACCCATTTTTAGGTTTTCTGGAATCGCGGATCGGTGGTCGTCCTGAGAATCAAGATAGTTTTGGCTATGTTGAAACTCCTGATGGTCTTTTAGTCCTCGTCTGTGATGGAATGGGTGGAGGACCAGGTGGGAAAATCGCTTCTTTCACAACAGTGGAAATTTTCAAGCAATCCATTTTGGAGTCAAGCCGTCTACACCAGAACCGTGAGGAAGCACTTAAATTAGCAGTAGAGAGAGCTCAAGCAGCTTTGCTCAATAAGATGCAAGGAGCACCTGTGTTGAAGGGAATGGGCACAACCATTGCTGCACTCTATATTAATCATGAATCAGCGGTTGTATTACATATAGGTGATAGTCGAATATACAAACTACGTGATGGGGCGAAAGTGTTCAGAACTTGGGATCACTCAATGGTAAGTGAGATGGTTCAGAGTGGAACAATAACAGAAGAACAAGCAAGGTTGTCAGCACAAGCCAATATTATAACGAAGGCGATTGGTGTTGATGGAAAGAGTAAACCAGACATCGATATTTTACCATTCGAAAAAGGGGATAGGTTTGTCTTATGTTCTGACGGAATATGGAGTGCAATGCCTGAGCCGCAATTGATAAAAAATCTCTCTGAACGTCGTTCGCTTTCAAATGTTGTAGACTCTTTATCCAATAAAGTTGATTCGCTGGGTCATGATAGAGGAAATCATCACGATAATTTGACTTTGGCGATGATTGAAACAAAAATCGATTCAAAACTCAAAGAAAAAATGAATAGAAAAGCAAAGTTGATCATTGGAGCAGTCGGTTTATTGCTGATTGTCAGTGTCATATTCAATATGGTTCAAAGTTATTCAAGTAGCAAGAATCAGGCACGTATAAATAAGATTGAAGAATTAGAATCAACCATAAAAGAGAAAGACTCGGAAATTCAGACATGGAAAGATTCTGTGGAATTGATTCAAAAAAGAGAGATACAGTTGATGGAAGATATGCAAAAGATTCGAGATGATGTAAGAAGAAAAAAGAATCTTGAACAACGAATGGATGGGCTTGATTCTGTGCTGAATAATTTGCAGAAACAGCAAAGCAGAAACCATCGTGGAAATGACTCTTCTTCTTCCAATGCAGTTCCTGATTTTGATCAAGCATTACAGGAAATAATAAAGGGATTACAAGGGTTATTGCAACTGAATGAAAAAGATGAAAGTACGTTGAAAACCCAATTAGAAAAAAAGAAAAAAGAAATAAATGGGGAATTAGATAAAATAGAGAAAGAATTTCCTGACAGAAAACAGACAATTAAGGCGATAAAGAGTACCATTGATTGGGAGAAAATAAACAAATACAGAGGGCAAGATGGAAAACTAACACAAAGTGGCCGACACCAAATAAATGAGATAATTAGTAATATACAGAAAACCAAATAGTATAAGATATGAAAACAATAACAATAGGTCGAGATGCCAACTGTACTATCTGTATCAATGATGAGCGCATAAGCCGCCGTCATGCTTTACTCAAGATACATAATACGGGAAAAATGGAAATCGTTGATATGAGTTCAAATGGAACTTATGTCAATGGCATCAAAATTGCAAAAAATGTACCAGTTCCTGTGACACGCAAGAACAATATTGTGTTTGGCCATGCTCGTCAATTAGATTGGAGTGATGTTCCCGACCCAACAAAACCAATTAAGATTGTCGCTCTTTCTCTATTAGGCCTCATTTTAATTGCTGTCGCTGTGATGTTTTTTGCTAAATCCTGTGATAGGATGCCTGAATATGATGGTGGTTCTTCATCATTAGAAGGTGATATCACTGAAACGAGTGTTCCTTCGAATTCAAAAGAAGGGATATCCTCCACAGAACCGTCTTCAACTAAGCCTGATAGACAAGAAAGAGATGTAATTCAGCCTGAGACTGAGCAAACTTCAGATGCACAGGCGAAAGACACAACGAAGAAAAGTGATACATGGTATCATCGAGAACTCCAGAAGGAAGCTCAAAGAAGGGCTGCAGCAGAAAAAGCCCAAAGGGATTCTGCTACTCAAACAAAGAAAAAAGTTGAAAAAACTAAGCCTAAAGAAGAAGACAAAAAGAATTCAAAGCCACGGCGTATTTATTAAAATCAATTGAGAAGATAAGAATAATTATAAACGAAATAAAATCTAAACATATGAAACTGATTAAAATTGGAAGCTCGTCCATGTGTGACATTGTCATTCATAATAAGTACGTAAGTGCTCATCATGCCGACTTGACTTTATTGGACAATGGAGACATCTATCTTGAAGATAAGGATAGCACGAATGGTACGTTTGTCGGAAACAGAAAGATTGAAGCCAACCAAGAAATATCTGTCCGTCGAGGCGATTTGATTCGTTTTGCGGATGAAACCCTTGTTTGGGCACGTGTCCCTGCCTTAGAAAGGAACGATAAGTATAAGACGATTGTCAATATCGGAACCAATTATCGGAATGATTTGGTCATTAATAGTGCCGCAGTGAGTAGATACCATGCGTGCCTGAAGATAACAAAAGAAGGAAAAGCTTTTTTGATAGATAATGGATCAAAGAATGGAACTCAAATTAATGGAGAAAAAATAGCTTCAGGCAAACCTGAACGCATCAAACGTGGAGATAATATTATCTGTGGGGGAGAGGATATTACAGAACAGATCCAACAATATTTGCCACCCACAATCCCCACATGGGGTTGGGCCTCAATGGGCGTGGTTGCAGCTGCATTGATAGGACTTTTGTGTTTCCTCTTTATAGACAAAGACGGTTTGAACAATCCATTTAAACCATTCAATCCCAACGATTATCATAATGCTGTCGTATATGTGCGTGCAGCTTATCACTATGAAGTCACATTGAAAGACAATCCTTTATCTGATGCTAATAAAACATTGTTAGAGAAGAAAACAGAGGCCATTCCATATCAAGCAACTGCATTCTTCCTTGATAATGATGGAAGAATGGCCACCAATCGCCATGTTGCCATTCCATGGGAGGAAGAGTACCGTAGTAAGGAGATAACAGAAAATCTCCAACAAAATTATCAAAAGTTTATAGCAAATCAACTCCAAGTGGACAATTTGGATTACTTTAGTGTAAACTCGATGGTAACAGCCTTAAAAAGGCTGCAAGGAACGACATTGGGAAGAATTCTTCTTGATGAAAGTAATAGTTGGCCAGATTTGAAAGCCAAAATAGACCGCATTAGGAAATCGGAGGTGATTATTTCGGGTGCAATAGATTATATCACTGTAGGTTATCCAGGACAGAATTACACTCATGAAGACGAATTCCAGCGTTGCTTTGTCTTGTGTGAATCTGGAAATAAGGACATAGATCTTGCCATTCTGCAATTGAATGATAAGAAGACTCCTGCGAAGATAGAAAAAGTCTTTAGCCCTGATAAGTTCTATTTGGCTAAAATTGAACCACAAAAGGATCTTCTCTATGTTTTTGGATACCCTCACGGACTGAGTTGGGGAATGAATGAAAAGAGCAAAAGTTTAGAACCCAATCTTAGAAATACGAGATGCAGTAAAGTACAAGACAAATATGAATTTGAATTTCAGGCAAGTTCAGTAGGTGGTAGTAGCGGCTCTCCCATTTTTAATGAAAAAGGGCAGCTTGTTGGTGTTCTGAATAGCGGTTACCAAGGTGCTACTGTAACCTTTGCGGTCTTAGCAAATTACTTAAAGAAACTTTATGATGAAGAAGTAAACCTTAATATCAATTGATGATTATGCGAAATCTTTTTCTATCTTTATTATTGTTTATACCATGTCTGGCCATTGCCCAAGAGCCAGTAGACCGTCTTGTTTTAAAAGATGGCTCAGTTCATGATGGATACATCAAGGTTCAACCTCTTGACAAGGAATACTTTATCTTTGAATCTTATCAAACAACGGCTATTGTTACGGGGGCAACTGCCATACCGAAACAAAAATTGGACATTGATAAGCTTCCTGAACATTGGAAAAAATGGGCAAAGGAGAATCGAGATCTTATCAGGAAGGATGAGGATGGACTGATTCTTTCAGACATCATCTTCAATAAGGCCAAAAGCGAAAATTTGCAAGATGTCTATGTGTTAGAAGATGGAGATGAAATAAAGTTTATAGATAGAATAAAACGAATAGATACAATTCCTTTTGCAAAAATCAAATATGTGGAAAGAATCCTTGAGCCAGACAACATCATTAATAAGACGATTGATGTGATCAAGAAGAAGAATGACAACGGAGAGGAAACAATCAAGGGGCAGATAATAAGCCAAGAACTTGGAGAGAAAGTCAGAATTAAGCAGGAGACTGGGGGGATAAAAGTTATCAAAATCTCCGATATCATTTCAGAAAAAAAAGAAAAAGGATTTTCTGATTTGTCCTTTTGTGAACAAAGTCAATATTGGGAAAGAGTGAAGACAAATCAAAATGGGCAGGAATACGAAGGTGTGATAACAATGCGATATTATGGTAATGATATTGACGATAGTTATCTCGAGGTAACAGATAAGGATGATCAATCCCACAAAGTGAGAATGAAAGATGTGACAGAAATACAAAAATATCCCAACAACGAGTATAAAAAGAAAATCCTGTATAATGTAGAAGATGACCATGTTTATGTGAATGATACGTTGACTCAGTGGTACCAAGCAAAAGTGAGTACCACCTTCTCTTCAAAGAAAATAGAAGTAAGAGGCGATTCTTGTATCGTAAAGATAAAAATACCTGAGAATTCTTTTGAAACATCAGTTGAGATAGCGATGAAGAATACAAAAGGGAATAAAGAAAGTCTCTTATTTAAATCCATAAAGAAAGTGAAAGATTATCGATTCTCTTTTTCATATGAAACTATAGTCACGAACAAAATCGACTCTCAATCTTCAATAGTTTGTGGCAAAGAGGATGAACTTTTGTGTAGATCATACATTTTGCAAAAAGGTGTTTACATTTTATATAGGGAAAGCGATAGAAAGTGTATTCTTTTTGAAATAGAGTAATATGGGAAATCCAGCTGATATAATGAGATTCCAAGGTGCCGCTGAGCAACAGAAAGGAACCTATTATGAATTAGATGTGTCTGAGAAGCCTTTAGGAGAAGGCGGTACTGGAATAGTGCGTCGTGGTGTACAAATCAACGAACAGACAGGCGCTAAACGAGAAGTTGCTATCAAGTTCCTATTTGATGACTTGACAGAAAATGTTATCATGCGTTCAAAAAGAGAAGCCTCTATACATATTGTACATGAGAACTTGGTTGAGATGTTGGGATTCGTGCAAATAGGAGAGGCAGATCTGTATGGAAGGGGAAATGTTCATTATCATGTAATCAGTGAATTATTACATGGTGTAATGCTTCTTGACATCATTAATGGTGTTGTCAATACGCAAACCTTTGAAAAATTCCCTCGGGTGAGAGATTTGTATGAACTATATCAGAATGACAAAAACCGTTTTGCTCGTTTCATTGTGAGTGGCGTGCTTTCTGGTATCCAAGCTTTGCATGATCATGGATATATCCATCGTGATATAGATCCCAGCAATATCATGATAACAGAGTCAGGGAAGGTTAAACTTATAGATTTAGGTATTGCAAAAAAACTTAATAATATTACTGCTACGAATGAGCAACATCTGACCACGTTGGGTCAGTTTGTGGGTAAGGCTGCATACGCTGCACCTGAATTGGTAAGGGGAGATCTTTTACACCAAGACCGAACGACAGATGTGTATGCTATAGGAATCCTATTATATCAGATTATTACCGGTAGTTTGCCTTTCCAAGGCTCTATTCAGGAAGTTTTGGATATGCAAATCCATAATAAGATGCCCTTGTCTAATGTACAAGATAAAAAAATACGCGATGTCATTCGAAAGGCTACGGAAAAGAAACAAAGTGACCGATATCAATCGGCATCAGAATTCCGTGTAGCATTGGATAGTATTACCGGCAAGAAAAAGGACTCTCATTCCTTTGATGTGAATAAGATTCTAATTATCATTATCATGGTGGCAGGGTTGATATTGGGAGGACTGATTGCTTATTTCATCCATTAATGGTGTATATTATTATAAACGATTCAAGAATATGAAAAAGACAGTAACAAAAAAACTCTTCCTTTCGATAGTATTTCTATGGGGAAGTAGTGTGGGAATATTAGCCCAGGAAACGGCTACGATTTCCATGAATTTTAATGTGCCTGACTCGAAAGCGGTATCTATCGACAACACCTATTACACAATGGTGGGCGAGCAAATGACTTTGACAGTTCAAGTCGACCCGACCGAACCTATCACTTCGGTGGAGTCTTTGTCCTACACTTTAGATGGACAGACCGTAGATCTTGTTCAAGAGGACTACACACTTTCTGTTGAGAATCTATTGACTTTCAATGTAACTCTTGCAAAAGAAATGACCGATGCGGCTATCAGTATGGCTATGAAATATTCCACTGCCAACAAACAGTCAGTAGAAGTACAGGGGGATGGAGAATATCAGCTGACTGTGTTACCCGCAATTGTCGCTCCTCAATGCTCTCCTTCGGAAAAGCTGTATTATACATCCTCGAGTTCACCCATCTCCATAGGCGTTCAAGCGGAAGGATCTGGTGGAGGCACTTGGTCTTATTCTTGGGATGACGGGACAACAGATTTGCAGATGAGTTTTAACCCTGCAACTGCCAGTCTTAAAGAAACAACTACTTTAACGCTTACCATTACGAATGTGGCTCCAGATAATGAGACCGAATGGTATAAAGAAACTATCAGTTACCCTATTTATGTATATGAAACTCCTTCCGTTCGGATTCAGTCTATAGCGGATGATTTGCATTTCTATAAGCAGTTGCCCGATGGTTATTGGTCTGCCGAAGTTGATGGAGGAGGTAATACAACTGAATACTACTGGTATGTGGATGAGAATGAAACCTTTTCTCGAAGCGGACGGTTCAATCCCCAAACTGTTGCCACTAATGCCATTGTGAAAGAAGTTGTCAAATTGGTAGTTGTTTCCTATGCTGATGACGATACTGAAATATGGAGAAGTGATGAACTTTTCAATGAGGAATACACGATCTATCCTGCGGCAACACTATCTGCGGATAAGTTGACGAAATCCATCTATTTAGGTGAATCTGTAACTTTCTCCCCTACATACAACAATGGGGGATATCCTAATGGGAATGTGTATGAATGGTCTGGTGATATGGAAGGAACATCAAAAGATTTAACAGTAAAGCCAACCACTGTGGGAACATATACTTATACACTTCAAGCAAGTAATAATTATGGAGATGTGGTGTGGGAACCCTATGCTACTCAGACCTATACTTTAAATGTGTATCAGATTCCCTCTACTGTGATAACTGAAAACATAAATTATAGCAATAACTTTGAAGGGGCACAAAATCTTCCTATCGACAATCTCACATGCACCTTGACGCAGGCCTATAGGAATGCAGAGGGAAGTCAATTGTCTCTAATAAATAGGGATGTTGTCAATGTCTCTGTTGATAATCGGAATGGCTCAACGGAATGGTCATATTCTGTTACAGATAATGGAAAGGCATTATTTGCCCCATATACTTTATCCACAACAATTGGAGTTCATCAATTGGTCATTTCTGTGGTCAATGGAGAAAACGAGATGGAGGCTCCGTTCAGAGCAGAATACAAACGCTCTTACCAAGTGTATGAAACACCATTAGCAAATAGATCTGTAGGGTATGAAGATTCTTATGAAACATGTGGAGGTCGTCAAGTTCCGTTATCAATCTCTCTTTCTGGCGGTCATGATGAAGGTTTGAAATGTCAATGGCTGAAAGATGGAAAAGCTATTGCGAATGCAACATCAACGACATATACAGATAACATTGACTATACAACTTCAGGAGATGCAAACATGAAGAAGTACGTTATCGGTGCCAATGTCACTTATACGCTAAACGGGAAAAAACGGTATGACCTGACCATTCCATTCAATATCAACTATTGGCCAGCTCCAAAAAACATCTCTGATTTTGCCATCGCGGATTTGCAAAACACAAAGAATCATTTTGATGGAACATCCATCGATGGTGCCATACGAGTTGGGAATACACTCCAGCTTTCCGTCAATAGAGCTGTTGGAGGTTATGGAAATCCTTCTGTTTGGAATTATGTATGGAGTAGGGATGGTGAAGAAATATACAACTACTCGACCGTCAATCAGTGGAAATCGACGATTGATGAAGTCACCACTTATGCTCTTGGTGCGACAAAAGGTAGCAAAGATGTTGTGTACACCTTGCGTACAAGTAATTATCGCGATGGATTATGGGCAGATAACACAATGAGCAAAACCATTCGTATATATAATAAGCCTGCTACGCCCTCATCTTTGACCAAGAAAGGCTCCGGCGTGAGTGGAACAATGATTGCAACAACGACAGGTGTGTCGGATTCCGAGTTGGAAGGCAGACAGTATTTCTTAGTCTTTGGTTATGAGGATGCTGTTGGTAATGAAGTAAAATCGATTGAGAAAAGGCAGTCCAATCCAGGCGATACGCGTTTTGAGACTAGTTTCTCCGCTTCAGAAGTAAATAACTCCAGCTATCGTTTCTTCGTGTATGCAATGTGGAAATACGATGATGCGGTTACAGTCACCAGCGGAAAACGTTACATTGATACTGTTAACGAAGAGTGGGATGGTTCTAACTATACGGCTGTCACTCGTTCTGTTATCCCTGAGACGACAAGCATTGTTGCTCCATCTAACTCTATTAAAGATACACAAAGAGTGTACACCATCAATGGACAGTTGGTTAAAGATTCGACAAATCTTGCTTCTGGAATCTATATTATAGAAAAGATAGCCGATGGCCAAAGAAGCACAAAAAAAATTGTTGTTAAATAAGAAGGAGGATATCATATGAAAAAGAATATTTTCAATACTATTATCATAGCATTAACATTCTCCTCTTCGCAGACCATTTGTGCACAACAAAATACTATTGCGATGCAGCGCCGAGTTGTTGATGAAGCGATAAGTACGATTGAGGATTATGAAACATACGCAACCATTAGTGACGATGAGATACGCTATTCTTTTGTGGATCTTTTTGTGAGTGAGGATGCTCCAGTCTATAATGATTTGCTTGGTCTTTCCGATAGAAGTACGCTTACAGCTCGTGAATATAGTCAATTATTAGGGGAGGGACCACGAAATAAGAATGCGTTGATTTCTAATCTGAAGAAAGAACGGGTTTGGAATGATGATGGAACGTGGCGAGCTCTTTTCTCTTTCGAGAAGACACTTGCCTATTCTGATAAATGCGGAGTCTTTTTTTCCAGTAAAGAGTTCTACGACCAAGTGTACCATCTTGAAGCGACACTTGTGTATAATGAGCATTTAAATAAGTGTAAAATAGAAGAAATCAAAGGCACGGTTGATAGTAACAGGAAACTTCCAGAGAGTTATTTTGTTTTCCAGTCGGAGGATGAAAGAGATGCCCGTTTGTCTTATAATGGATCTCGTCTTGCTTTGAATAGTCATGGACAAACATTCTTGGCTGGAAAGTTGGACAAGAAACTGTTTAAGTATGTTGATGCTGATGCAAAGGTTACTCCTATTGTGGATGATTGCAATAAGGTTTCCATGAAATATCGTCCAAGAAAGACAAGGTTAAAATTCCATTATGATTTAGGCTTAGGAGATGCTTATAAACTTGATGGAGCAGACAATGCATTAAAAGCAGAAAAAAATGCTTCCAACTCTTTTGGAGTAGATTTTGGATATGTTCTTCCCTCCAACGGTATCGTGAAAACGGGTTTGTTTATAGGTGTCGGCTTTGCTCAATCACAATTGGATTTTGAATATGCCCATGCAGATTATGCTTATACCACAACGGCTGATGTTGATGGAGATTCCTATACTCGCCATTATCAAAATCTGAGCGTAAAGCAGAGTATAAAAATGACAGATCTCACCATACCTTTGTATGCTGAATTCAATTTCCAGTTTAGCAAAGTGGTGCACCTATTTATTGATTTGGGGGCCAAATTCAATATGAATATGGGATATAAAGTGGATGCGACGGAAGGAAGCGCTTACATTTATGGAATGTATCCACAATATGCAAATCTTCGTATGGATGAGCATTGGGGGTACAATGGTTTTGGCAACAGGACAATCTCATCATCAACCCTTGACAATGCAGATTTGGTGGATGTGTCGAGTTTCACAGCCGATGCGTTTGCTGGCATCGGTCTTCGATTCAATATTCCCCAAACACCTTTGGCTATTGACTTAGGTGTGAATTATCAGATGGGGTTGATGGATGTTGTCAAGGCCAATTCTGCTCCAGTATCTCTATCTGGCACGACTGACGCAAATCACGCATTGGTGTATAATACTATCAATGGCACTGAAAGCAAAGAGCATGTGCGTAATTTGACAGAATCTCTGTCAAGTATAAAACGCCAATTGCTAATGTTCAGTGCTGGTATAACATTAAAATTCTAATGGCATGATACGGAAATTTGAATGTAAAAACTGTAAGAAACGCTTTGAGGCGGATGATGCCAATGAGGTAGTATGTCCACATTGCCAATCGGATAACGTGGAGTATGCCACATTCCATATTCCCTCAAAGGTTTGGAAGACTTCAGGAATAATTGTTCTGATGATAGGTGTTGTATACGGACTTTCTCTTGTTAGTTGGGAGAACCTTTTTGCAAACGGAGGAAAAGAAACCGCAACACCCCCAGATAGTGACACTATAAGAATTGTCCTGAATCAGCAATACACAAATGAGACAGGAGAGGAAATCCCCCCTGAAATAGAAATAGGATCTCGGACTTTTGAGGGCGTTGGGTACTCTTTCGCTGCGACAGTAAAGAATCTAAAAGTGACTGATTTTTATTATGCTGTGCTTGATCCTTATAATGAACAAAACGTCATAGTACGGAGTGATGATGGAAGATTCAAGGACGTTCCATATAGTAAGGCTGATGGAAGTATCTATACAATAGCTGTATTTGATGCTAAAACCGATACAATCCTCTGCAAAATGGAACAAGTGACAGGGTTTATCAAGCAAAAAAGCGTCTCAAAAAAGATGTCTGTATCTGAGTTGCAGGCGAAAATAGATAAACGTGACCCATCCCTAATGGGAGTTGGAGAGAATGATTATCTTTCTCCTAATTATACACTGACATTTGTTGGACTTCCAAAGGATGCGCCCAATAAACCTGAAAACTTATATGATGTGTTTGAAAAACTGGATATGGAGACATGGACATCTGTTAAAGTTTCTTCGTTGGAATATGATGACATGAATCGAATATCTGGTATCACACTGAAAGTTCAAGAATCAAATGATAACTTTTAATTCTATTACATTATGCAATCAACAAAAAAGTACTTATTATATGCAGGAGTTTTTGTCCTGTTTATACTTATTGGTTTTGGAGTAGCCTGGCTAATAAAAGGGTGTGGAGAAACTGAAACATCGGATTCATCAGGTGATGGTGGTAACACACCTGTGGATTCCCCAATCGTGGAGCCTGCTCCAGAGAGTCCGGCCATTTTGCCTGTAAGTATCGTGGTAGATGGGAAACAGCAAAAAGGCAATAGTTATATTTTACAGGTTCATGCAGAGAATATTCCAGAGAATGTGGTTCCTCTTTTCCGAATAGATCAAATCGGAAGGAAGTCGACAAATGGAATTTTTACAGATATTCCAGGAAATCAGTCTGGCATATACATTGTGCAAGTCGTAAATAATTCTACAGGGGAGGAACTGGCCAGTTTGGTAGTTGGTGGATTTGATGTGATTAAACCTGCATTTGAAGAAAAGGAACAAGAAGTTTCTAAAATGTCCGCAGGAGAGTTCCAGTCTTTGTTGTTGAATCAAAATGACAACAGTCTTCTTGGAGGAAAGAATCCTAAGGTTGCGCGTACTGTTATTATACGGGCGCAAGGATTGGAAGAAGGAGAACGAGCACCTGGAGACATCCTTGCAGTACGTGAAAAAATAGCTAACGGAATATGGACGTCAGCAAGAGTCGTTAGTGTTGGCTATGACAATAGTGGTCGAATTAATTCTGTCACCATTCAACCAGTATATTAAATATAGATGATTATGAATAAGATAGGAACATTTTTCGTATCGGCATTGCTGCTTTTGATGGTAGCAACGATAGCCCAAGCGCAAGATTACTCAACAATGAATCTGCACTTCATTTATATAGATCATGAACCGTCCACCCCTGTTAATCAGTTGTGTGAACGAATGCGAACTTTGCGTGATGATGCCATTGAGATTGATGATGCCTTGATCATCTATCTTGCAGATGGCAAGCAGTCCTTGATGTCATTTACAAATCTGAAAGATATCTATGGGAAAGATCGTGATACGAATGACGCATTTGTTAGTATTATTGCCGCTTTGCAAGATGCGAACTCTCATGATGTAATTGCCGATGAAGACAGAAAAAACATTTTGAGACTCTTTGATGAATATAACTTCATCGGAGAAGATGGTACTTTTAAGTTTAGCTCTGTTACGATGGATTTTTATGTTGGTTCCGGATTCTGGGCTTTATGTAATAATGAGAAGGTCTTATCGCATTTGTTTGTGGATTTTGATGTCGCTTCCTTACCTAAAGACAAGTTCGTCTTTAATGTTTTTAGACCTAAAGGGGAAACTTTGGATTATCCAGAAGGAAAGCCCTTTGGAAATAAGAACATTGATGGAATAAATGAGAAATTGAGTATTTTTGAATATTAAAATTATGTAATATGATGAAACGTGTAATTTCAATTATATTGTTGGGGTGTTTTGCGTCACTATACATCGAGGCTGCTCCACAATTGCCGAGTAACTGTTCGGCTTTTCAACCACCCCTCCTGAAAAAAAAGACCATTAAGGAATCTGAAGTGAATGAGTTGTTGAAATCCGGTAATTGGGGACAAACAACAAAGGACAGTAACAGTAAATATTGGACGGCCTACAGTGATCGTAGCCATAACACAACGTATAATACATCTTCCACTTCTGGCGGGAAATGTGATGAGCTTGATTTCAATGAGCAGGTGCGTATTGCTAAAATTGAAAATGGTTTCGCATTGGTTTATACTGAAAATCAAAAAGGCGTAACATATCCGCTTATCTCATCAAGTGCACAAAGTAGAGGATGGATTCCCATGAAGAATCTTCTTTTATGGAGTTCTTGTCCGACAGATGAAGCAGGAATATATAATAAAGCCTTGATTGTTCTTAATATTGACGAACAAAGAAAAGGAAATTCAGATTTGGGAAAGCGTTATCAAAATCCTGAAACAAAGGATGACCCTAAGAAGCTTGTTGCTGATATGAATTTCTATTTTGTAATGAAAAAGGCTGATAATGGCTTGGTGCTTTTGGCAAGAGAATGTAAGATGGAAGGTTATACATATCAAGTGCTGTATGGTTGGGTCAGCACCAGCTCATATGTACCTTGGAGTCAGCGTACATGTATCGAGCCGAATTGGAAGCCACTTGTTGCCGAACAGTTGAAGGGGAAACGCGTTAACGTGTATCGAGATGGCTCAAGAGCGACAGATATAGAGTTGGGAAGAATGAATAAAATAACGAAAAATGAGGCAACAAAGTTTCGCTTGGAGCCGCAATTGATGCGTTATCCTCTTTTAGGGAACAAATCAGAAACGCAGTACCATGTGACAGCATTTGCTCGACCCGATGGAACATCGCATGTGCCAACGGTTCCTTCAGGATATGATAATACCAGTGCCGGAACAGTTACTGATGGTATGGAAGATTTGAGTATCATTAATTTGATTGTTGTAATTGATGGAACTCGGTCTATGGAGAATTATTATCAGCCTACTCAGAAGATTATACAGCAGGCTTATGAGTATTTCGAGAAGGAAAGTCGTACAGTAAACGTAGGTATCGTAATATATCGTGATTATACAGATGGGCAGTATGTAACAGAACACCTTTCTATGCGTACCCCAACCGATCCTTCTGTGGCTCAATTTTTGCAATCTGGCGGTTCTTATGGCGTGAAGAGTTCTTCATCAGACCATACATTGGCGGAGGCTCTTTATAAAGGCCTTGAAGTTGCTTTGGACACTAAGACTATGAATTATAGCTCTCGGAATAGTAACTTGATGTTTGTTATTGGTGACTGTGGAAATGATCTTGCTGATAATAAATGTATTTCACAAGAGGATATTGTTCGAAAGTGTGTGGAAAATCGAGTACAACTTTCAGCATTTCAGGTAAGAAATGAAAATGAACAGTCATTCCTTTTGTTTAGAAAGCAGATGGGAGCCATTGTTCGTGAAAATCTGAAAGCTCAGTATTCAAAGTTGGGCGGAAATTTCAAGGCTGGTTTTAAAGAATTGGCTGATGGATATAGATTTGCAACAGATCTTCCAGCAAAAGATAATTTCTATATTGGTGAAACACGTAACGCTGATTTGGGAAAGGCTATGGACGTCTCAAAACTATATGATCTTGTAAAGAATAGTTATATTCAGTTTGGTACGGCGATAGATGCCCAGATGGGAATTGTAAGCGATGCTGAAAACATTATCCGCGAGAGTGGAGAAAATAGTACTAATTCCTCTATTGAAATGGGACTTTTGGAGAGTATCTTTTCCAAAGAACAAATCCGAGAGATCAAGAAAAGTAATAGTTTGATGGCATTCCAGGGAGACACCGATAAAAAAGCCGAGAATGGATTGGATTATTGGCAGTCGATCATTTATATATCTTCTGATGAGTTTGCGCAATTGATGGAAAAACTTCAACCAGTTATGGCGGCTGCCAATACGGGAAATCGCAAACCTTACGTGGATGCAATAAAAGAATTGACTCGTTCAATGATTCCTGATATCACTCCGAAAGAAATGGATGAGAAGGATGTGAAAGAAATTATGGCGTTGGTCGCTGGGCTAAATGTAAAGACAGGTTCTTTGGGAGGCCGAACCCTTATTCAGATTCAAGATGACAAGATTGTCAAACAGGATGAATTTGATGGAATGATAGCTGATTTCCGAAACAAATATAATAAGTTAAAGAAAATTAGGGAAAACAAGTACGACTTCTCTGTTGAGCGCAATAAAACAACGTGGTATTGGATTCCAGTGGAGGATCTGCCATAAAAACTAAAGATGAAAAAGATAATATACTTCTTCCTTCTATCTGTAGTAAGTCACATGATGTGTGCCGCCCCGCAATTGCCAGACACTTGTGGGGTCGGCATGCCTTCTATTCTGAGTAAAAGGTTTATTAAAGAGTCTGAAGTGAACGGATTTCTGAACTCAGAGAATTGGGGACAGTCTTCTCGACTCTCCAAGTATTGGACTGTCTATAGCGATCGTAGTCAAAATATCACATATTCATTTCCTTCAAATCAAGGAGAAATATGTGATACCTTAACATTCAATGAACAAGTTCGTATCGCTCAAATTGAGAATGACTATGCATTGGTCTATACTGAAAAACAGAAGGGTATTACATTCCCACTCATTTCGACAAGTGCTAAATGTCGTGGATGGATCCCTATGAAAAATCTGCTTCTTTGGAGTTCTTGTCCGACTGATGAAGCAGGAATACACAATAAAACTTATTCATTAGTTTTTATGAATTTGCCCAATTAATGGAGAAATTGCAGCCTGTGATAAACACGGCCAATACCGGTAACAGGAAGCCATACGTAGATGCAATGAAAGAGTTGGTTCGCTCCATGATTCCAGACATTTCCCCAAATGAAATGGATGAAAAAGATGTCAAGGAAGTTATGGTACTTATCACAGGCTTAAATGTTAAACCGAATTCTCTACAAGGTAGGACGTTAAGCCAAATCATGGATGAAAAAATCGTCAAACAAGATGAGTTTGATGGAATGATAACGGATTTTGGAATTAAATATAATAAACTGAAGAAAATCAGAGAAAACAAATACGATTTCTCTATAGAACGAAATAAAACATTATGGTATTGGCTTCCGTTGGAAGATTTACCTTAAAAAATGATGAAAATGAAACTTTTTGAAATAGAAAAATTACGATGTTCCTACGATAAACATTATAAAGAGGGAATATCTAAGGTTGTGCTTGAAATAGAGCACTTGACCATTCCACGTGGTAAAAAAATATTCATTGTGGGAGAGTCTGGTATCGGAAAAAGTACTATTCTGGAAACGCTTGGTATGATGAATAATACTATAGTTCCAGAGAATGGAACTCGCTTCGTGTTTTTTGATTCGGACGAGAAAGAAATAGATTTGAAAGGATTGTGGAAGAAAAGCGATAAGACATTGTCGGATTTCCGATTAAAGCATTATAGTTTTATTTTTCAGAGTACCAATCTGATGAAGAACTTTACTGCATTCGAGAACATCGCTTTTACTCGAATGTTGCAGGGATTCTCACGATTCTCCAGTTTCCAAAGGACAAAAAAGGTTCTTGAGGACTTGGGCCTTGATCATGTGGATGAGAAACGTATGGCGCAAGAGCTCTCAGGAGGTCAGCAACAACGTCTGGCATTTGCTCGTGCTATTTTACCAGACTTCACGGTGCTCTTTGGTGATGAGCCAACGGGAAACTTGGATGCAGAGAATGCGGTGCGTGTGATGGAGATTTTAGATAAGAAATTAGATGAGCACGAAGGAGCCAGTGCTATTATCGTGAGCCATGATATGCATTTGGCTGTTACGTTTGCAGATGTCATCATCAAGATACGTAAATGTATCCGTCCGAAAAAGCATGAGGATGATGAGGATATTTCATATGGTGTGATTGATGAATCTTGTGTTTATACTCCTATGGATCATAGAGAGGATGGATGGAGCAATGGAATGGATAACTATTCTGCTGATAATTTTGAGAATTTCTTACGCAAAAAATAGAGTGGAAGATGAAACAATATCTTAAGTTACTAATGGCTCGTGAAGCCAAAGAGGTGTTGGGTAAAAGAGGGACAAACCTATGGTTGTTGACCATCGTGTTGGTGGCCACCTTTGCAAGTATTGCCTTTAGTGAAGGTAGCATGATTTATCTCCGAGATAAAATGGAAGACCCTTTTACGAATTGGGTTAGTATTGTTAAATCTACTGATGATGAACGTTTCAATGATTTTCGAGATTCTCTTTATCTTGATGAGAATAAGAAAAGATTCGATTATCAGAATGTTCTTATGGATCAATACACTAATTACAATATTACAGGAACAGGAGAGAAAGTACAGTATTTTAGTGCCCGTTTCTTTGAGAACATCAAAACTCCATTAGTATCAGCCATCCTAGCAGAAAGTAATGTGGTGGAAGGATGTGAAGTGGATACCACTCTGTTGGATGACAAGACTTTAGGTTTTATCATCACTATGGATGCCATTAAACGAATTGGTTATGATGAGGAACATTTGCCTGCATATATTAATTATTTGGCTGTAAATGATGGGGCAGATAGCTTGGGGTTGAAGGTGGTTACACAGGGCGAAGGTGAAAACCGGTCAGACTTCTATCCTGTTGCTATTCCTGTTTTAGCTGTTGTGAAAAAGTTGCCCAATAATGTAGATATGATGTCTGCCAACTTCTTCTATGAGCAGCAGCATTATAATGACCACACTCATCCTTTTGATTTTAAAGAGCACGAACCAGAGTACTTGCATCAATTGGCTTTTTATGTGTCAGAAAAGGTCGGGAAGGAGAACTTTGAGCAATTCATTAAGAAGATTGTTCCAGATTCTTTACAAGCCACTCTTTTGAATGCCAACGATTATTATTCGTCTGTAAAATCGTGGAAACCTGGCAACATATGGAAGATTGAGATTGGAGACGAACGTATGCCAAGAAAAGTTTTCCAAGATATTGCAAATCAAATTGAGGAACATTTCAATATTGAAGATGTCCGACGAGTGCATAAATTGGTCACTGAAGAACACCCTTCTCCTCGTAGTTCTTTCCTTTCCGTTGAATTCAATTCCCTCAACCACATACGTGAATTTGAGACATTTGCGAAGAGACATGGTATACAACTAGAAATGGAGCAAGTTCATTCCAAAGAAAACTTCAATGCTGTGACTGTGATGGCTGCGATTCTTTCTGGTGCAATGGTTATCTTCTCGTTAGTTTGTATCATTATGTTCTTGGTTAATATGCTCCAAAGTTATTTCCAGAAGGTAAAACGTAACATTGGTACATTTAAGGCGTTTGGAATGAATGCAAATGAATTAATACATATTTATGTTCTGATTCTGGTGATGATAGTTTGCTCTGCGGTGGTTTTAGCTCTTCTTATAACATGGTGCATACAGGGATTGCTTCCGATTGTTGGTGTTGAAAAAGAAGGGTTCAATTATCTTTCATTGTGGAATACCACAACGTACGTGGCAACGGCCATAGTGGTTGTTTCTACCATCTTCACTGTTTCAATCGTT
Organism: Bacteroidaceae bacterium; assembly: GCA_017617805.1. Classification (GTDB taxonomy): domain Bacteria; phylum Bacteroidota; class Bacteroidia; order Bacteroidales; family Bacteroidaceae; genus Minthosoma. The sequence goes on along the minus strand of JAFZVN010000035.1, from coordinate 46,651 downwards.
ATGTCCCGTATGTTGAGCAAGACCCCTGGTGACTTGATATATGATAGAGATTGAAGAATCCTCTTTGATTATACGGTCTTCAAAAATCAGCGAAAAACGAGTCGTATCTCTTGTTTTCGCTGGTTTTTAGGTTGGGATATTCCCTCAAGAATCTGGTATATGATATGGATGACATAAATGGGGTAGGAGGCTATTATGATACAACTCACGCAGAAAAATTTGCATGAGTTGTTTTTATTTTATACCTTTGCAACAGAAATAAGAATATGGCACAACCTATAAACATAAAATACTTATTGAGCAAGCAAATAATCAACCCTACAAAGTCATTTATGTGTGATTTATGAGATTGGAGAATGATTCAAATATCATCATATACAACACCACCGATGGAAAGGCATCTGTGGCGTTGTATGCCCATGACGGCAAGATTTGGCTGAATCAACAGCAGATGGCTGAACTTTTTGCCACCTCCAAACAGACCATAAGTCATCATGTTATTAACATACTGAAAGAAAGAGAGTTGGATATGGATTCAGTTGTCAAGTATTATTTGACAACTGAATCGGACGTTTGGTGGAACGCATCACCGGCTACCACTTTTTCATCAATCTGACTGATTCCATCAAGAATCGAGTGTCTGATATGGATGACATCAGTGGGTGGTGAGGCTGCTTGAGAGTGGTGAAGTCCATTTGTCTGCAACAATTAAAAAAATTTAATTCCGTCGGACAATTGCGATGAACAGGGCGTTTTGATGTATGATGGAGGATAATAGGTGAGAATCAATTGTTTCTTTTTTTCTGTTAAAAAATGTATAAACATTTGGTGGTTAGTACTAAATTTGGTACCTTTGCACCAAAATCACCAGAACTATGGGGTCAAAAGAAAAATTGATAGAACGATTTAAGAAGAGACCGAAGGATTTTACGTATGAGGAAACGTTGAGTCTCTTGGCTCACTTCGGCTATCAGGAACATACAAAGGGTTCCACTTCTGGTTCCCGAGTGAGATTCAAGAATGAAAAGACTGGCGCATATATCGACATCCATCGTCCACATCCTGGAAGCATCATGAAGGAATGGATGGTGAAGACAATCTACCAGCATCTGAAAAATAATGGTTATATTAAATAAGGAGGAGATATTATGGATTTCTTGGAATATAAGGGCTACAAGGGTAGCGTGGAATACAGCAAAGAGGATAACTGCCTGTTCGGTAAAGTGCAGGGCATGAGCAAGGATCTGATTGTGTATGAGGGTCAGACGCTTGACGAGTTGCGCAAAGACTTTGAGGCTGGTGTGGATAGTTATCTTGAGGGCTGCAAGGCTGATGGCATTGAACCTGCAAAGCCGTATAGCGGTAAATTGAATCTGAGAATGTCATCGGATTTGCATTCTCGTGTGGCGGCTTTTGTGGCTGCAACAGGCACAACTATCAACGATTTTATCAATCGTGCCATCAGTAATGAATTGAAGAAAGTGGCAGTTCTATAAACTATTGCATCATCCTTTTCTTGCTATTCTGAAAATAAAACCACAGCCCCCGAGTGTTCGGAGGCTGTGTTTTGTATGAAGATTGGAGTTAGAAATAGACGATGGTGAGGCGACGATGGTTTTCCTCGGGTTCGGAAGCTGTCTCCACGAACTTGGTCTTGGGGTCATAGTATTGGGGCTTATTCTTTGCAAAGAACTTCTGTTTCATTTCCTTGATCCAGAAGGTGCCGTCGGGGTTGATGAGCATGCCTGCATCGTTCAGCTGTTGCCAGAGCTTGTCGTTGGCACGGACGATGGTGAGGACTTCTTTCAGTTCTTCGAGGGTGGGGAAGGGATAACTGTAGTACACGTTGCGCTCAGAGCTCTCTTCCTTGTCATCCATACAGAAGGGTTCACCTGCGATGTTCATGATGTCTTTCTCTTCAACCCTGCCAATCATCTTCACCAAGATGCCACGCAGGCCGTTTTCTGCCTCGCGGATGCACACGTACTTGGAATCGGTCAGGTGCTCATACGTGTTCTGACCGTCTTTCTTCAAAGGATTGCTCTTTCGGGGAAGATCTACTACCTCGCCCAATTTCCATATTCTTTCGTTCATATCATTGATAATGTATTAGTAATTCGTAAAAATTGTTGCACAAAGGTATAACATTTTCCACTTTTTACCAACTTTTTTCTACTGAATCAGCATTTTTCTTGTAAAAGTGTTGGTGGATTTGTGAAAAGTGTGTAATTTTGCAGCGGTTTTAGACCAAGAGACGAGATGAAATCATTGTTTAACGCATATTACTATTTTTACTTTTACTTTAGCAAGAAGTAAGAGCGGGTAGTTGTGTGTTTAATCAATCATGAGAAAGATACATAGAGAATAACAATACGGCCCCGCTCTGATGAGTGGGGCTTATACTTTATATATAATATATGAGAAAGATTGCGATACAAGGTTTGGTAGGGTCGTTTCATGACATTGCCGCCCATCTCTACTTCGAGGGGCAGCAGGTGCAATTGGTGTGCTGCTCGACGTTTGAGGAGGTATTTGCTTCCATGAAGCAGGATCCAACCGCCATCGGTATGCTGGCCATCGAGAATACCATCGCCGGCTCGTTGCTGCACAACTACGAACTGCTGAGGGATTCGGGTGCTACCATCGTGGGGGAACATAAGCTGCACATCACACACTGCATCTGTTGTCTGCCTGAGGATGACTGGGACACCATCACTGAGATTCACTCTCATCCTGTGGCATTGATGCAGTGTCGCCATTTCCTCGAGAAGCATCCGATGATTAAACATGTGGAGGCTGAAGATACGGCTGGTAGTGCGAAGATGATAGGCGATGGGAAGAAGCGTGGTTGGGCTGCCATCTGTCATGCGGAGGCTGCACGGCTGTATGGGCTGAAGGTGTTGGAAGACCACATCGAGGACAACAAGCACAACTTCACTCGCTTCCTCGTGGTATCGAACCCCAACAAGGCTGACTTGCTCCGTCCGCTGACTGAGGCTAACAAGGCCAGTATCGTGTTCTCGTTGCCTCATGAGGAGGGTTCGCTGAGCCATGTGCTTGCCATCCTGTCTTTCTACCACATCAACCTGACGAAGATTCAGTCGTTGCCCATCATCGGCAAGGAGTGGGAATACCTCTTCTATGTGGATGTGCTCTACGATGACCTGACACGCTATCGCCAATCGATTGATGCGATTATACCATTGACCAAAGAATTCAAGATATTAGGAGAATATAAAGATGGAAGACAAACAATGTAAGATACAACCCGCTGAGCGCCTGTCGCTCGTGAGCGAGTACTACTTTTCGAGAAAACTCAAGGAGGTGGCGAAATTGAACGCTGAGGGAAAGGATATCATCTCTCTGGCTATTGGTTCGCCCGATATGCCACCCAGTCCTGAAACCATTGACGTGCTCTGCGAGAATGCCAAGCGCCCTGATGTGCATGGCTATCAGCCTACGGTCGGCATCCCTGAACTGAGGAAGGCGATGGCAGGCTTCTACAAAAGATGGTATGGTGTGGAACTGGATCCTGCCACAGAGATTCAACCGCTCATCGGCAGTAAGGAGGGTATTCTGCATGTGACTTTGGCGTTTTGCAACCCTGGTGACAAGGTGCTGGTGCCAAATCCAGGCTATCCCACCTACACGTCGCTCAGCAAGATTCTCGGTCAGGAAATCGTGAACTATGACCTGATGGAGAGCAACGGCTGGCAGCCTGACTTCGAGCAGCTGGAAAAAATTGTAAATTGTAAATCGTCAAATGGTAAATTCCGTTTGATGTGGACGAACTATCCCAATATGCCGACTGGTGGTCGTGCCACTCGTGAATTGTATGAGAAGATTGTGGCGTTTGCCAAGAAACACAACATCGTGGTGGTGAACGACAACCCATATTCCTTCATTCTGAATAGGGACGAGCACCTGAGCATCTTGCAGGTGGAAGGTGCGAAGGACTGCTGCATCGAATTCAACTCGATGTCGAAGAGCCACAATATGCCAGGCTGGCGTGTGGGTATGCTCGCTACGAACAGCACTTTCGTGCAGTGGATTCTGAAGATCAAGAGCAACATCGATTCAGGTACGTTCCGTCCGATGCAGTTGGCTGCAGCTAAGGCTCTTGAGAATAGTGAGGCATGGCACACTCAAGCCAACATCGAGACATACGCCTCTCGTCGCAAGATTGCCGAGCAGATTATGACCACGCTTGGCTGCACGTTCGACCCATCGCAACAGGGTATGTTCCTGTGGGGACGCATCCCAGACAGCATCGCTGATGTGGAAGATCTGACGGAGAAGGTGCTGCATGAGGCTCGTGTCTTCATCACCCCAGGCTTCATCTTTGGCAGCAACGGCAAGCGATACATCCGCATTTCACTTTGTGCAAAAGATGAGAAAATGCAAACCGCGTTGCGGAGAATTGAAGAATTCTTGGACTAGCCAAGCGTGCTAAAGATACGATAAGAAAAATTTAAAAAATAACAATATGGAATTAGATTTACAACCGTTGAATTTGCCAAGCGACAACGAACGTCCGTTCGTGATTGCTGGCCCATGCTCCGCAGAGACAGAGGAGCAAGTGATGGAAACTGCCCGTGAACTGGCCATGAAAGGCTGCCACAACTTCCGTGCTGGTGTGTGGAAACCACGTACGAAACCAGGAGGTTTTGAGGGCAATGGTGAGAAGGCGCTGCCTTGGATGAAGCAGGTGAAGGATGAGACGCACATGCTCATCTCTACCGAGGTGGCTACGCCTGAGCACGTAGAACTGGCACTGAAGTACGACATGGACATCCTTTGGGTTGGTGCCCGCACCACTGCTAACCCCTTTGCTGTGCAGGCATTGGCCGATGCGCTGAAAGGTGTTGATGTGCCTGTGTTTGTGAAGAATCCTGTCAACCCAGACATCGAACTCTGGATTGGTGCTTTGGAGCGTATCAATCAGGCTGGTGTGAAGCGTATGGGTGCCATCCATCGTGGCTTCTCCAGTTACGAGCAGAAGATTTACCGTAACGCTCCGATGTGGCAGATTCCTATCGAACTGCATCGCCGCATCCCTGAAATCCCTATCATCTGCGACCCATCTCATATCGGTGGACGTCGCGAACTGATTGCTCCGCTCTGTCAGCAGGCGATGGACTTGGGTTTCGACGGTCTGATCGTGGAAGCTCACTGCGACCCTGATAAGGCTTGGAGTGATGCCAAACAGCAGGTGACACCTGAGGTGCTCGACTACATCCTTTCCTTGCTCGTCATCCGTGATGAACATACGACGACTGAGGGGCTGACCAGCTTGCGTAAGCAAATCGATGAACTTGACAACCAACTCATGGATATTCTGGCGAAGCGTATGCGTGTCTGCCGTGAGATTGGCCACTACAAGAAGGAGCATAACATGACCGTGTTGCAGGCCGTTCGCTACAACGAGATTCTGTCGAAACGTGGGGTGCAGGGTTCGCTCTGTGGCATGAGTCCCGACTTTGTTGCCAAGGTATTCGAGAGCATCCATGAGGAGAGTGTACACCAGCAGATTGAAATCATCAATAAGTAAAAATTGAAGAATTGAAGAGTTGAAAAATTGAAGAACCTTTAGCTCGACGTTAGTCAATTGAAGAATTGAAATAGCCATACGGCGTGTTCTCACATCGCGTCAGCCCAAACTTCAATTTTTCAATCTTTCAATTTCTCAATTCTCAAAAAACGAAGTTTTTATGAAGATTCTGATATTAGGAGCAGGTAAGATGGGGTCGTTCTTCACCGACCTGCTGTCCTTCGATCATGAGGTGGCCGTTTATGACATTGACCCTAAGCGCCTCCGCTTTATGTACAATACCCAGCGGTTCACCACACTCGAAGAGATTGACGCCTTCGAACCAGAACTGCTCATCAACGCGGTCAGCCTCAAATACACGCTGAAGGTGTTTGATCAGGTGATTCCGCATCTGCCCAAGTCGTGCATCCTTTCTGATATTTCATCGGTGAAGACTGGATTCAAGGAATACTACGAGGCATCGGGCTTCCACTATGTGAGCACTCACCCGATGTTTGGTCCCACTTTTGCCAACCTTGGCAAACTGAGTGATGAGAACGCCATCATCATCAACGAGGGCGACTACATGGGTCGTTGCTTCTTCAAGGATCTCTACTCCCGTCTTGGACTCAACATCTTCGAGTACACCTTTGAGGAACATGACCAGACTGTGGCTTACTCACTCTCTATTCCTTTCATCTCAACCTTTGCGTTCGCTGCGGTGATGAAGCATCAGGATGCTCCTGGTACCACCTTCAAACGTCACATGAAGATTGCTAAGGGTGTGCTCAGCGAGGATGACACACTGTTGCGTGAAATTCTCTTCAACCCCTACACGAAAGGGCAGGTGGAGCAGATTCGTCGTGAGATGAAGGAGATTATCGAAATCATCGATACACGTGACGAGGATCACATGCAGCAATACCTCACGAAGATTCGCAAGAACATCAAGTAAGCAAACACACATAACTGTAATATGAAAGAAGAATCCGCAGTGCCGATGTGCATTGCGGATTCTTTATTGTGCTTTTCTTAGGCCTCAATTCAGACCTGAAGAAAGATGATTACCACTTAGGCAGGGTGAAGTACCAGAGGTTTTGGTTCGTCAACTTGTTATAGATGCTTTGATCAAAACCCTCGACAGCGTTAGAGGTTGGGGTAGCAGCCTTGGTGCCTCGGTTGGCAATCTTGCGTGCAAGCCAATCTGTTCCGTCGTAGCCAGAAGCGTTCTTGTGCTCGGCAATGCGGACGAGGTCGGTGAAGCGGTTACCTTCGAAGGCGGTCTCAAGAGCGAGCTCATCGACGATGATGTTCTCGACGGCGTTGATAACGTCTTCTTGGGAAGCTGTGCCTAACGTCACGCCCTGTGCAAGCAAGAGCTTGGAGTAGTCGTAGTAGATAGAATCGTGGTAGCCACCAATGCTGGTGATGACCTGCCCCTTGTTGGGTGCTGACCATTCTCCATAACCTGCTCCACGGGCATGAATACCATAGGTGGCATCCCAGATATCATCCTTGAAGTTGAGGAATTCGTTGAACTTGTAGAGTTTTGTGGAGTCAGTGACATAATACATAGCGCCATAAGTGCCGTAGTCGAAAGCACGGAAGCGGATAGTGTCTTGCTCGTAGCGAACGATTCGTGTGGAGTCGATGTTCCATACAGGGATGGAGTCTCCATTCTCATCGAAGCGAATCTGATACTCCTGCATGTCAACAATCGATGGGAGCGTGAACTGGTTGATACCGTCCTTGAGGATGGCAAAGGCAAACTCAGGATAGCCTGCACGGTTGATGGCCTCTGCCATGCGCAGCCAGATGAGACCCTTACGATAAGTCGGAATCGTGTAGTAGAAAGCACCGTTGTTGGCGGCCTTGCAGCAGAGTGGATAGCCTTCGCCCTCGTAAGTGAGATTCATGATGGAATTGCCATAGCGTGCATCGCAATTCTCCACATAAGAAGCCATTGGTGTGGACGTCGTCACGTTGGAGTAGTTGATGTAGGTCTGTTGGTTGGCAATGTTCTGGAACGCATTGGAAGGACCATACTGACGCTTGTAGTTAGGCGAAACGGTGATGGCACCCGACTCTTCGAACACTTCGTTGCCGTTGGCATCGGTGTTGGCCGTTGAATTGCCTTCGCTGTCGGTCGAGGTGCTGGCCTCTGACTGCTGTGAAGAAGTGGGGGTGAAACCATAGATGTCTGCCACGCGGGTGAGCATCTTACCAAGACCTGCATTGGCAGAACTTGGGATGAGCGAGATAACTTCCGCGCTGGAAGCAGAGTAGCCGTAGGTGGAAGCCCAACGTCCCCAACCTTCTTCGCTGCGATAGGTGATGTTAGCGCTTGCCTTGTTGGAGGCTGTGCAATACTGGATGGGCAATGGGGTTGCTTCTGTCTTCAGGTAGTCGAAGTAGTATTGTGCAGCCTTCTCATAGTCGGATGTGGAGCCTCCACGAAGCAGGTATGCGTCGGCCAGCACCACGCGGATAGGAATCATCAGCAGTCGTGCGGAAATGTCGGTGTAGCCGTTGTTCCATGAGCCGCCGGGGATGGAGGCTGAACCATACTGTGGATAGTCGGTGTCGATGAACTGGAGAATGCCATCGTCGATGAGTTTGTCCACCAGGTTGTTCTTGTCCACCTGGTTGTTTGCATAGTCGAAGTTGTTGATGACATCGAGGTTGCTGACAGGCTCGGTGATAAAGGGCACCTGCTTGTAGTTCTTGACCAACTGGAGGTAAGCCCATGCACGGATGGCCTTGACCTGTGCGTACTCAGGCACCATGAACTTGTGGTTGGACTTGACGGCAGCCGTGTCGGCGTTGTGAAGGTAGAAGTTGCAGTTGTTGATGACATTGTAGTAGTCGCTCACCTGCAACATGGAACATGACAGGTCTGCTGGGTCATCGAAATTGGAAATGGCATAGAGCGTATCGGTCGTATAGTCGGTGGAGGAGACAAGGTCGCCACGAATCTCGCCGAGAATGACCTGACGTTCAGCCACGTCTTGCATGGCACGCATGACGCCGAGGTAGGAGTAGAGGGTGTCTTGTGCATTGACGTATGCCTTGTCACCGGTATCTACGGTCATCATGTCCTCGCATGAGGTGAAGCCAGCCAGTCCCCAAAGGGGAAGGGCCAACGCTGCCATGCGAAGTAGGTATTGTTTGATTCTGTGAGTTGTCATAATATGATATTTTTAAGTGTTACAAGTTGATTTTTACACCCAAGTTGAAACTTCTGTTGCTGGGGAGCAGACCTGCATCGATGCCCTGATAGAGCACACCGTTGCCACAGGAGAACTCAGGATCTTTGCCTGTGTACTTGGTGAGGGTGAAGAGGTTGTTGCTCTCTGCCCAGAGGGTGAGTCCCTGAATCCAAGAGAGGTTGAGGGGCATTTCATAAGAGAGACGCACTTTCTTGAGCTTGAAGAAAGAACCATCTTCAATCCAGCGGTCGGAGAAACGCTCGTTGTTCACCCAATTGTCAGATTCTGGTGACATCACGCGTGGCAGCAGGGCATTGTCGCCTTCGCATGTCCAGCGGTTGACAGCAGCAGTGGTCTGGTTGTAGAATGTGTTGAGCGATTCGAGTTGGCTACGCTGATAGTTGTAGATGTCGTTGCCCACAGAATACTTGAAGTTGAAGTCGAGGCTCCAGCGCTTGTAAGAGAAGTTGGTGTAGATGCTTCCGTAGATGGATGGGTTGGGGTCGCCAATGACGGTCTTGTCGGCTTCGTTGATGATGCCGTTTCCATCCAAATCGACGAAGTGCATATCACCTGCAGAGAAGTTGCGGTATGGGTTCTTCGTGATGCCAGTAGGATACTTCAGGTAGCCGTCAGCAGTAGCTGTAGTGGCTGAAGAAGCCTCAGCATCAGTAGAGAACACGCCAGCGGTCTTGTAGCCATAGAACACACCTGCAGGGTTGCCTACAGACGTGAGCACCTCTGCGCCATAAATCTTCGAGGTGTAGTCACCTTCTGGCAGCGAAGTGATCTTGTTCTTGTAGTGTCCCATCGTAGCACCAATCTGCCACTTGAAGTCTTTCGTGTTGACGAGAATGACGTTGGCTCTCACGTCCACACCAGTGTTGCGCAATGAACCACCATTGCAGAGATAACCTGCCAAACCTGAGAGGTAGTTGATGCTCTTGCTGGTGATGAGGTTGCTGGTGTTGGAGAAGAATACGTCGGCACCTGCCTGCACACGGTTGTTGAAGAACGAACCATTCAGACCGATGTTCCAACGGCGTGTGGTTTCCCACTGGATGGCTGGGTTCTCGATATTCTCCAATTGGAGGGCAGTCGCGGTCTTCAGGAAGGTGTAAGACTTGAAGTAAGTACGTGCAGCGGAATAGTCGATATTGTCATTACCAGACTCGTCATAGCCACCTGTCAGTTTGAGGTAGTTGATAGGACGAATCGACTGCATCCAAGGCTCATTGCTGATGACCCAACCTGCCTGGATGCTGGGGAAGATGCCCCATTTCACACCGAAGAGTTTGAGACCTTCTTTTGCCTCCTGACCAAAGCGTGAGGAGGTTTCAGCAGAAAGGGTACCCTCGAGGATGTAGGTGTTCTTCATCGCCCATCGAGCCTGTGCATAGTAGGCGAGGTTGTTCCATCCATCTTGATTACCATTCACAGAACGGAACTTGTTGGAGTTCGTCTGGTTTGGCATCTTATCGTTACCTGTGTTGTAGGAACGCATGTCGGAGTCAGAGAAACGGTTGCTGGTGAAGCGCATACCGCCAAACACCAGAATGTCGTGCATGCCATAACTGCGGTTCCAGTTGAGACGGAAGTCATTGAACACGGATGTCTCTTTTGAGAAAAGTGACTTCACCACTGAGGTCACATCACCATATCCCTCGTAGTTGAACATCGGAATACCAGCCTCAGGCAGATAGTATTTCTCATTGGAACGGTTCAGTTGATAAGCAAAACGGTTCGTGATGTTGAAATACTTGTTGATTTCCCATTTTGGCATGATGTTGAGGTTGAACTGGGTCACCTCCTGGCGGTTCTTGTTGTCACCCTCACCATTCTCAAGAATCCAGTAGGGGTTCGCCAAGGCTGTATTCGTGCCATACATGGAAGCGAAGTTGAAGGGGTAGTTGTCATCATCGATATACTTACCTGCATAGACTGATGAAAGATGCAGCTTGCCATCGTCGCCTGTGTAGTAGCCATACTTCGACAAGAACGGTGCCTGAATGAGTCCGAGCACATTGGGTGATGAGATGGTGCTGGAATTGTAGGCCTCAGCCCAACCATTGTCGCGCAGATCGTAGGACAGCTTGGAGTAAGCCAAGTCAAGTTGTGTCGAGAGGTTCTTGATGAGTTTGATGTCAGTGTTGAAACGGATGTTCAAACGGTCGAAACCATTCTCCTTGGCTGTTGATTTTGAATTCGTATAACCCAGAGAAAGGTTGTACATAGCCACGTCATCACCACCTTGCACATTCACCTTGTAGTTTTGGGTGGCAGCTGTGTGATACAGTCCATCAGACCAATCTGTGCTGTTATGGTACATTGGATACCAGTAGTAGTTCGTGTTTCCATTGAGGAAAGGAATGGTGGTGCTTGCTGTCGTGTGCTTGGAACCGTAAGTGGTTGTTCCGAGCAGTTCGCTCACATAACCTCGATACTGTGCATCGTTCATCATCGAAGTGACAGATGGAGCCAATTCGAAACCTGCATTGAGGCTCACGTTGATTTTCGTTGCCATCGAATGACCACGCTTTGTATTGATGATGACCACTCCATTACCGCCTCGTGCACCATAGAGTGAAGTGGCATTCTTCATCACCTCAACAGATTCGATATCCTCAGGGTCGATGCCTGCCAGGATGTTGTTGAAGAATCCGTCGTGAATGCTGTTGCGGTCCAATTGAGGATCCATGATCATGCCATCCAGCACGATGAGGGGCTGGGCATTGATGTTGAGAGAGTTGAGACCTCTGATGAACATCGCCACACCCTGACCACGCATACCTGTACGGTTGATGGTGCGGATGTCACCTGCCAACTGATTGTCAATCTCCTCATCCACGATGATGGCTGATGTGATATCGCTCACCTTGGCCACAGCACCAGCTGTGATGCCCGTGGTGGGTGCATAAACCGCATTGAACTTACTGCTGTAGAGTGCTGCGTCTGGTGCGGTTGCACCATCGAAACTCACTTGCACATCGTTGTATTCGGGCACTGAGATGTAGAGTGACTGCACGAATACAGGCACTTTCAGAGTGTATTTGCCATCCTCGCCCGTCATGATGGTGTATCGGCTGTTTCCGTATGCCTGCACCTTCGCACCGTCCAACGGGGCTTTTGTGGCAGCATCATAAACATAGCCGCTCACCTCCTTCATTTCATACTGAGGCTCAGTGAGGACCGTCGTTCTGGTAGGCTTGGCAGCTGCTTGGCCTTCTTCCGCTTCTTGTGCCCATAGGGTAGTAGCTCCTGATAACATCATGAGACCCATACTGAGGCGAAGCAAGCCTGTGTGAATATACTGATTTTTCATGTCTTTGTTATTTTAGAGTTCTACCATTCTTTTGATTTGAAAATAATGGAGTTCACCCAAATCTCACGACAATAGTATGTCTTCTCGGTCGATTTGAAGTTGCTCTTGATATTGATGACTGGGTAGGCATTGGTCAACCCATAGTAGCAAATTGGGAACTCGAAGTCCTTGGCCACGCAGATGGTGTCGGTGAAGTCCACTTCACCCTTCTCGTTATAGTGCATAGGACGGTTCACGAAGACGTCTGTTCCATAAATGCTTTCTCCCTTGGCATCCACCGCATCTTCGTTTGGATTCTGCAGACGCTGGTCTGCCAAGCGCTTGTCGGCTGTGTCATAAGAGATGTAAGTATAGAACTTGTTCTGCTGCATATAATCGGTGTTGTAACCAATCACCACATAGATGTCATACTTGCACGACAGCACATCTGGCACTCTGAAATAGGCACCTGGATGAGATGACGTACTCTTGTTTTTCAACACCAAGTAGTTGTACTTGAACACAGAATCAACCTGGATGGTATCATCATCAATAATCACCGTTGGATTCATGTAAGTTCTCTGGCTGGTGTATGGGTCACACATGTTGTCGCATGACTCATAGTCCAAATCATCAATGTCTGGTGCAAAGGTCTTGTAGGGGAACTTGAAATCGTCCACGATGTAAGCATAACCGTTGCTCACCTCTACAGGTTCTGCATTGCCAAAGAGGGAAGCGTAGTCATCTACTTCCACCACATTCTTCAGGTTCGATTTCACTTTGTTTGTGGCATTCAATGTACCTGTCTTCTTGAACTTCGTACCAGCGGTTGAGAGAAGAGAGTCCATACGTGCATCGGCACTGCGGATATCGGCGATGGACGTGATAGGAATCTGCTCATATTGCCAATTTGCGTTGAATGTGAGGTTCTGGCAGATGGCGTTCTTCGCATAGAGATTGTTCAGCGAGTCTATCTCAGCCTGTGTGAATGCGGTCTCAGCACCCTTGATGAGGGTATCTTTACCCGATTCAGTCTGTGTGTTGACATCCTGAATATAGGAAGACTTGAATTTGAAGTATTTCTGGGTCTTCTCCAACTTGTTCTTCCAAGTCTCATTGGTAGGCATTACCATCACATAGTTGGAATCCTCACGGTTGAGGTAAGCATTCATGAAGGCAGCAGAGGTCGTGTAGTCGTTTGACATATAGGTGATGGAATCCACCCAAGTGATTTTTCCATCAATCGTAGGACCCTTGGTCGATGCATACTCATCAAACTCCAATGTCTGGAAACTCTTGATGAACGCATTGATGGAATCCAATGAATTGCCCCATGCCATATACTCATACAAGTTGGGCTGATAGTCGATGGCACCCTCCGTGATGTGCAGCACACCATTCGAAGCACCGATGTTAGGTGTGGTAATGGCCACACCCTTGATGGTCTGTTTGCCTCGATTCAGCCAAGCTGCTTTGCTATTGAAGAGGTCAATCTTGATGGAGTCCGATCCGTTGATGATGTTGCTGTAGCGCGTCATGTTATTGCGAATCAGTTCTTTCTCCACTCTATAGATGTTCTCTCTCACACCCGAGTTCAGCAAATCCTTGTAGTAACTATAGTTGAATGTTCCGTTCTTCGGAGCCCAAATGGTAAAAGTCTGTGCTCCATTCAGGATGTCAGCATAAGTCTCTGACGTGGTTTTCTCTTCCGACTGTGAATAATAGACACTCTGCAGGATGTCAGCATATTCACTGAGTTCTCCTTTCGACTGAATGTTCTGCCAAATGGTCTGCTTGCCAGCAGCATCAGCAGAGATGTCGAAATGGTCATCAGAGCAGGCTGTGATGCCAGCGGCGAGTACCGCTGTCATCAGTGAACCTGTGAGCCATTTAATATTCTTGATTTTCATGTTCGTTCATTTATTGGTTTACCAAATATCTTCATTGTTTTCGCCAGCATACACCGATTTTGGAACAAGTTCCAGATAATCGTAGAAGAACTCGGTCATCACACTGGGAAGTACAGATTTGTAACGAATCCAGTAGGTCTCACCTGCCTCGAATTGTCCCGTGTAGATGATCTTGCGCAGGTTGTCCTGAGAATCACGCCCCGTACCGCCAGACACCTGAATGTATTTAGACCCCTTCATGAAACCGAGGTTACGCATGGTCTTCTGGTTTTCGTACAGTGCAGTAGAGTCTGAGCCTGATGGAGCAATCGTGGTTTCTGCTACCCATCCAGTCGAAGCTGGGTTTGTTCCAGATGCAGAACGGAGGTCGATTGGAATACCGATAGCAGGCAGGTTCTTCGGATTCTTACCCATGTAGATCTGTGCCATACCACGGTTGTTGTTTGCCCAAACACCATAGCGGAGTTCGTAAGTACCTGTGTAAGGAACAGGTGGCAACTTCATAGTGAAGTCGAACTGACCGTTGATGTTAAACTCATCGTTCTGGTAGTCCAACCATCCAGTGGTACTGTTGCTCCATCCTGTGTTGGGCAGATACCAGAAGTCTGTACCTTCCACAATTTCATAGACGTTATCAAAGTAGTCTTTGTTGAACAGCCAATTGCACTTGCGGTTCTGTCTGAGATTGTTGGTCAGCAATTCAGGCAGAAGGGCTGTGATGTCGTAACGCAGACGCTCGTTCAACACCTTCTGAGGAACCTCGGGTGTCCACAGCAGGATGCCGTCAATCGGGAAGTAGATTCCGTTCAGGGCATCGTTGTCATATCCTTCATTGCTGGGACTGATCAACAGACCTGGTATCGTGATGGCAGATGGCACCTCACGGCAGTTGCTCTGGTTATATACGGATTTGCGGTTGAGTCGGCGTTGGATGATGCCATTCACGCGACAACCAGTAATCTTGACTGAGCGACGCTGAACGCCAACTGTCTCCCAGTATTCCCAAACATTCACATAGAACTGAGTAGCAGTACGGCTCTGCATCATGCCTCCGTCGCAACCATATTCATTCGCGAATGTCACCATGTTGGAGTAGGTGAGGATCTCTGGCAGGATGTGGTAAGCGACAAACTGGTTCAGCCAGTTGTAGTCGTTGTCGTAGTCATCATCCCAACTGGTTGCGATACCACGGCTCGTGTCATCTTCGAAGTTATTGTAGGTTCTCACATATTCCTTCAGCGAAGTGATGTCAGTGATGCCATTTGCTTCAAACACGGAGTCTGTCTCCACGAAGACCGTGAAGCCCAACTTACGTTCATTGGGGTACTCACCATTAAACTTACCATGTTTACCAGATGTGGTCGTACCACGTATGTCATCATACTTCTCAGCCCATTCCTCATCCTTATACTTGGTCAGTTTGGCATCCCAACCTGTCAAAGCGAGGCACTCACCAAAGAGTTTCGTATTCTCAGTCACCATGATCATTTCTGCGATAGACGCATTCGATGGCGACAGCACACGGTCAATCGTGTGGATGAATCCGTTCTCCACCTCAATGTCACCATCGGTGATTTTGGAGTAGAGATTCATGTAGATGATGGTGTTAGCATTCTCATCTGTTCCATAATAAGGCGTCACATAACGTCCGTTCATATTGGTCAGCGACAACGGAACAGCATCGTAGAATGAAGTGGTGGCAAAAGCTTCTTCATCGCCATTCTCAATAATGGAGTTGAATACGATGTCTTCTGCTACAGAATCAGGAATTTCATTCACGTCGGTCGATGAAGCCTCTCCAATTTTCACGAGTGAGTCGAGATAGAGGTAGATGGCCTCATTGGTGGGCGCAAAGCAAGTGTAGTTGCCACGCGCGTCAAGCAGTTCCTTCATGGTCGAAGCCGAACGCTTGCTCTGGTGCACCTTGCCAAGGATGGTGAGGTAACTGCTGAATGTCTCTGGATTATTCTCGAAGTGGTCGGTCATCATCTCACCCGTGAAGGTGTAGAGAGAACTCTCATCGATGTTCTCAGAACAAGAATTCAGCGTCACTGCAGCTCCAGCACCGATCAACAATGCTGCACCACAATATCTTTTTATGTTCTTAATCATATCCATAGTTCTTTCTATTAAAGGTCATCAGTTCTTGAAGAAGTCTCATTTACAGACCACACTCCGTTCTGATATAACAGGCTGTTGTTTTTGATTTCCTGGTTATACACAGGAGAGTAGAGCGACTGCATGTCAGCCAGTTTTGCCTTGATTGACTTGCTGTTCGTGTATTTGTGGCTCAGAATCTCCAGCATCTCAGCGGTGCTGCCCCTACGCAATGCGTAACGAACGAGGTCGAACCAGCGTTTGCCTTCGCCGATAAACTCACGCTGACGTTCTTTCAGCACCAAGAACTCCATGTTCTCCTTGGTTGAGAAGCTGGTAAACTTCAGCGTGTCATTGTTGGCGGTCGAGTTGCCAGGGTAGTAGGCGTATGGGTTCGAACGCTTGAACACTTCCCTCACATACTTGAACGCCTCTGTCAGATGCTCCTCATCGTCGTAGAGTTGAGCCAGGGCTTCAGCCTTCATCAGATAAATCTCAGAGAGACGGTACACAATCCAGTTGGCATCCATGTTGCTGCTTGAACGCTTGCTTTGCTGGATGAGTCGAGTGGTCAGACTCTGTGACGAGTTGTCCGCCATATAGAGCAAATTGGGACTGTTCTGACTGATGGTGCGGTTGATGTACTTACCGATATTGAAGGCGTTCTGTCCAGCCTCATCAAAGATGATGGTTTCCCAACGGCGATAATCCGTCTTGGTGAACACATAACCTATCGAAGTGCTGTTAGGGGTTGGGTCGATGCTGCCAAACAATACATCGGGACCCGTCAAAGCACCTGCCTTACCATCTTTGGTGTTGAAGAACAAGTCGGTAATCATGGAGTTGCTATAAGTCACCCCATCCACCTGCAATTCGAAGATGGACTCGTTCGCGTTGCCTGTGCCAAAAATGCTGTTATAAGCGCGGGCACTGCTGCTGGTCTGGATGTAACTCTTCTTGCTGGTTGTCTCGTTGGTGGCCAACAAATCCTCCAGTTCCAACTCGATCTCAGCACCACCCACATTCAGTCCGTTCTTCTCGATATACTCCAACCTTTCCTCCTTCGCTTGTTCGATGATGAGGTCGCAGTATTCGATGCACTTCTGGTAGTCATCAGCTGCTGTCGTGCTATATACTTCATGGCGCGATGACAGTTCAGCCTCCGTCCTTTCACCTTGATAGTAACTGCTTAAAGCCACCTTCTTGAAAGGTTGGTTGTTACCTGTCTTGTACGAAGCACGCCACAAGTACACATCAGCCAACAATGCATAGACGGCTTTTCTGGTGATGCGTCCCTTGTTCTCCACCGTGTTGCCGTAGTCAATCATGGCATCGTTCTTGATCGACTCCAGATCATTGATGATACTGTCCAACACCGCCAACTGGGTGGATTGTGGCAAACGCAGCTCTTGTGAGTCGTTGTTGTAGTCCTGCGTCACGTAAGGCACTTCACCAAAAGTGCGTACCAGATAGAAGTGACACAAGGCACGCAGGGTGGTCACCTCCGCACGGATGGGTTTCCAGTCGTTGACCGAGAAACTCTCGTCGTTCTGGATCACCTCAGGTCCATGCGCCAATACCTTATTGCAATAGTTGATGGCATTGTACATTGGTGTCCAACTGAATTGTTCATATGTCGGCAGTAGGTTGGCATTCATGATGTTTGCCACAGGACCCGAAGAAGTGATGGAGTTGGAACGCTCCACATTGTCCGAACGCTCCTCTCCCCAATACACGTATTTACGAAGCAGGTCGTTGTCCACCATGCGCTTGTAGCAAGCCATGACGGCATTATTCAGGTCGTTCTTGTCCTGCCAGAAATCTTCCTCCACAATGGATGATGATGGGGTGATGGTCAGATAGTCCTCACACGATGAGAGGGCAAATCCGGCTCCCACGGCCATCAGTCCGCAGAGTGTTATATTCTTGATGATTGTTTTCATTTTCTTATCTGTATCTATAGGCTCTATCAGTGCGTTATCTGTCAACATTCGCAGCTGTTAGAATCCAAGGTTTACACTGATTGTGAATGACTTGGCGCGTGGCGTCTTAGAGTTGTCGTAGCACACACCCCATGCTCCATAGCTCACTTCAGGGTCAACACCCGTATATTTGGTGAGACAGAAGAGGTTGTTGGCAGAAGCACTAATGCGCAGCGACTGGAAACCAAGATCCTTGCACGTCTTGTTAGGCAGAGAGTAACCCAACTGCATGTATTGCAGACGCAGGTAGTCACCCTTTTCCACATAGCGGTCGCTTGCCAACACATTGTAAGATGCACCGATATTGGCATTCATGGCACGAGGAATCTCTGTGATGTCACCATTCTTACGCCAACGCCATGCCACTGCTTGCGACTGGTTGATGTTCGAACGCATCGATTCGTTGTCCAAACGTGCGAGGTTGGCAATCTTGTTGCCCATACGATAGTTGAACGAGAGTTTGAGCGTCCACTGACCATAGTTGAAGTTCAAACCGAAACCACCATTCACCTTGGCGTTGGAGTTGCCCAAATAGACGATATCCAACTCATTAATCTGACCATCGTGGTTGATGTCTTCGTAAATCACGTCACCACCCTTGAACTCATAGTTCTTACCTCCATAGTTGAAGTACATGTGGAGAGGATTACCCTTTGAGTCGTAGAGGATGGCACCACTCTCGTCACGTGCTACAGGCAATGTGGCATTTTCACCCCTCTCAGCAGCAGCTGCTGCCGTGTTGTTGCCGTAGGTCTCTCGAGACAGCTCGGTGTAACCACTGTGGTCGTAGTCATAACGATATACACCTAAATTGCGGAAACCATAGATGGAACCTACAGCGTTGCCTACTTGCAGACGCTTCAGATACTCACGGTTGTTGTAGGAGTATTCGCCATTCATGCTAGCCAACACTGTCGCATCCATGCTTGTGATGGTATTGATGTTTTGTGCGATGTTGAAACTAACCGACATGGAGAACTTGCCTTTCTTGAGGAACTTGGCTGTGTTCATGTAGAGTTCCCAACCACGGTTACGCAGACCGCCCACGTTTCTCCATTGGAGTGAGCCGAAACCTGTAGATCCAGGTATGCCTACACCTTCCATGAGAAGATCGTTGGTCTGCTTGTTGTAGTAGTTGAAGTCAAATTGGAGCAAATCCCTGAATAAGTTCAGATTAGCACCTAAGTTCCATGAGGTTGTGGTCTCCCACTTGATGTCAGTCAGACGTAGATTGTCTGGAGAGATGGCAGCCTGTGTGTTAGTGCCAGAGCCATATACACCATAACTGCTGTATTTGTTGTACATCAGATATTCGGAACCTGGTTCACGACCGACCTTACCCCAAGATGGGCGGAAGGAAAGCATGGAGATAATGTTGTCCACATGCAACTTTTCAAAGAAAGGTTCCTGATTGATGTTCCAACGAGCAGAGATACCTGGGAATGTGCCCCATTTGCGACCTGCTCCAAACTTAGTGGAACCATCACGACGCATGGTTGCATCGAATGAATAACGTCCATCGAAGAAGGCGATGTGTGCGCTGGCCAGCAAAGCTGCTCTGCGCCATTGGCTCGTTCCCGATGTGGATGATGTCAGGTAACCATTGGCAGCAGAGGAATTGATTCCTGTAGGGATACCATTGTGTGCCACATATTGGCTGGTACCATTACCTGATGTGAACTCGAACTGAGCCATTGCGCTCATCGTCCAAATATCAGCATTGGTCTTTGGAATGAAGATGAGTTTCTCACGATTGGTGAATGCCAATGACTTATATTCGTTGTTGCTCGTAGTATTGACACCTGTTGACCAAGCATCGGTGGTCAGAGTAGAGGGGAAGTAGGTGTTGACGGACTCATTGTAGATATCCATATAGACCTCGGCATTCAGATTCAACTGATGTCCCTCTTCGTCCTTCGCAAGCAGTTTGTAGAGTAAGTTAAACTGTGGGTTGATGCGGTAGGTCGATTGTTTGTTGAATGCCAAATTTGCTATAGCAACAGGGTTACCGATATTCTTCATGTCCGACAGGTAGTAAGACGAGTAGTAGTTGTTGCCACCTTCATATCTGGTTGGGTTGGTAGGCAGCATCTTGTAGTAGTCACCTGTCCGTTGACCATTCTGGTCGTACTCATAAATGGACATGTTAGGCATAGCGTTGTAAGCCTTACCGAGAATGGAAGTCGTAGAGTTGCCATCCCAGTTACGATGGTTGTCCGTGTAGGTGAGTGCGAAGTTGGTAGAGAATCGGATGCGGTCAGACACATCGTAGTCCAGTACCAGACGAGTGGAGAAACGGTCAAGTGTCTGTTTGATGATGGTACCTGTCTGATGGTCGTAACCGCCAGAAATACGGAAGCGTGCCTTTTCACCACCACCATTCAGTGTGATGTAGTAGTTGTGAGTCTGACCAAACTGGTTAACTGCGTCCACCCAGTCAGTGTTCTTGCTGAAGTTGTAATACTGGATAGGGTAGGAAGGGTCATAATTCAACTCCACCATGTCCGATGTGGCAGAGTTCTGCTTTGGATTGAAGTAAGCCTCTTTCAACATCATGGTATATCCATCACCGTCCAGCATGTTGAGTCCAGATGGAGCCCAAGAGCCTGTGAAGCGATAGGAGAAGTTGATTTTGGTCTTACCCATCATACCACGTCTGGTGGTGATTTCAATCACACCGTTTGCACCACGCGAACCCCAAATGGCAGTTGCTGCAGCATCCTTCAACACCTTGATTTCCTTGATGTCCTCTGGGTTCACAGAGAGCAAAGTGGAGAACTGCTCCTCATTGTCGAGGTCTTCAAAATTCACGTCTGATACATCGTCTGGCAGATCGAAGATGTTGCCATCCACCACGATGAGTGGTTCTGCAGAACCGTTGATGGTGCTGACGCCACGCATACGCATGGAAGTACCAGAACCAAGGTTACCAGAATTGGAGATGATGTCAAGACCAGCAATCTTACCTTGCAGTGCTTCATCCGCTGATGCGAAGGAAAGACCTTCCACGTCGTCCATGTTCATCGTCTGTGTAGCCACGGAGATTTCTTTCAAAGGAATGGACATACCGTTGCTCTGCACCTTGGGCTTAGCAGTCACGATCACTTCATCCAGACGTGTGTCGTCCTGCATGCGGATGTTGAACTTCGTCGTGTTACCGATAACCTGGCTCCAGGTCTTGTAGCCCACGTAACTAACCACAAGTTTGTTCTTGGGGTTCTTAATCACCATGGAGAAGTTACCGTTGATATCGGTAGTGGCTTGTTCCACGATACGATTGTTGTTATCTCGCTCTACCACGTTTGCCATCATGATGCCGCCTAAGTCATCATAGACATAACCAGTGATGCGTCGTGACTGAGCCATTGCTGAACTTACACAGAAGAACAGCACGAGAGATGTGAGAATGAATTTAATCTTGTTCATAGTGTTCTGTATATGTAAGTTTTAATTATTCAACCAATTGATACTTCTGTAGATAAGCTCGTGCTTTTGCAGCTGAAGCCCAGTCGGAATCGTAGCGGTTGTTATCGTACTTCTTGTAGTTGAGCACTCCGTCGATGCCATGGATAACAGCAGAGGAACTGGAAGTGATGGTCTTGGTGATGGCACTGGAACCTGTTCCGCTGATGATGTAGTCACGAGCAATAATGTTCTTGTCATTTGTGATGTTGCGGGTTGCGCCTGTAGCATCTTTCACGGTCAGCGAACCATTGCCTGCACTGGACACAGACACTTTACGATAGACGCCTGTCTCACTGTTGATGGTGGCTGTCTCGTAGGCTGTCTCGGTCATTGGGGCTGCGTCGGCAAAGATGCTGTTGTCTTGGAAGTGATACTTGACAAAGTTGACGATGGCCGTTGCCATAGCCTTTGCCTTCACGTTACGTGCTTCTTCCTGCTCAGGTGTCAATTCCTTCTTCTGTTCCTCGTCAAGGTCGAGTTCGAGATAGTCGCGAATGGCCTGCCAAGTGGGAAGACCTGCACTGATGGCTGCTTCGGCGGCTGCGTTGGTGGGAATGTAGATGGTGTAACGGTAGTTGTTGAAGAAACGTACGTTGGTGACACTCTCAATTTGTCCGAATTCGGAGGTGAAGTTGCCATCAGCGTCTTTCTTGTAACCATAACAAGGAATACCGTTGTTATTAGTAAAGATGTTGTACTTTTCAGTCTCAGCATTGGTGGTGATGCCAATCTCCTTGAGCACTTCGGCATCGGTTTGGCATAACTCGAAGAACTTAGAGAAGTTCTGGTTGTTATACATGGCTGAATAGACAGATTCGATGGTTGGAATAAGTGGCTGGTCAATCATGTAGGCGTAACCATTACCATAACCATTGGTCTGGGCTGACTTATCGTCGAAGCCAATCACGTCACTGCTGGTGTTCGTGTTGAGCTGCCATCCTCCCTTCACGGTCATACCGTTATTGCGCTTGTCGGCATTGTTGGCGTAAAGCACAGCATTGTTCTTGGTGAAGAAGTAGTGTTTGTTGCACTCCACACCAGTCTCGGTTTCGTCGATACCCGTGATTTCTGTGTTGTCTTCGTGGATGATGGTGTGTGTTTCCAACATATCCTTCAGACGGTTGCCATAGCATTTCTCTTGAACATTCTCGTTGGATACGAGATCGCCAATGGTGCCTTCCTTGGTGGTGACATCATAGCTGTACTTGTAGGATGCAACCTGTGGCGTGTTCTTCGTGGCGTTCCATGTGTACTTGTAAGCACGACCTACGAGGGTGGTGCCAGAGATTTCAGGAGCCTGGAAAGACACAGGGTCGATATACCAGAAGTCTTCGTCGTTAGGAACGAAGAAGGAGAAGCGAGAACTCATAGCGAGCAAGTAAGCGTAGTAGGTCGTTGGGATGTCACCCAATTTTTCGCTTTGCACAGCCCAGTTGAAGATGCGCTTGTCAGTCTCCACATAGGCAGGAGCAGATACAGCTGCATATTCAGCAGGGGTGGTGACTTCGTCCATCAGATATATCACACCATTATTGGCGATGAGCACACCAAGTATCTTGTCGCGATGGTAGTCAAACTTCTCATCGAACATGGCGTCCTGTGCAGAGTTCTTAATGGTCTCGAACTTGCTGGGAACGGTGTTGTTGAAAGATTCCTTCATCAGGTTGTTGAGCAAGGCACGAATGGTTGTGCGTGGAATCTGGTCAATGGCCTGATAAACAAGGTTGAGGTCTGTCGTGTTCTCTGTGATGCGATCAAGCATCTCAGGAGCGTATGCCTTCACAAGGAAACGACCACCGCCTCCAGTACTGAAGAAATACTCCATGAGTTTTTCGTCTGTCGGACAGAATATGGCACCCATATCCTGTTCCTTGGTCAGTTTTTCATCGGCCACATAAGCGTTCCATCCTGGGTCATAGGGGAGAGGCTTGTTGGAATTGTCATCAAAAATCACATTACCACTTGGATTTCCCACAGGGTCTGTGCCAGCATCACTATAGAGATTGGCATTGTTCTGTGAACGTGCGGAGAAGTAACGCTTCTGGAATACGGAATCGACGGCATTGCCATAAATCAGGCGATAGCGGTCTGTCAGTGTACTGCTGTAGAAAGGTGCGGAGAAGCGGTCTATCATGTGGCTAAAGATGTTGGTACGTCCACTGGTGCGCAACACTTCTGCCATGTTCTGTGGATTGACGAGCACCTTGTCAAGACGGTTGATATAACCGTTCTGGCAGGTGATGTCCTGATCCAGCACCTTGCTGTCATACACGAAAGCATCTGTCTTGGAGCGTGGCTGACCTGTGATGATGGCGAAGTCCTCGTCTGTGATGTTCTTCATGGCCATCTGTGTAGCGAGGAAGTGGGTCATCATTGGTGTGGTGGCATCGAGCGCAAGGTAGATACCTTTCTCATTGTTGCGGAAACGTTCCCAATAGTCTTTGTCTTCAGTGTTGTAACTGATAGGCAGGTCGTCAGCAAAAAGATGTGGTACAGAGTCTGTCACATCGGCGGCTGTCTCACGGCGCAAGCATTGACCCTTCTGAGGTTCATCATTGTCACCATCACCAGCAGAGATGCTCGACATCATTTCGAGCAGATAAGCGTTGTTGACCATAGCGCTGTTCAGCAGCAACTTCTTCTGACTCTTTGTCAGTTGGTCATAGCTGCGAACGCCCCAAGAATTGCTCTGGTAGAAGGCATTGAAAGCACTGTCGTTAGCCACAAACAGTGTCTTCGAACCTGTACGAGCCAATACCTCCTTATAGTCAAGGTCATTGATGAGCTTGACAAAGTTGGTGTAGTTGCCTTGTTGGTCGAGATACTCATAAATGCTTGAACCGAGCCACGAAGGGTTGGTGTTGTCCAACGTGTAATCGTCCTTGCATGAGTGAGTCGCTCCACACAGGGCAAATAGGAAGAATGCCTTGGCGGCATACAGTCCTAATTGTCTAAAGCGTTTGTCCATAAAGGTTTAGATATTGTTTAGTTTTATTAAAGTATGTTGTCAATTTTGAGAATATACCTGGTTCGTCTTTCCTATATATATAAATATATGTGTAGGGTACTGAAACGCAGGTATAAGTTGACCTTAAGATAAAGTTGTTGCAAATTTAGTATAACTTCACAAAAGGATAGGTGTCGGCAGCAAGAAAAGTGATAGATTTAACTTTCTTTAACTGCCGCACCGTTAAAATATCTTTTACTTCACGAGTATCTTAGCCGATTGTCCATGGGCCTTTACTACATAGATGCCAGGTGTCAACACGGAATTAGCGTTCACACGAGCACCTGTCGGGCTATAAACCTCAATCTGGGTGGCGCCATCGACGTGGATGCGTCCGTTAAGGATGCGTGGTGAAAGCGTTCCCTTTTGGGACTTTGCAGTGATGGTGCTGATGGCAGAGGGAGCAGAACCACCTTCCTTGTACTTGGCAATGGCAATCCATCCGATTTTGTCTTGATAAGCTTCGTCGAGGGTGGTTGTCTTGATGGTTGAGCCACCAACGGTCAAGTCGTGGTCGAGGATACGTTTGATTTTCACACCAGTGGTCCACGTTGTGCCTTCATCATCTTTCAGGGTGACATCCGTGCGACGGAGCATGGAAGCTGCTGGATAGTTGTTGGTCTGCATGGCCACGAGAATCGTAGGCTGGTGGAGTTTCAAGGTTTCCTTCTCTTCACCTTTCTGTACATAGAAAGCGTTCTCGCGTGTGGAACTACCACCTACCATGTTGTCTTCGCCATGTCCAGCGGCGATGATGAGCTCGTTGTCTGCATCGAGGGTGCCAATACCTGGGGTGATGGCGAGATAGCAGACATACTGGGAGATGGCCACCTTTTGTGCAGTGGATGCTTCGGAATAGATAATGAATTTGAAGCCCGTGTTGGTCACGTCAAACACTCTCACATTGAGCGAGGTGGTTTTGTTGTAATTCGGATTGCGGATTTCTGTCAGGACAATGGGGGTCACTCCTGCAGGGAATGGCTGTTGGAACGTCACCTCAGTCACATCTGTCCATGTGTCTGTACCTGTGGCTTTGTTGGAGGAAACGAGTCCCACCTCACAGTCGAGTTCATTGAATTGGTAATGACGAGGGCTATAGGTGGCTGTTTCACTGTCATAATTGCCTTGCAGGGCAAAGAATGGAATTTCTTCGTTGCTGGACAGTGTGCCTGTATTGTCTTTCCAGGGCAGTGGCTGATAGGTGAAGTTAGTCTTGCTGTTGCTCTTGGTGATGTTGCCAGCATAGAACTTGGCGTTCTTGTTGGTCATTGCTCCGATGAAGACAAATGGAGTGGATTCCTCGAAAGGTGTGGAATAATACACTTTGTTCTCATCGGCATTGTTGACGGTCAGTTTACCAAACTGTACATCCTTCGTTCCTTGGGCAGGATCCACATTGACAGTTGCCTCATCAGTGTAGAAAGCTTTGTTGTTGTAGGATACGCATTTGATGCGATAGGTGTACACGCCTGGGTCGGAGATGTTGTCCGTATAGCTGTAGGACACACCTCCCTTGGAATTCTTGTCTTTAGGAGTAACTGTGGCGACATTGCTGTAGAGTGTTTCGCCAGGAAGTTTGCACTGGATGGTGATGGTTTCCATCAGGTCACCGTTGGGGTCATTCCAAGAGAGTGCCACCGTGCCCTTGGTGCGTGTATAGGTGCAGGTCAGGTCAGAAGGTGATGCCAAGCGAGTTTCTTTGGGGATGTATTCGTTAGCTGCGTTATAACCCAGACCGTCATCCATTGTAGCATAGTACTTGCCCAAAGTGGTGAGTGCTCCGTTTTCGTAGATATGTGCCTTGCTCTCACTGTTCCAGTAGGCATAACGCTCCACACGGCTGTTGGTGTTGAGAATGTTGAGGAGGTTCTTGGTCTCAGATAGGATCTGTGCATCTGTCACACCATCGCCAAATGCGCCATTGCGATTCCATGAAGCTCCCCAAATCCACTCGGAAATCCAGATGGGACGTCCTTTGCCATAGTTGTCGCTGTACCACGTGAGGCTGTTGAAGGTGCCAGAAGCCCAATAGCAGTGGAGGTCGAGGATGTCACATCGCCAACCACGTGCATCGATGGAGTCGATGAAGGCTTTGAGGTGATTCATCGAACCGTCGTGGGAGGACTCAGAACAAAGACGCATGCCTGTGCGCATGAGGTTCTCCCAGTTGTCGAGCACAGTTTCCACATCCTGTGGGTGGTCATCGGATGAGTTGCCTGGCTCGTTGTTGGTCTTCATGTGGCAGGAACCATTCACACCACCACAAGTGGCTGACGAAGGCCAGTCCTCATAGATGTGGTTGGGCACCCATTCCGTGTCGGGCAGGTTGGATTCGTTGCCCTGTCCCCAGTCATAGCACCATGAGGTGTTGAGTGCCTGATTGGCCTCCGCACGTCCGTCACTGGCCAGTCCAGCTTTGTGGGCATTGTGCCATTTGAAGATTCTGTAGGAGGAGATGCGGTGGTCGAGGATGTTGGGCAACGTCTTCACTTCTAGGTCTGCCTGGTCGGCAATGAAACAACGGCTGTAGCCCCAACCTCCTGTGCCGACAGCAAAGGTGACCATATAGCCACGTTTGAGTTTGAAGGAACGGATCTGGTTGTTCAGCAGTTTGTCGGAGAGGTTCTTCATGTATCCGCCACTGCTGCCTTCGCTGTAGTTGCTGCATGACTCACCGCCAAAGTTTTGTTCTGTGTAGCAGGTGAGTGGCTGGATGCTTTTGTCGTAGGGGAAGATGATGGCACCACGATTGTACATCTTTACTTGGCAGTTGGAACCGTCCACGGCTTGCACGCCGTTGATGTAGATGTGGCTCATCCAGTTCTTGATCACTTGGCTGGGTTTGACAGCGGCGATGATGAGCACGGCATGTTCCGTGTTCTGGATATCGACACTTCCAGCGGTGGTGAAGGGTGTGGCGTCGGAGATGATGTAGTCAACATCGGTGGTGAGTTGCACGGCCTCAGTCACCTGTTTCACCGTTGTCTTGGTGTTGGCTGCAAAGGCCATAAGCCCCCAAGCCAAAAGCATAGTTAGCGTTAGTGTTCTTAGTTTCATAAGTATATAGGTTTTTGATGATTATTTGGCTGTATAGAAATCGGTGATGCGGATGATGGCACGGGTGCAGACAGGGCAGAAGTCCTGCACTTCGTTGATTTTCATGCGACACTCCTGTGCTGGACGATAGCAGCCCTTGCTTTGGTAACCAGCTCCTTCGAAGACACCCACCACTTGGGTGCATTTGTTGAGCGCCTCCATCGCCTTGGCATCGTTCTTGTCAATCTTCTTGAAGTCAGGTACCTTGGGGTCGAGTGGGGTGGGGATGGGTTGCTTCTTAGGCATGAGGTCAGCCCATTTCGAATCGAAGTCCTTCAAAGTCGTGATGTTGGGTTCCCAAGGTTCTGTGTCGGCTGGATACCATTCAGAGTCCATATCATCGTACGCATATTCATCACCCAATCCTCCATAACTGTGACCAAACTCATGCACGAAGACTTCCTTGAATGTGGGATGGTCGCTGGTGGAGAAGGTCACCTGGTTGTAGATGCCACCACCTCCGTATGTGTCGGAGTTGACCAGCACCATGATGTGCTCGAAAGGAACCCCTGACAGAAGGTCGTAGATCTTGTGCATGTCTTGCGACATGAGGTAGCGATCCGTATAGAAGGTGTCGTAATGGCTGCCAGCAGGCGTGGTATGCCATACGCCTTGATGAGGAACGGTAGGACCAGCCTCTTGGGATGGCGCTGCCACAGCCACCACATTGAAACGGGATTTCAACGATTTGAAGGGCTCCCATGCAAACAGGGCATCCACAGCTCTTTCGCAGTCGTGGTAAAATTTGCCCATCTGTGCAGGCGTATAACCTTCGGCCACGATGGCGAGGTCGATGCAGTCTGTGATGTTCACACCTTCGAATGGATCATAGTCGGAGGCAGTGTAGTCACGTCCCTTTCCATTGCGAGGCTCGTTCCTGACAGGCTTCGTGTCTTGGACTGCATTGCCTTGTCCTTTCCATACATAGTAGAATGGGATGCCGTTGTCACCAATCTTGCGAATGAGAATATCTTTGGGATCAACGGTGTGGGTCATCTCTGTCACCACGGCATGATGGTTGTTGGTCAGCGTGATGGTCACATCGACAGGTTGTTTGGGAAAGGGGATATTATAGGAAGTCTCGAACGCCTTGTCCACATGCTTGGCCTCGTCGTATTGCAGCCACTCCTGGAAGAGGGTGGAGAATGTCCACACATAGATGACCTGTTGGGTCGCATGGTCTCGGACGGTGAGTTGTCCGTTTCCGTTGAGGAACTTCTCTGCCAGACGGCTTTTGCGTCCAGCCCATCTGTCCTGCTTCTTGAGTTCTTGCAGGTAGATATGCTGGGTGTTCACGTTGCCAGCAAAGATATAATCCAATCGGAGTGTGGCATCCTCGAAGTATTGGTCGAAGGATTGTGCATGAAGGTTCGTGTGGAAAAGCGACGAACCTATGATGATAGTTAGCAAGACGTGTAGGTATTTCTTCATGTCGAGGTTGGTAATCAGTTACTTTGGTTGCAAAGGTACAAAAAAAAAGTAATGTGAAAGAATATGAAGCCATTTTTCTTTCACATATTTTATATATTCGACATTTTGTCTTGGTTTATGGACTATTTGGGTGCCTGTTGTTGCAGCATTTTGTCTTGCAGAAACTGTCCTGTGTAACTGTAAGCGCACTTTGCCACCTCTTCAGGGGTACCCGTCACCACCACATTTCCACCAGCCTGTCCACCTTCTGGTCCCAAGTCGATGATATGGTCTGCACATTTGATGATGTCCATGTTGTGTTCGATAATGATGATGGTGTGTCCACGAGCGATGAGGGCGTTGAATGCTTCGAGCAACTTGTGGATATCGTGGAAGTGGAGACCTGTGGTTGGCTCGTCGAAAATGAAGAGGGTGGGGGTTGACTTCTCCTGACTCAGGTAGTAGGCCAGTTTGATGCGCTGGTTCTCACCTCCAGAGAGGGTGGAGGAGGGTTGACCCAGTTTGATGTAACCCAATCCCACATCTTGCAGGGGCTTCATCTTCTCCACAATCTTGGTCTGTCGATGTTGGGTGAAGAACTCAACCGCCTGATTGATGGTCATGTTCAGCATGTCGTAGGCATTCACTCCTTGATAAGCCACCTCAAGAATGTCGTTCTTGAAGCGTTTTCCATGACAGGCTTCACATTCCAGCACAAGGTCATTCATGAACTGCATCTCCACCGTCACTGTTCCTTCTCCTTTACACTCTTCACATCGTCCTCCCTCGGCATTGAAGGAGAAATAGGCTGGGGTGTAACCCATCTGTTTGGCTAACTGCTGATTGGCCAAGAGTTTGCGAATCTCATCCCATGCACCGATATAGGTGACGGGATTGGAGCGTGAGGAGGTACCGATGGGATTCTGATTGACGAAATCCACATGCTGAATCATGTCGATGTCACCTTCCAACCCTGAGAAGAGTCCTGGCTTCTCGGCACTCTCGCCCAGATGACGTTTCAAAGCCAGATACAAGATGTCCCTCACCAACGATGATTTGCCAGAGCCAGACACACCTGTCACACAGGTCATCACGTTCAGGGGAAATTTTACATCGATGCCTTTCAGGTTGTTGGCTCGTGCATTCTTCACCACGATGTAGTTGTTCCAAGGTCTTCTGCTCTGAGGAATAGCGATTTGTTCCCTCCCCGTGAGATAATCAATGGTATGGGAATTAGGATAACCATCCGCATGGCATTCCTCCCCTTTGGGGGAAAGGCTACGGGTAGGCGAGCTTGGCTCGGGAATGGTTAGGAGGGGGCTTGGGATTTTCCCCGCATACATGATTTCTCCTCCCAATCGTCCTGCATCAGGACCGATGTCGATGATGTAATCTGCTGCTCGCATGATTTCCTCATCATGTTCCACCACCACCACCGTATTGCCCAACTGCTGCAACTGTCGCAACACATGGATGAGGCGTTGGGTGTCTCTGGAGTGCAAACCGATGCTGGGTTCATCGAGGATATATAGGCTGCCTACCAAAGAAGACCCCAAACTGGTAGCGAGATTGATGCGTTGGCTTTCTCCTCCTGACAACGAATTGCTCAATCGGGAGAGGGTCAAATAACTCAATCCCACATCGACCAAGAACTGCAAACGGCTCTTGATTTCGACCAACAACCGTTTTGCGATGTTGGTCTCTTGTGGGGTCACTTTCAGGGTACGGAAAAACTCGTTCAAATCGGAAATGGACAGTTCGCACAAGTCTGTGATGCTCTTGCCACCAATCTTCACATACTCAGCCTCCTTCTTCAATCGCCTTCCATGGCAAGTAGGACATACAGTCTTACCTCGATAACGAGCCAGCATCACCCGATATTGAATCTTATATTGATTCTCCCTCAGCATGCGGAAAAACTCATCGATGCAGATGGAGTGGTTGCCCCATTCATTCTCTTCATACACCCCATGCCACAACACCTCCTTCTGTCGTTGGGTGAGTTGGCTGTAAGGGGTGAACACAGGGAAATGCTCGTAGTTCTCAGCCCTGCGTACAAATTCCTTCTTCCATTCCGACATCTTGTCGCCTTTCCAGCAAGCCACAGCACCATCATACACAGACAAGTCTGGGTCGGGGATGACCAAACTCTCATCAATACCGATAATCTTGCCATACCCTTCACATTCAGGACAGGCTCCTACAGGCGAGTTGAACGAGAACATCTGGTCGGTGGGTTCCTCAAACTCGATGCCATCAGCCTCAAATTTCAACGAGAATACCTGTTTTTCACCATTCTCAAACTGCAGAATACATCTTCCATCACCTTCGTAAAGGGCTGTCTGGGCTGAATCCACAAGCCTGTTGATGGTGGCTTTCTCGTTGGCCACTTTCATGCGGTCGATGATCAGGTGGATGACGTTGGGAGAGGAAGGGGTTGATGTTGCCAACAGGTCTGTGATCTTCGTCACTTCACCATCTACTTCCACACGCTGGAATCCTGTCTTGTAGCAGATGTCCAGTTGTTCCTCCAGGGGTCGTCCGTTCCTCACCACCAAAGGTGTCATCACCATCAGCTTGGTGCCCTCTTCGTGAGCAAGCATACATTGGATGATGTCATCCGTCGTGTGTTTCTTTACTTCCTGTCCGCTCACAGGCGAATAGGTACGTCCGATACGTGCATAGAGCATGCGGAGATAATCGTAGATTTCTGTGCTTGTACCTACTGTAGAACGTGGATTGCGGCTGCTCACCTTCTGCTCGATGGCGATGGCAGGTGAGATGCCTTCGATGAAATCGCAGTCGGGTTTGGCCATGCGACCCAAGAACTGACGGGCATAGGTCGATAAGCTTTCCACATATCGCCTTTGCCCCTCAGCATAGAGTGTGTCGAAGGCCAACGATGACTTTCCGCTGCCACTGACACCTGTGATGACTACAAACTGGTCGTGAGGGATTTGCACAGTGATGTTCTTCAGGTTGTTCACCCTGCAACCCCTCACGCTGATGTAGTCTTTTAGGTCTGCTTTCTCTTTCTTGATGGCCACAATTTACAATTATCTTCTTAATATCTTGCGACCATTCTTGATGACAATGCCCTTATAGTTGGCATCCACCTTTTGACCAGCCACATTGTAGATGACATCCTTGTCTGGTTGAACAGGCACCTGCAAGTCGGCAATGCCTGTGCTCTCTGTGAGAATCAGTTCCACCTTGTCAATGTTGCAGTTGGCTCCTGTGATGGTGAAGCGGAGCGTCTGTTCACCAGCCTCCAGTTCCTTGGTGATATTGCCTTTGACCACCTTGTAGGTGCCCCAGTCGTTGCTTCCTGTCTGAGGCACACTCACCTTGCCGATGGTGGTTACTTGACCATTCTTCACCAGACCGATGTTGAAGCCTGAGTTGGTGGTACCTGACGATACGGTTGCCTCGAAGGCATATTTACCAGCTTCCTTCACATTGACGGTATATTCTAACCATTCATCCTTAGCGGTATAGCCGATGGCTGTTCCATTGTTGCCTACCACGAAGTCAACACCTTCGCTGTCAGAACGATAGTCCTTGTCGCCTTCTCTCTTGCTGTCCGAGTCGTGGAAGGTGAGTCCCTCGCCACCCTTGTCGAAGTTCTCGGCTTGGATGATGCCAGGAATGGCGATAGCTGACTTATAAGGTGTCCGTTTGTTGTTAGCCTTGAGGGTATAGCTAAAGATCTTTGAGGTATTTCCATCTGTGTCAGTCGCTTCTGCCGTCACGGTATAAGACCCTTTCTCCGTAGGTTTATACGTCGTTTCGAACGGTGCTTCTGTCACTGTTTCAACCAGTCTGTTGTTCACATAGAAGCTGACGCTCTGGATGTTAGTAGCCGTTGTGTTCGCTTGGAGTGTGAGGCTCTCGCCTGCTGTACCCGTCTTTGGATCAGAGGTGACGCTGAACTTGATGTCGTTGTTCAGTTCGATGTGCTTGAATTCAACCTTGTCGATATCGCCGCTGTTGCCTGTCACATTGATGCGGAGGATATGCTTGCCTTCTGGAATAGATATAAGGGTACGTCCATGCACAGGCACATAATTGCTCCATGTGTTGTTGCCTGTCTGTGGCACAGCGATGGTTTCTGTCAGAGCTTGAGATACACCATCCGTTTCGATTTCGAGCATGAAAGATGAACCTGTTGTGCCAGAAGACACGTATGCATCGTAGTCATAGAAGCCAGCTTCCTTCACGTTGAGCGTGTACTCCAACCACTCGCCTGAATTGGTGTAGCCAATGGTGTAGCCTACGCCATCCACCTTCTTGATGTCCACACCTCCAGCGTCGTTGCGATAAGCGTTGCCATTGCCGTCTTTCTGATTGTCTGAGTCGTGGAAGGTGATGCCTTCGCCACCCTTGTCGTAGTCTTCAGCCTCCACGATGCCTGGCAGTTCAATTTCACCCTTGAAGGTGCTGCGTGGGTTGTAAGCGGTGAAAGAACCGATGCGCTCATACTCATTACCTTCTGTATCTACCACCACAGCTTTCAGACTGTACTTGCCAGTAGCCGTTGGGGTGTATTCAGCCTCGTATGCCCCATCCTTGGTCTTCTCGTTCACAGACGAAGGCTCTGTGATGGTGGCGTATTTCACGTTCTTCACATAGAGGTCGATGTGGTCGATGGTCTTGGTGCGCAGACGAGCATTGACTGTGATGGTGAGCGGTTCTCCCTTCGTGGGTTTGAGGATGGAAGGTTTGATATACACCGATGCCTCCTTCTTGAAGTTAGGGTAGGGGCTCTTGGCATTCTTTGCCTTCTCCGTCGCCATATACTCCCTCAGCCAAGTCATCGCAGGACGGTCTTTGCCATCCTTGATGATGCCTGAGTTTCCGTTCGTTGTCCATGTGTGGCCATAGATGTAGCCCCACAAGGTGATGCCCGCACAGTAGTCAGCCTCCCACATATAAGGAATCTGTTCCTTGTAGCGCTTCAACTGCAAGGCATCATCCTCTGTGCCGATGTCATATTCAGTACTGTACATTGGCATCTTCAGTTCTTTCTGAAGTCTGTCCATCGATGCCTTGAACGTGTTGAAGTCGCAGTCGGTCAGGTCATGTGACTGACATCCGTAAGCATCAATAGGTGCTCCTGCATCGCGAATGGTAGTCACCAAATCGATGAACTGGTTGGTGTTCCACTGGAAGGTGTTGTAGTCGTTATACACGAGGATGGCATCAGGCCAACGTTCGTGCGCCATTTCAAACGCCTTGATAATCCAGTCGAAGCCTGTTTTGCCTGCACCTCCAAGGGCGGCTTTGTAAGCAGGATTGTCCTTGTGGCCGGCCACAGCCTCATTCACCACGTCGATGATTTCCAGATTGGGGTAATGCTTCTTCACACCGTCAAAATACTCCGTGAGGGCTTTCGCCTGCTCCGAGGTGGAGAGGTTTTTGACCCAACCAGGGTATTGGTCACCCCATATCAACGTGTGATACTTGAAAGGAAAGCCATGTTGCTTGGCATAGTTGGCAGATCGGTCTGCACCACTGAAGTTGAAATTGCCTCGGCTGGGTTCGATGGCGTCCCATTTCGTTTCATTCTCTGGCGTGATCTGATTCCACAAGGTATAGAACTTCTCATTGCCATAATCCACACTGTAACCGGTGGTGATGTTACCCAAAAACTTATCTGGGTTAGATGAAAGCTGCGCATGCGCCTCTCCACAAAGGAGGCAAGCAACCAGCGCTGTCAGGTAGTAAATAGTTCTCATGATTGTTATGCTTAGTAATTTCGATGTAAAGGTACTGCTTTTTCCCGATATGGCCAAGAAAACACTAAAAAAATCCATTTTCTTTTGTCTTTGTCCTCACTTATTCGTACCTTTGACTCCGATTATGGAAAAGTCCGTTTCGTTTCTTCGTCTTTGCAGCATGCTGTTGATGCTGGTGTGTTTTGCCTGTGGCGAACATCGCACGTCGGTGGTGCTGGCAGATGACGAAGGGTTTCGTGAAGGTGATCTTGTGCTGCGTTGTGGATATGGAGCCGAAAGTCAGGTGGTGACTGAGGCGAGCCAATCGGCCTATTCCCACATCGGCATCCTCCATCACGATTCGCTGGCAGACGAGTGGATGGTCATCCATGCCGTGCCAGGAGAGGCAGAGAGGGGAGAGCCAGAATATGTGAAGTGTGAGCCTTTGGCGCACTTTTATGCTGCTGACCGAGCCGTCAGTGGTGCCTGGATGAGGGTCAATTGTGCGGACAGCATCGCAGGGGCTGCGAGTCGTTATGCTTGGTCGAAGGCGAAGGCGCAAGTGGAGTTTGACAATGACTACCAACTCTCCGACACGACCCAGCTCTATTGTACAGAACTCATCTGGCAGGCATATCTCCATCAGGGCATCGACCTCAGCGACGGACATCGCCACTCTGTGCCCACCCTTGTGTGCAAGGACGGTGAATGTATCTTCCCCAGCGATATAGCAGAAAGTACAAATATATTATATGTTAAACCTTTTAATACCCAAGAACAATGAAAAAGATTCTTTCCGTTCTGAGCCTTGCGCTCGTGGCTTTGGCATTCGTGTCATGCAACCAGAACACGCCTGAAGGTGTGGTGACCAAGTATGTGACCTGCATCCAAGAAGGTCAGTATGAGGAAGCCATCGACCTCTTCTACTTCAAAAACAACCTTACCGACAGCGACAAGCAGCAGTATGCCAATCTGATGCGTGACAAGGTGGGCAAGGAGATTGACAAGAAGGGTGGTCTCAAAGGCTGCGAAGTGACCAATGTCCAGATGTCAGAAGATGGCAACTCCGCCAAAGTCGATTACACCATGAAGTATGGCGACGGCTCAGCCGAGAGCAAAAAAGCCGATGCTGTCAAGGTGGACGGTGTCTGGAAACTTGACACAGGCAAGTGATAGCAATTTAGATCTATCACTCGTCAAACAGAAGGTGGATGCTCGAACTGAAGCACCCACCTTCTGTTGTTTATTCAAGTTTCGTATGTTCATTTTAACACAAATTTCACGAAAGAGACGAAGCCATGCGGACAGATTTTCTTATTGCTCGAAGCCGCAAGCGGCTACTAATTTGGCTACGCCGAGCTAAAGGTTCACGAACCATCCGGATGGCCTTCGTGAAATTAGTTGCACAGAAGGTGCTTTGTGTGATAGATTCTTTCTGCTTAGTTTTGTGAAATTTCGTGTAATTCGTGTTGAAATGAACAAGTTGAACACTTGCGAAAGTTGAGTTGTTTATTTAATTATGTGTACCTTTGCAATACCATCTTCACTTCAAAAACAAAAAATTAACCAATTAACCAATTAACCAAATTAACCTGTCACCTGTCACCTGTCAACTGTCAATTGCCTAAAGTTCTCAAACGCTGCATGAAAAGCTTTCGCAGGGAATTGGGCAGGGTCGAGTTTTCGGATCATCCAGCAGACGATGAAGTAGCGCAGCAGATAAGACTCGCATTGTTCGTCCCACTTTCCGCCACGCATCACGAAAGGATATTGGCAGTAGTGCTTCATCGTGCTCAGGCTCTTGCCAAAGAGCACCTTGTCCAAGGCTCTTGTCTCAATCACGAGCATGGGAAAGTTCTCCGCTATCCTCTCCATCACCATCACGAAGCAATGGATCATGCTGCTGGGTTCACGATCGAGTTTGAAGCGGAACGGATTATTCCGCAAAGTCAAAGCTGGTGTCGCATTCTTCCTCATGCTGCTCTTCCTCCTTTCTGTCCGTTGCCTGCTCGTCGTAGTAGTAGCCTTCCGCATAGTTCACCACCAGCTCCAGCTCTCCTGTCTTCATTTTTGTGGAGACGCGCCCATCATACATCAGCCGTCTGATCCATGCGTCGATGCCGTCCAGCACCACCTCTCCGCCTTCCAGCTGGCACTTGTCGCGATTGATGCTCTTGCCCACACAGATGCTGCCCGCAGGCTGGTCGTTGGGCACCTTCGCATCCGCAAACTCCGCATTGCGATAAGTGCCCGACATCAACAACTTCAGATTCAGTTTCAGGTTGTCCCTCGTGATGACCCTCAGCTTGTAGCGTCCGGCAGGGATGGCGCAGTAGTTCTTCATGCCCCTCCAGTGCTTGGGGTCACGCCTTTCCATCGTGTGGCACGAGAAGCCCGTCTGAGGCTCCTTCATGGTGCCCCAAGTGAATCCTGGGGCACCATATCGTCTTGTCAGTTCTAATGTAACCATATTATGCTTTTTTCAGTTTTTTGAATTTGTTGTTTTCGGTGCTCTCTATCAGCCCGTTGGTTTTCCAGAGCGAGATGACCACTTTCACAGGCGTTTTCTTGCCAGCCTTCTGGAGGGCGAGCCTCACATCCGTTGTCTCAAACACCTCGTCCAGCTTGTCAAACACCTTCGACTGAGGGATTTTCTTTGCCACAGCCTTGTTCTGCAGTTCGTTGTAGCGTTCCCCAAACTGATAGAGCGAGTTGCGCAGATCCACGCTGCAGAACCACTTTACAAAATCCTTGATCAACTCCTGCTCCTTCTTGCCCACCGTCGTGTAGAGTCCGTGGCATACCAGTGCCAACCGGAATCCCTTCAAGGCAGCACGTCTTCTGAACACATCCCTTGCAGGGTTCAGCGTGATGGCGCTCTTCACCCGTTCCTCCTCCAACCATTCGTACAGGGTGGGGAACAGATAGCTCAAGTCCAGCTTCTCATGAGGCAGGAAGTCAAATTGCCAAGGCACCACCGCGTCAAACTCCTCCGACTTGATGTCATCCAGCTCTTCGAAATCCAGCTTCAGGGGCAACTTATACACCTTGCTGTCCAACCTCGTCAGGATGTTCTTGATTTGCAGGATGTCCTTCTGCGCAATCTTCTTCCACGGAATGTACGACCTGTACATCTGGTTCTCTATCGGGCACACGCTGAATCGGGTCACCAGTCCGTCCTCCACATTCTTGAAGAAGCGGTCTATCTGGTCCTGTGTCGAGGTGAAGAGCAGGTTCAGAAACATCTGCACCTCCCCCTTGAAGGTTTTCGTGCTCTTGTAGTACTGGCCATAGAACCCGTTGTCCCAGGTCACTCGCCACAAGTCCGACTTGTCGCCACCTGTCGTTCTGTTGCCCTTGCTGAAGGTGTCCAGCTCCTCAGCGATGATCAGCATGTGGTTGCCATGGTTGTCCCTCATCTTGGTCAGCAGCTCAGGGATGGAGATGAGCGGTTTGACGATTCTCACGCTCACCTTGGGCGCGTCTTCGCCCCTCTCGTTGTCCGACTTCTTGCTGTCCATGGCGGCATAGATTTCCTCCCTCTTGTTGTTGATGCGGTCGCGCTCGCGGATGTTGTCGAGCAGCCAGCTGAACTTCTCGATGAACGATTTGCCCGACGATGGAGGAGCGAACAGCAGGGAGATGAATTCCGTGCTCTGCTCCTTCCCATCGAAGTAGTCAGCACGCAGGTAACTGGTCAATGTGCCGAGTATGGGCAATAGCGCCACCACAGTGGGTATCTTGAAATCGTCGGGAGCCGCGTTCACAAACTGTCTGAACACAGGAGGCAGCTTGGGCATCGGAGGCAGCGTGTCCTCCTCAGGTTCCAAGGGTTCAGGTGTCTCAGGCGAGGGGCGTTCCAGCAGGTAGCCCCTGTCTTTGAGGAAGAAGTACACGTTGCGTTCCAGCCTTGTGGTTCGGTTCGAGGAGCAGAGGCTCACACATTGTCCCCAAGTCTCCTCAATCGAGTTGCCAAACGTGGGCAGCACGGCATGCAGGATCTTCGGGTCGTTGTTCACGAGGTTTCTGAACTGCACGATGAGGTTGTTGTAGGTCGGGTGCCTCAGTCCTTCAGGTGGGTCACCCCCAGTGGCGTCCAGGTATTCCCTCACCAGTTCAGCCACCTTGTGACCGTTATACTCAAAGTCCCTGTACTCCTCGTCGTTCTTGAGCACATCCGCCACATCTGTCAGCGTGTTCTTGTGCTTCTCCGCTGTGCCCGTGCTTTTCCACACCTTCATCGCCTCGATGCTGATGGCAGGCACCTCATCGAAGAGTCCCTTCTCATAGACGATGTACGTCTCAGGCACCAGATACGACAGCCTTGACAGGTCCGTGCAGGCAGGATCCACCTCTCCGAAGCGTTTCAGGTCGAGCGCCTCCACACAGTTCAGGATGGTCGCCTCCATGCCCTCCGCATGGCAATGCACCAGCAGCCTCAGCCCCTTCCCTGATGGGGTGATATGCACCAAGACCACATGCATGCGCTCCAATTCTGGCTGACCCACCCCTGTGAGCCGTTCGGTGAGCATCTTCTCGATGAGTGCCTTCGGGTCATCGTCCTCCCACCAATGCACCACCTCTGGCCCGATTTCCCCCTTGTTGTCGAGATCTATCATCACGATGCCAGTTGGCATGCAGTTCTCCTTCTTCCGCTGCAGGTCGCCCACATCGCCCATGGGCATCATGGCAGGCAGTCCGTCCTTCAGCGAGAGGTCGCCCGTCTCCTTGATTTTTTGGCAGATGGCAGCAATCTTCTTGTTTTCTTCAAGAAAATTCAGCATGTCTGCCCTCGATTTCCACGAAGTGAACGGGCGCACACTCCGCTTGTTCTGGTAAATATCAATCTTCATGTTGTTCTTTTTTAACCTTAACGATAACCTTAACGTTAACTTTAACGATAACTATTTTTATAGCACCCCGCATGGCAACTTCAATTAACTACGTTGAGCTAAAGGTTCTTCAATTTTTCAACGCTTCAATTCTCCACAAGTTGTGCTGTTTTCAGTCGCAAAGCGTCCTGTCTGATGCTGATAGCCAAATCCGTGTTCAGCTGAAACGCCAGTGCCTTGCTGATGTAGGGAGCCTTGGCCGTATGGTACTTTTCCCTCAACCATTTCCGCTCCCGCCTATTCTCAATAATAATTCGTGACATTCTGGTTTAGTGTTTAGTGTTTAGAGTTTAGAGATTTTAACGTTAACGACAACCTTAACGATAACTATTTTTTTAGCACCCCGCATGGCGAGTTAGGGTTATGGTTAAGGTTATGGTTATGGTTTAGAGTTCAACTCTTCCGCCGCCGTTTTCGCCTCTCTCACCATCACCTTTCCCACGTATGCCAAGCCCAGCCTTTTGGGCACGCTCTCATACATCTTGATGCGTTCAGGCGATTCCGTCACCCTTCCGTGTTCCAGATAGAACAGCACATTCTCTTTGGGTCGCTTGTAGGGCTTCCGGTTGTAGGCGTTGAAGCTGATCACCGGTTTCTTCTTACCTTCAGAAGGCATCAATCTCAATGCGCCTTCCACTCTCTTGCCATCCATGATGGTCTGCAACGTTTCGTTGCTGATTTCAATTTGAATTTTCATAATTGGATTGTTTTTAAGTGAGGAGAAGTTAGGAATTGCTGGCCAGCTCATTCACGTGAAATTCCTCACTCCAACCCGTCAATTGTCAACTGTACTTCTTGAATGCCTTATAGTATCCTTTTTTGATGGTTTCCATGTCAGCGTACGAGATGAACGCATCACCGTTCTCCACCTTCGCCATTGCCCAGACCAGCCACATGGCATCCTCTCGCTTCTCCTCAATCCACGAGTCCACCACGATGATGTCAGTCTCCCTCAGGCTGGCCTCCTTGCACACCCTCTCGATGTAGGCACGCGTGTGGTTGTGGTCCTGTGGTGGAGCCCATCGGTAGATGATTTCGCGCACAGAGTAGATGTTGTGCTTCTTGTTGTAGGAGTCCAGCACTCGGAACGCAGCCCTGTAGCCGTCCTCCATCGTCTCGAAGATGGCGAACTCCCCATCGTGGCTCTTCTGACCCTGCCAAGGTCGTGTTTTGGGGTTCCATCGGATGTTCAGCGGGTTGTTGTTCCTCAGTCCCCTCGGCAATTTCTTACTTTTCATACTATTACTTCAATTTTTCAATTTTTCAATCCTTCAATTTTTCTTTATTGTTCTTTTTGATTTTGAGAAACAATGCGATGATTTCTCTCAGCAGCCAGATAATGGCCTCAATGTCCTTTTTTGTCAGTTTCATCATCTTTTCCTTTTTTCTCTCACAGATTTCACAGATCTCACGGATATATTTGAACAAAAACCGATAAAACCTTATGCAGCGAGATAGAAATTTTCTTCTTTTATCCGTGTCATCTGTGCCATCTGTGTGACATTAATTGATTTTCCGTGAGAGGTTTGTCAACTTGATGTTTGTGAACTCCCCGCCTGCCTTTCCCTTCCTGACGGAGAATGAAATTGTCAGATCCAGTTCCGCCTGGCTTTCCATCAGTTCTTCGAGTTGTTTCACATAGTCCGGATTGGCGCAGTTGTGTTCACACACCATCAGATCCTCTCCCTGTTTGCCGTCCTGACGCACGTAGGGCAAGCTCACTGTCACTGGGTAGGCAAGTCTTTTCTCACCCTCATTGGTGGTCCACTCTCGTGGCACCCCAATCTTCTTGATTGTTCCTGTTTTAATCATAATTTTTTTGTTTTTAAGTATGAATAATGAGTTGATTATGTCACCTCTTTTTGAGGTTGGCGATGCAAAGGTAGGGACAAAAAAAAGCCCAATCGAGGAAAAATCCTGATTGGGAATAAGATTGGGAAAATGGTAGTGAAATTGGGAACAGTCCTTTTTCAGCGTCCGTCAATCTCCAGCAGTTCCATGAGTTTTACAGCTACAACGACCTGCTTCATGGAGTATTGGTCGGCTGTGTTCTTGTATTGGTGCCATAAGGAAACATTCTGTGGGAGTTGGTTGGGTGACACTTTACGAAAACTATCGTATTTGCAAGGCACTCTCATCTCACCCATGCCAAGATTCTCCATCGTTCTGCTGAAATCGGGAGCCTTTTGAGGATAGCCACAAAACGTGGAAAGCACACGGAAGATAGCATACCATTGGTCTTGGTCGCGCATCAAAAACTCATCCTGACTATCCCTTACGTTCATCAGCTTTTCGATGGCATTTTTCACTTCTTCTTCCGTCTTACTGTGCGTGGGTGTAGCTTCACCATACTTTTGATAGTACACCTCGCCCTGATTAACGGCTATAATTTGTGCTCCGTTGAGATTTGCCCCCTTAAAGAGCCCTTCCAAACTTATCTTATTGTTGTCTTCCATTCTATCTATTATATTTTGTGTGTGCCACATCCCCCAAATTCTGCGTTATGACTTGGTCTGCCTTGCCGATGCCTACAGGATTGCTGGCTGACGGATTGTTGTTCAACTGAAGGAGGGGAGCTGGCTGACGGTTTGCCATCGCCTCTTGTTGTTGGTTATACTTCTCATAAGCCTTGTCGAACACCTTTTCCACTTGTCTCGCCACCTTTGGCCACCAATCCTCTGTATGCATATATTCTCCAACCACACGCCATCGTTCCATGGCTGAAATCACACCATACCGCTTGATTTCTCGTTTCACCTTTTTACAAAAATCCACATGCATGGTTGGCACACTTACAGCTTCCTCGGCATGGTTTTGTGCCGAAGTCATGACAGCATTGGCTTTGCTGGATGAACTTGGAATTGTGGTTGCGATACCAGACATCTGAATGTATTTTGATAAAAATGATTATGATTTCCGCCCCTTTTTCACTCCTTGTCGTTTCTTTGCTTCTCTCGTTTACACAGTTTATACGCCTCACCACCCATCAGCTCATCAAGTGATGCTGCACGGGCAAAGTCGAAAATCACGGAATGAGTGCGGTATTCGATGCCCAATGTATCAAACAATGTACGCGTGGCGAGATAATAATAGTCACCCGACTTCTTCACCTCAAACGAGTCCTCATCCCTTTCCTGCACACGCGCTAAGTAAAGCACGCCCTTCTCATCATCTCTTGCAAATTTGATGGGCACACCAGCTTCCAGATGAAGCGCTTTTGCTGTTTCGTCTGTAAAACCAAGCCTTCCGCTTGCCTGTATTGTCGCCTTCAGCTTCATCTGAAACTTCTTGGCACTTAAAATCTCGATCATAGATTAAATAAATTTAGAAAAAACCAAAAAATAGTACAAATAACTCGCATGAAGTCGAATTAGCGCCTGCAAAGTTAGCATTCTTTTAATTTTCTTGCAAATTATTTGCATATTTATTTATCATTTTTCTGAGTATTTCAATTTCAAACCGTAACATTTCCCTGCTAATGATATTTCATCGTCTGTTTAACGACATTGCACATGATGGCTCAACCGTTTTTCATCACCCCATGTTCCCATCATTACCTGTGTGATACATTTTGGGGTAACAACAAACCCACTGACAATCGGCATTGCTGTTGAGGATCAGTGGGTTTGTTTCGTTGTCAATCTTGATGAGATGAATCAATGTCCATTTCCTAACTCATCAATAAGACTATCCTTTTCCTTATCTATTTCTCTCCATTTTTCACGTTCACGCTCATGTTCTTCGTGAATCCTAAGCATTTTTGCCTCATCACGCTCCGCCTGCTCGATTGTGCCCTGCTTTTTCCCATCGTTTTTCCCCATTTCATAAACATGGCTTGTGCCCGGAAAATCCTCGGCAATGGTTTCTTTTACCGATTCTTCCAGACATTGTCTGAATGGTTTCCCTGTCTCTTTTTTTCTTTGAAGAGCATCAAATATATGACCTTCTATTAGGTTACCACCACCT
Source organism: Bacteroidaceae bacterium (assembly GCA_017617805.1). Lineage (GTDB taxonomy): Bacteria > Bacteroidota > Bacteroidia > Bacteroidales > Bacteroidaceae > Minthosoma. The sequence continues at coordinate 3,069 of JAFZVN010000035.1, read as the reverse complement.
AACAGACCTTTTTTAAACAAACGCTTTAATCCCATAACATTCTACTTATTTAATATCTATTTCATCCAATAAATCTTCGTAGGCTTGTTTTTCTTCATTCCATCGTTTACGGTCACTTTCATGTTGTTCATGTAGGTCGTTCATTTTCTTCTCATCACGGGCTGCCTGTTCTGCAGTTCCTTCTTTTTTTCCTTTATTATGGCCAACCGATTCACCAACGACATAAGCAGCTCCTCCAACCGCCGCAGCTCCGCCCCCAATTGCATACTTAGCACCGTGCTTTGCGAAATGGTCGACAATAGCTTTGCCAGCAGCTGTGGCACCTTTAACAATAGCCTTTCCTGCATACTCTAAAACAGGTGTTAATATTTTATCAAGCATAGACTATATATTATATATGTTGTTCTTTGATTCAATAATTCTATCCCACTCATTATAGATAAATTCCTCTTTTATTCTCAATATGTACTTTGTATCTGTAATAAGTCGGTAAATCGTGACCAGAAACCCACCCAGATCAAAGTTCTTTATGGCATTTTCATCACCCATATAGGCGCGACATGTCGTTTGTACCACATCTGAGGATGTCGCTATTATATTAGAATATAAAATAATCTTTCTTGTTCGTACATTGTATAATTCTTTGTCAAAATCCTTATTGGGATTATAAAAGAACTTGTGTATTGCTCCAATAATCATATTAATCATGACAGATTGTGCAGAAGATTTTATAGTTCTCCTGAGAATCTGAGTATCATACAGATAATCCAAATAGTCATAACCATCTTTGTATATATCGTATGCTTTATCAGAATCCAATAAACTTATGAACGGAACAGGCAAACCTAATTTAGTATATTTGTCCGAAGCGAGATGAATTCCCTGTGAAAACAAAGCCGCATATAATCTGTGTTTGTCTTCAGCAATGCTCTCGAAAGTATTGCTGAAAACATTCCAATTCGTAGTCCGTTCTTTCCAACAGAAATTTGATCCCATGTCGACCTTGTAAGACTCAATATAGGGTATTCTTATGGATTTTTCTCCGAGTTGATATTCTGGACAAATAGTTATGGTGTCGCTGATAATATTCGCGACACCAAATATCCATCCAAGAACAGGGTCATGGCCTAAGGTTTTCACTCTATGCTGACCACCATGCATGTTTCGGTTATTAAAACCTTTGCCAGAATGTTTTGTTGCATCGTAAGGAACCTTAATTGTAAAAGCTATTTCTTGCCAAGAACGGTAGCCTTTTTCACTTTTTTTAGATTCCCATTTTGTGTGTTTCTTCTTATACTCCTCAATTTCTTCTTTTTCCATATCTTTAATGATGTCATCATCATTGTCAATACGATTTTCATCAAGATATCTTTCTTGAAATTTAGGCAGCAAATATATACGCACAAGCTGTAATGCTGTTGCCAACATCAATATGGATACATCTACTTTGGATAAAGACGTTCTTTCTTCGAATGTCATATCCAATTTTTCTAAAATGGGTTTTGCATTATGTAAAACGTTGATGACACGATTTTCCTCATTTCGATGATCATCAATATCTTGCCATAGACCCAAAGATTTCTCCTTTATGGCGGCACGCCGTCTTTTAAACTCTTCTTTATCCATACACTAATTGTTTAGTTGTACTTCTTAAAGTTATTCATAAGTTTCCATTGCAAAGGTACATTTTAATTTTCAACTCACCAAACAAATCCACAATTTTCCAAAAACCATAAATAAACTTTCATTGATCTTTCATCAATGAAAGTGCAGAATGTCTCATCAACGCTTCACCAACATGCGCGCCATTTCATTGAGCGCCAAAAACCTGTAACGTTGCGACTGGACAGGGAGGCTGGTATAAGTATGATGCTTGGCCTCTGCTTTCTGTCTCAGGGTCTTCTCTGCCGCTATCTGTATGGCAGGATTGACAAAGGCGTTCTCATGGGGTTCCATCAGCAGCAGCTGACCTCGCGAACAAGCGTCGAAATAAATTCCACCTGGTTTGTAAAAGCGCTCTTGAGGTGACCCCTCTGCCGGAAAGCCGTCGTTGAGCAGCACCACGATCGGAAACCCTTGCTCACGCACCGTTCTGGCAATCTTCTTTTCCCCGTCACTGATGGCTGCTGTATAGGTTACAGCACCATTGTGAGTTGCCGCCAGCACGGATTTCAACCGCTCCTCTATCTGCTCGTCGCTGGCACTTCGACTCATCTCCACCAGTTGCCGGTCTGGCCAATCTAACAAGAAGTGGTTGCCCATCGACGTGAATAGCAACCCACACATTTCAGTGTTGCGACGCATTCGGAACAGATCGGGGTTCTGCCTGCGCAGCCATGCACGTTCTGTGTTGGCCTTCACGTATTCTATCATGGCGTGCAGCTGGCCCTTGTGTGTCAGCACACGATAAAATGGTGGCGCATCATAGAGATTCTCAGTGAACCCCAATTTGCGCGCTTCCTCTTTGCAGCCTTGCATATAGCCGCGCACCACCTGCCTGATGCTGCGAGGCATCGTCCGTTTCACCTGAAGCACGATGTGGTGATGATCGGGCATCACTTTGTCAGCGAGAATCTTGATCTCAGGACACATCTCTAACAGTTTGCGCTGCTGATTGATGAGTGCCCAGCCGATGGGAGTCTTTTCTACCACAGCCTCGGAACCATTGTGCGTGAGCCGGCCAAACAATGCCTGGCGTGAGTTGGCCACCATGGTGACATGCACGATGCAGGGCTTGCGCCATGTTCCTGGCTGCAACCATGTAAAGGTCTCGTTCTGGGGGGTGTTTAAGTTCTCGTTGGCCATCGCAAATGAAATTTGCTGTCAAGTGACGGGACATTGACTGCCCTTGTTGTATTCGACCGCAAAGATAGGCATAAATTCGTACACAATACCACAAACTGGCAAATAACTCAAGCATGTTCCGTCATTTTTATATGGATTTTATCCGAGGAGACTCAAATAATGAAAAGAAATGACAACGTTCTAAGCATGAAAGAGACAAACGTTGGTTAATGGTTAATTGGTTAATTGGTTAATTTTCGTGTTTTGAAGATGGGGGATGATTAG
>JAFZVN010000034.1 GCA_017617805.1 Bacteroidaceae bacterium | reverse complement strand
TTGGATGTTCGCAATGCCTGTGGCCATATCTGACACATCCATGCTGATGCGACGTCCATCAGTTGTGATGAAAGTGGCACGTTCGATGGAAGCCTCTGCACCATCCGTAAGCAAGGTCGCCAATGCAGCATTCGTTGGTTCGAAAGCCTCGTTGCTCAACGAGTAAGCAAGGACGGTGTAGCGGTTCTCACCTGTGCGGTTGAAGACCATCGCATGATTGGACGTGCTGTTCAACTGAGCATCCATCAAAGTACGACCCTCAGGCAACACCACATCCAACTGCATGGCCACATAGTTCTTGGCTTCATCCACCACAAGGTTCGTGTTTCCATTCTCATTGATGGTTGTCATAGTGCCTGATATCGAAACTGCCTCACGTGCCTTTGCTTCTGCACCCTTGCCAAGGATGATGTTCACCACGCTAACAACATCTGTGATATCCACACTCCCATCTCCCTTCACATCGGCTGCTGCAAAGACGAAACTTGCACTTGGCTTTCCAAGGATATAGTTCACAATGCTGACAACATCTGTCACATCGACTGCACCATCACCATTGGCATCACCAGCAAGAACAGGCTGAATGGCGTCACCACCGAGATACCAAAGTTCGAAGTCATCAAAGATTACCCAGTCAGAACCGATAGCGCAAGTCTTGCGTATGCCAACTTCAACGCTCTCACCTGCACTAACCGTGAACCGAACCCGATTGGTTACATCCTCAGGATGTTGCACGCACCACTGGTAGAAGCCATACATGGAAGCTGGATAGTAGTATTTTTTACCATCTATTTCAATGACCGTATCGAACGGATACGTGCCTTCAGTACAATGGTTGTAAGTAGCCTCTTCATACGTCTCACCTTCACCCTCGGGAGCCAACGTCTGAATCGTGAGTGGAACTACGATTTCATTACCATCATCATCGTATTCATAATCCCAATATGTCACGACCTCTGTGAAGCTGTTGACAGTGCCCTTGAGAGATTCGATAGCCTTGATGTAAACGAACTGATCGTTCTCATCGCTTGCTTTAGCAAAGAGTTCTGCGTTGTGGTTATCCCATTTCTCTTCGTTGCCAGCTGCCAGGAATTCCTCCACGAGGTAATTTGTTACAGAACCGCCGTCACGATAGATAGCCTTTGCGCGGAGTTCGTATGTACCTGCTGGGAGACCAGCGAGCTTCTGAGAGAGCGTGAATGCAGTCCTGTTCCAGAGTTCTGCGTTCTCACGGCCATACTCGTTGATTGTTGGAGTTTCACCGGACCAACCTTTATATGGACCTTCTGCAAAGGTGGGGTTCTCAAGGAGGAATGTCACGTCAACAGGATTCTTCTCAGAGGCTCCAGTAACTCCCATGCTTTCGAAGAGCGCATTGTTGTATGGCAATGCGAGTTCTGTCATGAACCTGTCGAGTTTCTGAGATGATTCACCCGTAGCGGAAGACATAAGAATCTTTTCTTGCTTTGCAAGCACTGATTTTAATGCAGCATTATTGAGAGGCTTAGCCTTGGCATACATCTTCATGTACTCAGCATATTTGTTGGCCTGTTCATTGAGTCCATCCACAGCATCGTAGGTGTCCGTCTCTGCCCCACCAAAGCCAATAGCATAATCAAAAGGTGGGAAGATGATATTTAGTGCATCTTCAAAGTCGTAGTCGTTAATAAGAGATTCGTATGTCTGAACAGCATTGAACTTATTTACAGCTCTTTGTGCTTGCCGAATGTAGTAATTTGCATCAGCAATCACTGCCAATGCAACACTGTATGCGCCAACATCGGCGAGAGGCAACTTTATCTCCGAGAGAATCGCATCAATAGCATTTAGGTCACCTGTAAACGGAAGAACCTCTTTTTTCTTATCGATAGCAGCAATCTCTGCCTGAATCATGGCATCGTATGGAGGATTCTCGCCATAGTACATAAGACGGAAGCCCGTAAAGTCAGCAGTGATGCTACTCTGACCACCGATGAGGAGCTGACCATCATCAACATAGATGGGACCTGTTTTGTGCTCCTGCCAAATCAATGGCTTCGCTTCCCACCATCCATAGCTGTCGCCAAGAATCTGCATACTATAGTAGCTGTCAGAATAGCCTACATCAGAAGCCACGCGGACACCTGCAGAGTTTTCTGCAAAGATGTTGTGATAAGGGGGAAGATTCTCATCAGACCATTTGCCATCGCCATGATAACCGCGCACAAGAGCCTTCAGACCATAATAACCTTTGGGCAGACCTACCAGTTGCTGGCACACGCCTTCCCAGTCGTCATAACTGTTAGCCCATCCCTGGCTGGCACCAATCAGACGTCCCTGATAGTAGAGTTGATAACTATTGGCAGACCATCCGTCGCCGAATGTCTTATATCTCTTATACCACTGGTTAATCACGTCAGGATCTCCTGAGAGAACCACATCAGAACTGATGTCTGGATACCCAGCTTCCACAAGATTACTGTAGGAATCGGGTGTATGGTCTTCAAGCCACCGCCAAGACTCTTCATCGAGCGACCATGTCCCATCCTCCTTCAGAGTTGGCGTGTACTCTGGGTTCACAAACCAAGGATATCTGATCAGCGCCGTGAAGTCCTTGGCACCAAATTCATCAGGATCTTGACTTTCGAGATATGTGGTACGAGCCTCTACAAGTTCAGTATAAATTCCCTCGTAGTAGGCAACAGGGTCTTTACCTATGGCAGCTGAATTCGCTTGGGCTGTCGCCAAAGACTTGTCATAAGCAGCCTTGAAGTCATCAAGACCAAGGTAGTTGGTCGAAGCCATCATGGCTGCCGACATACGGAGAAGATCTGCAAGATTGTTGACATGCAGCATACTCTTGCTGTAGAGTTCTAACGTTTCATCTATTTCAGCAGAAACGGCATCAACATCCGTCATGGTCTTTGCCGCATCAATACTTTCATTCAATTCCATCACTCGATCGGCGATGATGCCTGCGAGACCAATGAACTCTAATTTGTCTGCTGCCACCTCAAGGGCTTCAAGCTCAGCGAGCGTCTTACGACAGTCTTCCTTGGCAGCCAACAACAGAGCATCATCATCAGCCTCACTCTCATAAATCACCTGAAGATTGGAAAATGGAACATAGTCTTCAGAAATGCCAGCCACCTTACGGAGACCCAAACGAACCCATGCTTCTTCAGTCAAGATAATTTGGAAAGAGTTCCAATATTCGCCAGCCTCGAAATAAATGCGAGAACTGATATTGCAGTTAGGATAGTACACCAATACAGAGTTGCCAGCCGCATCTGTCACCCAGTTGTTTCCATCTGATGCCCAACTCAACGAAGATGAATAGAGCATCTCCGACTGCCCAGATGACGCCATAGAGCAGATGGGTGTGCTGGATTCACGAACCACCTCCGATTCAGGGTCTTCATTAGGTAGGACAGACGCATAAAGGAATACAGATTTTTTTGCCTGACCCTTGTTATAGTTGGCGAAAGTATCGTTAGGATTGCCTTCACGATAGTAAGACTGCACCTTGATTGTATAAATACCTGCTGGTATCTTCACCACTTGATAAATGTCAAAGGTTTGTAATTTGTTTTCTTTGTTGTAGAAAGCAAGGCAGCCCACATCACAATACTCAATAGGCATCGTACCCTGCCAATAATCACCCATCGTGATTACATCGCCTGTCTCATATTCGTTCATTTCCCATTCGCCAGAGAAAGAACCATCGCAGTCACCAAGACCAAGTTCAGCAGTCACATCTTGACCTACTTGCCAATTAGCGGACGATTGTGCATAAACATGGAGCGATAACAGCACTGACAGTGCCACCATCACAGATTTAAGAATAAATACTTTTTTCATAGGGTTAGTTATTTTTGATTGTTAATAATTCTTGTTAGTTGTCACTCGTATTCAATTCATATTCATGGGTTCATTCTACACCTTTAGGTCATCAATGGGGCAAAGTTAACAAAAATTAATGATAACACATATGCCTTCTCCATTTTTTTGTGTCTATTGCAACAATTTCAGGCTCCATTCTCATTTTGCAAACTATAAATTGCAATATGGAGAAGACGAAAAACAAAAACAGAAGGGGACACCTTTTTGAAGTGCCCCCCTTATATAGATATTCAGTGTGAGTTTTTTACTTCACCCTGATCTTTTTGCCGTTACGGAGATAGATGCCTGCAGGAAGAGGCTTGAGGGAGGAGTCAACACGCTGACCTGCCAAATTGTAGATACCATCCGCACCCGTTTTGCTTTGGATGTTCGCAATGCCTGTGGCCATATCTGACACATCCATGCTGATGCGACGTCCATCAGTTGTGATGAAAGTGGCACGTTCGATGGAAGCCTCTGCACCATCCGTAAGCAAG
>JAFZVN010000033.1 GCA_017617805.1 Bacteroidaceae bacterium | reverse complement strand
TGGACCAGCCAGGGCTTGAACCTGGGACCTCCAGATTATGAGTCTGTTGCTCTAACCAACTGAGCTACAAGTCCGATAGAGTGAAAAAATGACACCTTTGGAGTGTTATGTCCTTGGATGCCTTTTCTCAGTGAGTTGTGCTACCAGGATTCGAACCTGGAATGACAGAACCAAAACCTGTAGTGTTACCATTACACCATAGCACAATCCTCAAAAAGCATTCTTTTGCGGAATGCGGCTGCAAAGTTAGGGCTTTATTTTGGATTTCCCAAAAAGTTTTGAGGAAAAATGCGGAAAAGTTCCGATTTTGTTTGTGTTTTATGAGAAAATACCCTACCTTTGCATCCATTCCTGCCGTATATGCGGCATAAAGTGATTGTCATGTCGAAAGAAAAACCACTGATACATAACAAACGTAGAAACAAAATTCGTCTGCACCATGAGGGTAAGCACACGTTGCTCTACACGGGTGTACTGGCGGCTATTATCATTAGTCTGGCTTGGATGTCGAGGAGCACGCTTTGTTGGGGTTCCTACATCGTCATCGGGATTGTGCTGATTGTGTATGGCATCTTGCTTAACTTCTTCCGTTGTCCAGTGCGTATGTTCAATGGACCTACGAACAAGACGATTATGGCTCCTGCTGATGGACATATCGTCGTGATCGAGGAAGTGGAGGAGATGGAGTATTTCCACGATAAGCGCTTGATGGTTTCTATCTTCATGAGCCTGACGAATGTGCACGCCAACTGGATTCCTTGTGAGGGAACGGTGGTGAAGGTGGCTCATCAGGATGGCAATTACCTGAAGGCTTATCTGCCTAAGGCGAGCACAGAGAACGAGCGTTCGATGGTGGTGATTCGCACGGCGCATGGAGTGGAGGTGATGGCTCGTCAGATTGCTGGGGCATTGGCTCGCCGCATTGTGACTTATCCGAAGGAGGGCGAGGAGTGCTTCATCGATGACCACATGGGCTTCATCAAGTTTGGTAGCCGTGTGGATGTGTATTTGCCGTTAGGCTCTGAGGTGCTGGTGAAGATGGGGCAGCGGACAGTGGGAAATGAGACTGTGATTGCGAAATTGAAGTAATATGAAAAAGCATATTCCGAATATCATCACTTGTTGCAACCTCATCTGTGGATGCATTGCGACTTATGCCGCATTCTATCATGGTTATCAGCTTGCTTTTCTTTTCATCTTGCTGGGAGCCTTTTTCGATTTCTTCGATGGAAAGGCGGCGCGTGCGCTTGGCGTGAGCGGCAAATTGGGTGTGGAGTTGGATTCTCTGGCCGATTGCGTTACTTTCGGTGTGGCTCCTTCAGCGATGATCTTTACGCTCTTCAACCATGTGGCGTATCCATCGTTTATGAGTTCGGATTTCTTTTTCCGTGTGATGCCTTTCACGGCATTCCTCTTGGCTGCTTTCTCTGCTTTGAGATTGGCAAAGTTCAATATCGACGAACGTCAGCACACAGGGTTTATCGGCATGCCTACTCCTGCCAACGCCATTTTCTGGGGAGCGTTGATTTCCAGTTGTGAGGCTTGGCTCATAAGTCCTCGTTTCAATGCCCTGTTCCTGTTCCTTTTCATGTTGCTGTTCTGTTGGCTGTTGGTGTGCGAGGTGCCTATGTTTGCTTTCAAAGGACGTCTCTCTTGGCCTAAAGACAAAATGAAGATTATTTTCCTCGTGTTGACCATCGTGATGTTGCTGATGGGAGCATTCCTTAGCGATGATGGTGTGATGATGGGGTTGTCTCGTGGTGCAGCTGCCAGCATCGGACTTTATGTCGTGCTGTCGATTGTGGCATCATATTTGCCCCAAGATGAGGAGTAAGGGAGAACGAACTTCCTTATTCAAAAAACGACCAACACGAATATGTCAGCATTCTTAACGACCTTATTTACATTCGTTTTCATAGCGCTGGTCTTTATCGGCATCGGTATTTATCTGATGAGCCGATTGGTCGGTGGTTTTGGCAATCTCAGAGCCATCTACCGTCTTTTCACAGGCAAAAGCAAACAGACCCATCGTAAGCGTACTGCCAAAACGTCATCTTCTGGCAAGTCCTCGCGTACATATAATAATACTACAACCTCTGGCGGTGATGCCCAGGGTGATGGTAAGGTATTTGGCGACACGGAGGGAACATACGTCGATTTTGAGGAGGTGAAGACAACCCCATAAAACTAATGAGTTATGAAGAAATTTGAACTGATGGTGCTGCCTTATGCGCCAGAGGCTTTAGAGCCAGTGATCAGCCGCGAGACGATTGGTTTCCATCATGGAAAGCATCTTGCTGGCTATGTGAATAACCTCAACGCTCTTTTGGAGGGAAGTCCTTTGGCTGGTCTTCCTCTTGAGGAGATTGTACTCAAAGCAGACGGTGGCATCTTGAACAATGCAGGACAGATTCTGAACCACAATCTGTATTTTGGACAGTTTGCAGCTCCTAAAACCGACAATCAGCCCGTAGGCAAGCTCGCCGAAGCCATTATTGCTCAGTTCGGTTCGTTCGAGGCCTTCAAAGAAGAGTTTCAGAAGAAAGGTGCTACGCTCTTTGGATCTGGATGGGTGTGGCTTTCAGCTGATGCTGATGGTAAGCTTGTCATTACACAGGAAACGAATGCTGCCAATCCCATTCAGCGTGGATTGAAGCCATTGCTCACTTTCGACGTTTGGGAACACGCTTACTATCTGGACTATCAGAATCGTCGTCCAGACCACCTCGCAGCCCTTTGGCAAATTATCAACTGGGAGGTAATTGAGAGCCGTTTGAAATAATTTTGTCGTTTTATTTCGGCCGCACTTGTCCGTTGCCTTCGATGAGCCACTTGTAGGTGCAGATTTCTTCGAGGGCCATCGGACCACGTGCATGGAGTTTCTGGGTGGAGATGCCAATTTCTGCACCCAAGCCAAATTGTGCGCCATCCGTGAATGAGGTGGGAGCATTGTGATAGACACAAGCGGCATCCACTTGTACCATGAATTGGTCTGCTGTGGCGCGGTTCTCTGTGATGATGCACTCAGAGTGTCCAGATCCGAAGCGACGGATGTGGCGAATGGCTTCATCAGCTGAAGCGACTGTCTTGATTGCCATGGTGTAGGACTGGAACTCTGTGCCGTAACATTCTTCAGTTGATGGCTTGAGCAAGTCGGCAGGGTATGGAGTTGACAGTTGACAGTTGACAGTTGACAGTTTCCCACTAAGTGCGTTCATCGCTGGTTCATCCGCATAGATGAGGACATTGCTCTCCTTCAGCGGTTCGCAGAGGGTGGGGAGATCGGCGAGGCGGTCTGCATGAATCAATGTGCAGTCGAGGGCGTTGCAGACACTCACACGGCGAGTCTTGGCGTTGTTGATGATGCGAGCTCCTTTCTCCACGTCGCCATCCTTATCAAAGTAAGCATGACACACACCTGCGCCCGTCTCGATGACAGGCACGCTGGCTTCTTGACGCACGAAATCGATGAGGCGTTTGCTGCCACGTGGAATGACGAGGTCAACGAATCCGTTGGCATGAAGCAATGCTCCTGTGGCCTCATGGGTGGCAGGCAGGAGCGTGATGGCGTTCTCGTTGATGCCAAACTCCTTCAGCACATCCTTGATGAGGCTGACGATAGCTCGGTTACTATCATCAGCGTCTTTTCCACCTTTGAGAATACAAGCGCTGCCTGCCTTCAGACAGAGAGAAAAGACGTCGAAGGTGACGTTCGGACGTGCTTCATACACGATGCCAATCACGCCAAAAGGTACGCTGACTCGCTTGAGCTCGAGTCCGTTAGGCAGCACAGAATGCTTCAGCACCTTGCCCAATGGGGAGGGTAGGGTGGCTACCTTTCGAGTGTCACCAGCAATGCCTTCGATACGCTCTTTGGTCAGTTTCAGACGGTCATACATAGGGTTTGCCTCGTCCATTCTGGCGAGGTCTTTGGCATTGGCTGCCAAGATGGCATCAGTCTCTTCGATGGCTTTGTCAGCTACAGCGAGGAGAACCTTGTTGATGGTGTCGTTGTCGAGCAAGGCCAGGTCGATGCTGGCGTCCTTGGCGGCAGTAAAGGATTGGAAAATTGGGGAGTCCATTAGCATAAGAATTCTGTGCAGGGTGTGTTGTCCCTGTCGTTCATTAATTTAATCAAGATATCATCTCTCTTTCCGTTGGCAATCACCACGCTGATGCCTGCGGCAGCGGTTTGGGTGGCTACGTTCGATTTGCTCTGCATGCCACCTCTGCCAGCATTTGACTTCTTGGCCTGGATATAGTCGCTCAGGTCTTTGCCTGGCTTCACGATGCTGATAAGGCGCGATTCTGGGTCGGCAGGATCGCCCGTATAGACGCCATCGATGTTGCTCAGAATGATCAGCATCTGCGACTGCGTCATCTGTGCCATCAGTCCTGAGAGTTCATCGTTATCAGTGAACATCAATTCGGTGACTGACACGGTGTCGTTCTCGTTCACGATGGGCAGGACGCCATTTTCGAGCATCACACGCATGCAGTTCTCTTGATTCTTGCGATGCTCCGTATCGGAGAAGTTCTCCTTGGTGGTGAGCACCTGACCTACAGGAATACCATATTCACGGAACAGTTCGAAGTATCGGTTGATGAGTTTGGCTTGTCCCACGGCCGAAAAGAGTTGTCGCTGATCGACCGAGTCGAGGTCATGCTGAATATGTTGCATCTCGCTCCTGCCACTTGCCACAGCACCTGACGAGACAAGGATGATTTCATGTCCTTGGCTGCGCAGGTAAGCAATCTGATCCACCAACGCCGACATGCGGGTCACATCCAAGGAACCGTCTGCTCTCGTCAGCACATTACTGCCAATCTTGATTGTAAGTCTCATATTTATATATTGTTGTTTTGTTATCCTCCTATGATGGCATTCAGTCCATGCTGCTTCATGATGTCAAGCGCATGTTGCTGCATCTCTTCTGATGGGGCTTCCATCTTTAGGGCTTCAGGATTGTACTCTGTGCCCAATCGAGCATGCTTGCCGATGCCCACATCGTGATAAATCAGCAGATTCACCACTTCAGGTTTGGTGGGCAATGAAACCAAGAATTCAGCCGATGCTATCAGGTTTTCGTCATCAGCGTTCACTCCCACGATGAGTGGAATGCGTATCCAAAACCGCTTGCCCATTTCGCTCAACATGCGGATGTTGGCAAGAATTTGCTCGTTCCTCACTCGGGTGTATCGCTGGTGCTTCTCGCTGTCCATCAGTTTCAAATCGACGAGGAAAAGTTCGCAGCGTTCAGCCACTCGCTTTACATTCTCAGGGGAACTGAACAAGGTTGTATCAACTGTGCGATGGATACCTCGCTTGCCCAACTCGTCCAGCACGTCGCAAAGGTAGTCCACATGCATCAACGGTTCGCCTCCACACATCGTCACACCTCCACCGCTTTGCTCCATCACCGCCCGTTCCTTCTCCACCACAGCCATCAACTCGTCCATCTTCCATTCTTTTCCAGCCATTTCCAAGGCGAGGGTAGGGCACTCGTCTGTACATTTTCCGCAGCTCACACAATGTCCCAAGTCTTTGATGCCGTCAGCTGTCAACACCAGATTCTTCTCTGGACAGACTTCCACACATGCCTGGCAGCCAATGCACTTCTTCTTCGTGTACATTTTCACAGGTCGTTCCTCAAATCCCTCTGGATTATGACACCACACACAGCGAAGCGGACAACCCTTCATGAAGAGTGTCGTTCGGATGCCAGGTCCATCGTTGATGGCAAAGCGTTTGATGTCGAAGATAAGTGCCATTTGTATTGCCCGTTAGTGGAAAAACTTTGCAAAATTAGTGTCTTTTTGTAAAATACACAAGTGGAAAGGGATTTTTCTCGCTTGTTTCTTGGGCGTGAACAATCTTTTGTTTACATTTGTACCGTTCAACCAACACAACACATGACATGAACAACTTTACTAACATATTTCTGATAAGTGCTCTCTTGTGCTGTATGACAGGACAAGTGAAGGCACAGCAAGTGACCCAATTCAGCGTGACCAACCACCAGCAGCAGACCATCGATGGCTTTGGTGCCAGCGATGCGTGGAGCATGTGGCGCATTGGAGAATGGGAAGATTCCCTTCAGCAGCAAGTGGCTGACTGGCTCTTCTCTTCTGAGACTTTCGCTGATGGTTCCCCGAAGGGGATTGGTCTGAGCATCTGGCGATTCAATGCTGGTGCAGGCAGTGCCACGCAGGGTGATTCGGCTCAAATCAATCATGACACGCGTACAGAGTATTTTGAGAAGCAGACAGGGCAACGTCGGTTCTTGAAATTGGCGAAGGAACGTGGTGTGCCTACCTTCTTGGCGTTCTACAATTCTCCTCCCATCCATCTGACTCAGAACGGCTTGGCTACCAATACAGGACGTGGTGGCACTTTCAATTTGAAAGCTGATGCCTATGATGATTTTGCTGCCTACATCGCTGACATGCTCCAAGCGGCAGAGCGTGAGGATGGCATCCATTTCGACTATGTGTGTCCAGTGAACGAACCTGATGGACATTGGAACTGGCTTGGCCCCAAGCAAGAGGGAAGTCCTGCCACCAATCGGGAGATTGCACATATTGCCCGTGAGATGAATCGCGTGTTCCAGCAGCGTGGCATCACTACGAAGATTCTGATCAATGAATCGAGCGATTTCCGTTGCATGTATGCCACCCATGAGACCGATTGGCAGCGTGGTTATGAAATCCAAGCTTTTTGGAATCCCGATTCCACTGATACCTACGTGGGCAACCTCCCCAGCATCGCTCGTGTGATGGCTGGTCATTCCTATTGGACGAACACACCTATCCTTCGTCCAGGGGAGCGCAACTATGAGCGTGTTGGATTGTATGGCTATCGCAAACGGTTGAAAGAAGCGATAGAGACCCTCTCCCCAACCCTCCCCCGTAATGGGGAGGGAGCCCATGCGGAGAGTTCCCAAAAGACAAACATCCCGAATGGTTCTCCCCTTCATGGGGGAGATGTCCGAGAGGACAGAGAGGGTCTTGGCTTCTGGATGACCGAACTCTGCATCATGTCGAATGATGAGGAGATTCATGGAGGTGGTGGTTTCGATTTCTCGATGGAAGAAGCCCTTTATGTGGCTCGTGTGATGCACTACGACTTGACTGTTGCCAATGCCCGTTCGTGGCAGTGGTGGCGAGCCGCTGGTGGCAACTACAAGGATGGACTTATCCGTATGTATGTGAAAGGCGAACGCTCAGGAGGAGGACGTGGTCAAGGTCGTGGAATGGTTCAGGCCAACATGGTTCGTGACTCCAAACTGATGTGGACAATGGGAAACTTCTCTCGCTTTGTCCGTCCTGGAGCTGTTCGTCTCGATATGGAAGGCGATATGGAAATCGATGGTCTGATGCTCTCTGCCTATCAGAATACAGACGGCACACTTGCTATCGTTGCCATCAACTACAGCAAGGAAGACCGCCCTGTCAGCATCGACCTGTCCCAACTATCAACTGTCAACTATCAATTATCAACTATCACCGCCTACCGCACTTCCGACGTGGAAGGCGAGAGCCTAAAGAACATTGGCAAGGTGGATCTGCGCAACACAACCCTGCCTGCCCGTTCCGTCACCACTTTTGTAGTCGAGAATTGAGTTTTTTCACGTTTTTTTTGGTGGTTTGGATAGAAAATTGTACCTTTGCATCCGAAATTTCAAGATGATGGCAACTTATAGCAACACATTGCGACTTAACCTTTTGGCACTACGACTTACGGAGTCGGAGGTGAGAGAGGTGCGTGTGTGCCTATGTGCATAACGATATAAAGCAAATGTTTAACCTTTCTCACTGCTGTGGGGAAGGTTTTACTTTTATATAGGCTTGTGCTTGTGCCTCATGGTGGTGAGATATAAAAATTCATAACAATATGGACAGATTATTTATTTTTGACACGACGCTGCGCGATGGCGAGCAGGTGCCTGGATGTCAGCTCAACACGGTTGAGAAGATTCAGGTGGCCAAGCAGTTGGAGGCGTTGGGCGTGGATGTCATCGAGGCTGGTTTCCCCATCTCCAGCCCAGGCGATTTCAACAGTGTGGTAGAAATCTCAAAAGCGGTCACTTGGCCTACCATCTGTGCGTTGACACGTGCGGTGGAAAAGGACATCGATGTGGCTGCTGAGGCGCTTCAGTATGCCAAGCACAAGCGCATCCACACAGGTATTGGCACTTCGCCTTCACACATCAAGTACAAGTTCAACTCGACTCCAGAAGAAATCATCGAGCGTGCTGTGGCTGCCGTGAAGTATGCCAAGAGGTATGTGGAGGATGTGGAGTTTTATGCAGAGGATGCAGGTCGCACAGACAACGAGTATCTGGCTCGTGTGATTGACGCTGTGACCAAGGCTGGTGCAACGGTTTGTAACATTCCTGACACGACGGGTTTCCGTGTGCCCAACGAGTATCACGAGAAAATAAAGTATCTTTATGAGCATGTGGATGCTTTTGCGGCTGGCAAGTCCATCCTCTCCACCCACTGTCACAACGATCTCGGTATGGCGACTGCCAACACGGTGGCTGGCGTTTTGGCTGGTGCGCGTCAGGTGGAGGTGACCATCAATGGTATCGGTGAGCGTGCCGGTAACACATCTCTCGAAGAGGTGGCAATGATTTTTAAGACCCATCCAGACCTTGGCATCGAGACGAACATCAATACGACGAAGATTTATCCAACGAGCCGTATGGTGTCAAGCCTGATGAATATGCCTGTGCAGCCTAACAAGGCCATTGTGGGTAAGAATGCATTTGCTCATTCGAGCGGCATCCATCAGGATGGTGTGCTGAAGAACGCATCGACTTACGAAATCATGGATCCTAAGGATGTGGGTATCGATGACAATGCCATCGTGCTGACAGCTCGAAGCGGTCGTGCTGCTCTGAAACATCGTCTGCACGTGAATGGTGTGGAAGTCGAAGGTGAGAAACTTGACAAGATTTATGAGGATTTCCTGAAACTCGCCGACAAGAAGAAGGAAGTGACAGATGATGACATCCTCGTGTTGGCAGGTGCAGAGCGTAGTGCTACGCACAATGTGAAACTGGATTACTTGCAGGTGACTACGGGTAAGGGTGTTCGTTCTGTGGCTTCCATCGGTTTGCAGGTAGCTAACGAACATTTCGAGGCTGCTGCATCTGGTAATGGTCCTGTCGATGCTGCCATCAATGCGTTGAAGTGCATCATCAAGCGCAAGATGACCCTCAAAGAGTTCACCATTCAGGCCATCTCGAAAGGTTCTGACGATATGGGTAAGGTACACATGCAGGTGGAATACAATGGTCACCTCTACTATGGTTTTGGTGCCAACACCGACATCGTCACTGCCTCCGTCGAAGCATATATTGACTGTATCAATAAATTCAGAGACTAAGCAATGGGAAAGACATTATTTGATAAAATATGGGATGCCCACGTGGTGCAGAACGTGGAGGATGGTCCCACACAATTGTATATCGACCGCTTGTATGCGCACGAGGTGACGAGTCCGCAGGCGTTCGATACGTTGAGAGACAAGAACATCAAGGTGTTCAGACCTGATCATGTGGTGGCAATGCCAGACCACAATACCCCTTCCGACCAGCAGGAAGTCATCAATGACCCTGTAGGTCGTAAGCAGGTGGAAACCCTGAAAGCTAATTGCGAAGAGTTTGGCATCAAGCACTTTGCGATGGGTACGAAGGATAATGGTATCATCCATGTGGTAGGACCAGAAAAGGCACTTTCATTGCCTGGTATGACCATCGTTTGTGGCGATTCCCACACCTCTACGCATGGTGCTGTAGGTGCCATCGCGATGGGTATCGGTACGAGTGAGGTGGCACAGGTGTTGGCTTCTCAGTGCATCTTGCAGAGCAAGCCCAAGACCATGCGCATCAACATCGAAGGTACTTTGCCAGAGGGTACGACCGCCAAGGATGTGGCACTCTACATCATGGCACAGATGACCACTTCTGGTGCGACGGGTTATGCTGTGGAATATGCTGGTTCGGCCGTTCGCAACATGAGCATGGAGGGACGTCTGACCCTTTCCAACCTCTCCATCGAGATGGGTTCACGTGCGGGTCTGATTGCTCCTGATGAGACCACTTTCGCTTATCTGAAAGGTCGTGAGTATGCCCCCAAGGGTGAAGAGTGGGACAAGGCTGTGGCAGAGTGGAGGAAACTCTACTCTGACGAGGATGCCGTGTTCGACAAGGAGGTGACTTATCGCGCTGAAAACATCGCGCCACGCATTACCTACGGAACCAATCCTGGTGCTGGTATTGCTATCGATGAGGCTATTCCTACGCTCGATGAGATACCAGAGGCTGACCGCGTTCAGTTCCTCAGCATGCTCGAATACATGCAGTTCAAACCAGGTCAGAAACTCGAAGGAGTGCCTGTGGATTATTGCTTCCTCGGCGCTTGCACCAATGGCCGCATCGAAGACTTCCGTGCTTTCGCTTCTGTGGTGAAGGGTAAGAAGAAGGCTGACAATGTGGTGGCTTGGCTCGTGCCTGGTTCATGGCTCGTGCGTCAGCAAATCATCGACGAGGGTATTGACAAGATTCTGGAAGAGGCTGGCTTCGAACTCCGTCTTCCTTCTTGCTCTTCATGCCTCGCCATGAATCCTGATAAGGTGCCTGCAGGCAAACTCTCCATCTCTACCAGCAACCGCAACTTTGTAGGTCGTCAAGGTCCTGGTGCTCGCACCATCCTTGCTTCGCCTCTCGTTGTGGCAGCATCAGCAATTACAGGAGTAGTAACTGACCCAAGAAAGATGTAAGATTATGGCTAAAGAGAAATTTGATATCATCCAGTCAACCTGCATTCCTATTCAGATTGACAATTGCAATACCGACCTCATCATTCCTGCCCGTTACTTGGCCAGCACAACTCGTGACCCCAAGTTCTTTGGTGATGCCTTTATGCACGACCTCCGTTTCGATGCAGAGGGCAATCCTGTGGCAGACTTCGTGATGAATCAGCCTGAGTATGCAGAAGCACCTCGCAAGGGTGTGCATGAGATTATCGTGGGTGGTCAGAACTGGGGTTCTGGTTCCAGCCGTGAACATGCCGCATGGGCAATCGCTGGCTATGGCGTTCGTGTCGTCATTTCCAGTTCCTTTGCCGATATCCATCGCAACAACCTCCTCAACTGCTTCGTGCTGCCAGTCATCGTCAGCAAGGAGTTTCAGCAGGAGTTGTTCGATAGTATCGCTGCTAATCCTCAGACAGAGGTGAAGGTGGATGTGCCCAACCAGACAGTAACCAACCTCGCCACAGGCCATTCGGAGCACTTCGACATCAACTCCTACAAGAAGTACTGCCTCATGAATGCCTACGACGATATCGATTTCCTCCTCTCAAACAAGGAGAAGATTGAAGCGTATGAGGAGACCCTCTCCCCAGCCATCCCCCGTAATGGGGAGGGAGACCATCCGGCCGAGGAGACGATTTATGTTGAGGCCACAGATGCTGCTCCAGAGCCAGAGCCTGCTGAGGAGGTTGCTCCTATTGAGGTGACAGCCAAAGAGAGTGAGCCATTTGTGCCGAAGAAGTTGCTGCCTATCAATCGTGGATTGGCCAAGTTCTTCTTCCTCAGCCTGATCACATTTGGCATCTATGGCATCGTCGTGTTATCACGTATCTCTTCAGAAATCAATACGGTGGCGACTCGCTATGATGGCCGCAAGACCACTCACTATTGCTGGATTTTCTTCTTGTGGGGTTGGCTTACTTGTGGCATTGCCTATTTGGTGTGGTTCCACTGCTTGAGCAACCGCATCGGCAACGAACTCATGCGCCGTCGGATTCCTTATTCGTTTGGTTCTGCCGACTTCTGGCTCTGGAATGTTCTTGGTTCCAGTGTTGGATTCCTGCCATTGGTGTATTACCACAAATTGTTGAGCGCCATGAATCAACTGAATGCTGATTACAATCAGAAAGGATAAGCATTTTATACATATTATATTAGATGCGGCATCGGGTTCGTTCGAACTGGGTGCCGCTTTCTTTTGTTCTGCGCATAGAAATACGTGATTTCAAGCCGTTTTGTATACAAAAGACAAAGAATGTGAAAAAAATGGCTTCAACATGCAACTTTTTTTCATTGGAAGGTGAAAACATGAATGATTTTAACTATTTTTGTACCCAATATCCAATGGAAGGATATCAACTCGACAATCAAAATACTAACTGAAATAATATTAATATGAAAAAAAGGAATTTGACATTATGGACTATGGCTATGGCTGTAGTGGGCGGACTGACCTCATGTGGAGTGGACATGCCCCAAATGACACAATCATCGTTTGAAACGATGACAGTGAAGAAATCGGACATTGAACTTCCTTATAAGTTCAGTGCCAGGATGAAAGGTAAGAACGACGTAACAGTAACACCGCAAGTCAGTGGCCAGTTGACAAAGATCTGCGTGGCCGAGGGTCAGCAGGTAAAACAGGGACAGACGCTCTTCATCATCGACCAGCGCAATGCCCAGCTGGAGCTGGAGGCTGCACAGGCCAACCTGCAGGCGGCTCTGGCACAGGAAAACTCTGCAAAGCTGGAGTATGAGTCGAACAAGAATCTGTTCGAGAAGAAAATTGTGAGCAGTTATATGCTCAATAACTCTGAAAACTCTTACAAGCAAGCTCAAGCTTCGGTAGCCCAGGCTAAGGCATCGGTAAACCGTGCGAAGGTGAACCTCGGTTTCTGCACCATCACGGCTACTGTATCTGGTGTCATTGGCGAGATTCCTGTGCGTGTGGGTGACCAGGTTTCGCCGATGACGCAGTTGACCATGTTGAGCGGCAATACGACGATGGACGCCGAGATTTCAATAACGGAAGTTATTGTTGAGAATATGGTGAAAGAAGGCGTGTCGGCTGCCGATATAGAAAAACATATATCCCAATTGCCCGATGCAACATTCATCATGAAGAACGGTACGGAATATCCTCACAAGGGACGTGTCGTTAGTCTGACGGGTGTTGTGAATGCCGCCACCGGCTCGCTGACCGCTAAAGTATCGTTCCCGAACCCCGACGGCCATCTGTATTCCGGCATACAGGGTACGGTGGTGATGAACTTCGCCGAGAAAGATGTGATTGTCGTTCCCCAGAATGCTGTGGTACGTCTTCAAGACAAGTCACAGGTCTATAAGGTACAACCCGACAGCACGGCTACCGCTATCGAGGTGACAACAGCCGACACAGGTAATGGTAAGGACTTCATCGTCACCAGTGGCTTGAATGTGGGCGACAAGATTGTGACCACGGGTGCCAACAACGTGACGGAGGGGCAGAAAGTCCTCTTTCCAGAGGAAGTGAAGAAATAGTCTTTCGTAATATCGTGATAACGTTATAACGTAATAACGAAAATAAAATGAAGAACAATATATTCATTAATAAATATGTGATGGCATGTGCCATTTCTATTGTGATAGCACTGGTGGGCTACATCTCGATGAACACCCTGTCCGTTGAGCAATACCCCGACATCGCGCCGCCTACGGTGAGTGTCACCACAAGCTATTCTGGTGCAGACGAGAACACGGTGATGAAATCGGTTATCCAGCCGCTCGAAGAGGCCATCAATGGTGTGCCCGACATGACCTACATGACCTCTAAAGCATCCTCTGACGGAAGTGCTGATATTACAGTCTATTTTAAGCAGGGCACCGATCCCGACATGGCTACGGTAAACGTGCAGAACCGTGTGACCCAAGCGCAGGCCCTGCTGCCTGCCGATGTAACCAAGGTCGGAGTGAAAGTGGAAAAACGTCAGAACAACATCCTGCAGATCTTCGCCGTGAAGAGTGCCGATGGGAAGTACGATGAAGACTTCGTGTCGAACTATGTGGATATCAACGTCAAGCCTCGTCTGATGCGTATCACCGGCGTGGGCAACGTGCAGAGCCTGGGTAACACCTACGCCCTGCGCATCTGGCTGAAGCCCGATGTGATGGCCCAGTACGGTCTGACTCCTAATGAAATCTTTGCAGCTATCGGCGGTCAGAGTTTCGTGTCGGCTGTGGGTTCGCTGGGTGAACAGTCGGAAAACTCTTACCAGTATTCGATGCAGTACAAGGGTACGCTGAAGACTGTCGAGGAGTTCAACGACATCGTGCTGCGCACCAGTGGCGGTGGCATGCTGCACCTGAGCGATGTGGCCGAGGTGAAGATTGGTGCCATGAGTTACAACTTCACCTCGAATATCCAGGATAAGCCGGGTGCTATGTTTATGGTGTTCGCGGCGCCAGGTGCTAATGCAACTCAGGTGAATGCCCGCATCAAGAAGGCATTTGAAGAGGCGAAGAGCACGATGCCTGCCGGACTGGAGGTAGTGACCTTGATGACCAGCGATGACTTCCTCTTCGCAGCCATTCACAACGTGGTCGAGACACTCGTCATCGCCATCATCCTCGTTATCTTGGTAGTGTTCTTCTTCCTGCAGAACTTCAAGGCTACCATCATCCCTTCCATCTCGATTATCGTATCATTGTTGGGTACTTTTGCCATCGTCTCGCTGGCAGGCTTCTCGCTCAATATCCTGACGCTGTTTGCCTTGGTGCTGGCCATCGGTACGGTGGTGGATGATGCCATCGTGGTGGTCGAGGCAGTCATGGCGAAGATGGAGGGTGGCATATCGGATGCCCGTGAAGCCACACGCCAAGCCATGAGCGAGGTGTCGGTTGCTGTGGTATCATGTACCTTGGTGTTTATGGCCGTGTTCATCCCCGTGACCTTCATGCCCGGCACCTCAGGCACATTCTTCACCCAGTTCGGTGTAACGATTGCCTCTTCTGTCGGATTGTCGTGCGTGTCGGCTCTCACACTCTGTCCTGCCCTCTGCGCCATCATGATGAAGATGTCGGAGCACGAAGGCCAGAAGAAGAGCCTGACCTACTACACCAAGAAGGCCTACGACATCAGCTATAATGCCATTCTCAAGAAATACTCTGGCGCTGTGCAGAAGTTCATCAAGCGCCCCGTCATTTCATGGGGCCTGTTGGCAGTGGCCGCTGTCCTGCTGGTGTTCTTCATGAATAGTTTGCCATCGGGTCTTGTGCCTCAGGAGGACCAAGGTGTGTTCATGGCTGAGTTGCGTGCTCCGGAAGGTACCACGCTGAAGCAGACCCGCGAGATGATGAAACAAGTGGAGGCAAAAGTGAAGAAGATTCCTGAACTGGAGAGCTTTGCAATATGCTGCGGCTATGGTATGTTCTCAGGTGCAGGTTCTAACTTCGGTACCCTCATCGTCCGTCTGAAGAACTGGGACGAGCGTCCGGGCATGAACCACTTGCTGACCCTCGTCATGTATCGTTTCTACTTCGACTGCCAAGATATCAAGGATGTACAGGTGATGCCTTTCGAGCTGCCTCAGATTCCAGGTTATGGTACAAGTAACAGTGTGAGTCTGGTGGTGGAAGACCCCACCGATGGCAACCTGTCGGAGTTTGCCCGACATACCGAGCATTTCCTGGCCAAGTTGTCGGAGCGTCCGGAGATTGCCTCCGCCATGTCAACCTACTCCGAACGCTTCCCGAAATATCAGGTCGATGTCGATCCTGCCCAGTGCGACCGTGCTGGTGTGTCACCTGCTGACGTGCTTAATACGCTTGGCACTTTCTGCGGAGGTGCTTATATCGGTAATTTCAACCAGTATGGTAAGGTTTACCGCATTATGGCTGCCGCATCGCCTGAGTATCGTCTTGACCCTTCGTCGCTGAACAACATCTTCGTGCAGGTAAAGGACGGCAAAATGGCGCCCATCTCCGAGTTCGTTTCACTGAAAGAGATTGTAGGTCCACCAAACATCGAGCATTTCAACCTGTTCCAGAGCATCTCCTGTTATATCACCGCTGGTAGCGGCTACACCGAAGGCGACGCCCACAAAGTCATCGCCGAGGTGTTCAAGGAGGAGATGCCCGCTACGGCTACCTACGAATACAGCGGTATGTCACGTGAGTTGGAAGAGGCAGCAGGCTCTAATGCCACCGCCATCATCTATGTCATTTGTGCCATCTTGATCTACCTCATCCTGGCTTCGCTCTATAACTCATGGTTCACCCCGTGGGCTGTGCTGTTCAGTGTGCCGTTCGGACTGATGGGTGCCTTCATCTTCGCCTACTTCGGCAACATGTTGGGCCTTCCCGGCATGGACAACAACATCTACTTGCAGACGGGTGTCATCATGCTGATTGGTCTGTTGGCAAAGACGGCCATCCTGATTACCGAGTTTGCCAGCGAGCGCCGTGCCCAGGGCTTGAGCATCGTGGATGCTGCCTTCGAGGCCTGCAAGGAGCGTCTGCGCCCCATCCTGATGACCGTCGTCACGATGATCGCTGGTATGATTCCGCTTGTCATCGAAGGTGGTGCTGGTGCCAACGGTAACCGTTCCCTTGCCCTTGGTGTTATCGGCGGTATGACCATCGGTACCATTGCCCTGCTCTTCGTCGTTCCTGCCTTCTTCATCGTGTTCCAGAAGCTGCACGAGAAGTTCCAAGGGAAAGAGGTGAAAAGTGAAAATAGCGAGGCGTAATAACATAATACCGTAATACCGTAATAACTCAACAGATATGAGAATCAAGAATATCATAGCAGTCGCAGCTGCGGGCATGATGCTATCAGGCTGTGGCCTATATCAAAAATATGAACAAAAGGTACAGGAACCAGCCAATCTGTTTGGCACCACGCAGGATGTTGCTGTAGCCCATTCCGACAGCTCTTTGGCTCAGATGTCGTGGCGAGAGTTCTTTGCCGACCCATTGCTCCAGCAGCTCATTGAGCAGGTGCTGGCCAACAACACCGACCTCAATTCCGCGCGCATCGCGGTGGAGAAGAGCGAGGCCTCGCTGAAGGCTGCACGGATGGCCTACCTGCCTGCGTTCAACTTCGCGCCACAGGGCACGCTCTCCAAGTTTGACGACAACCCATGGTCGAAGGCTTACAGCCTGCCCTTGCAGATGAGTGTGGATGTCGATGTGTTTGGCTCCATCACGAGCAAGAAACGCGCTTCGAAGGCGGTGCTCCTGCAGGCTCAACTCAGCGAGGAGGCCGTGCGTGCCAACCTCATCTCGGCCACAGCGCAGCAGTATTTCATGTTGCAGTTGCTCGACCACCAATTGGACATCCTTACGCTGACCGACAGCCTGTGGAATGCCTCGTTGGAAACGCAGAAAGCGCTCTACGAGAACGGAAAATCCTACTCAACCGCTGTGCAGCAGATGGAGTCATCCTACCTGACCGTGAAGACACAGATTGTAGATACACGCCGTAGCATCCTTGCCACCGAGAACGCTATCTGCCGTTTGTTGGCTGTCACGTCCCAACACATCGAGCGCAGACATTGGAGCGCTTCGTCGCTTCCACATCACCCTGAATCGGCGATTGAAAACGGACAGCGTATGTTCGATGCGCGATACTTGAAAATCGGTGTGCCCGCCATGATGCTGGAGTATCGCCCCGACATCCGCATGGCCAACCACGCGATGGAAGAGGCTTTCTACAATACGCAAGCTGCCCGTGCAGCCTTCTTCCCCAGTCTCACGCTGACAGGTTCAGCTGGTTGGACCAACTCGGGTAGTGGTTTGGTGGTTGACCCTGCCAGACTGCTCTTCAACTTCGTCGGACAACTCACGCAGCCCATCTTCGCACGCGGCAAGCTGATTGCCAACAAGAAGATAGCCCAGCTCACCGAAGAAGACTTGCAGCGCAAGTATGTGCAGACCGTCATCGATGCAGGCAATCAGGTGAACGAAGCCCTTGCCGATTGTCAGGCAGCCCGTGAGAAGCACGCCTACTACCATCGTCAGGTGCAGGTGCTCTACGATGCCTACACAGGAACGCATGAACTGATGGACAACGGCAAGGCCAGCTACCTTGAGGTGCTCACCGCCCAAGAGAGCCTGCTCAACGCGCAGCTCAGCGAAGCCTCCAACATGTACAACGGTGCCCAAGCCGTCATCGCACTCTACATTGCCCTTGGCGGAGGCACGAAGTGATGAACCATGATCCACAACAAAAGGGAAGGTTGCGAGTTGCAACCTTCCCTTCATTTCGAGCGATTTTTGACTTCGTCGACTTCTGTCACTCGGCCATTCATGCTAGCTTGATGGCTCTCGCTGCTCCAGAAGTTTTTGCTTCCTCGTGGGCCCGTAAAATTTTTTTCGTGGGAGCGCAAATTCCGTCTCTCAAATTGACACTGCAAAGGTACGGCGCGGCCATTGCGGTTCTCGAATCAATTCGCAAATTTTTCGCTCATTGTCACGATTGTCATTTGTCATTAAGCGTTTGGAATGTGGTCAAAACTTCATATAAATAATATTTTATATTATTATATGGCTGGAAATGACAATCCGAAATCCTTAATGACAACTAATGACAATGACAATGATGACAACGTTCAGAATTTTTGTTGGCTTGTCCCTTTGCAATTTCCAACTGAAAAACATGAATAATGTTGCCCATAAATCACATTTTTTTTGAAAAGTGCTGTTTGTGTGCAACATTTTTATTATCTTTGTACCAAAATACTCATTACTTATGGACGCATTATTCAGAAAAAGCGACAGGCTATTGGCCAATACGCGCACAGAAATCATCCGCGACAAGATGGAAGACATTCACTGGAATGCCCGGCTTATCAGCATTATGGGTGCCAAAGGTGTAGGCAAATCCACCCTCATCCGTCAGTATCTGAAACAAAACTTCAAGTTGGGCGACCGCCGTGTGCTGTACTGTTCGGCAGATACCGTTGATTTTTCTATGCGCACGTTGGTGGAATTGGCAGAAGAGTTTGTGATGCGCGGCGGTGAGCTGCTGGTGATTGACGAGATTCACAAGTACCATTCGGGCACGTCAGATTGGAGTCGTGAAATCAAGGAGATCTATGAGCTGTTCTCCGACTTGAAGCTGATTGTGAGCGGCTCTTCGTTGCTTCAGCTGAAGGAAGGTGATGCCGACCTCTCTCGCCGTGCCATTAAATATACGATGCTGGGGCTATCGTTCCGTGAGGCGCTCCGATTTTATCACGGCCTGTCGTTCCCCCGATGGTCGTTGGAAAAAATTTTAGCACATCCTTACGACTTGTGGCAGGAGGTGTCCTCAAAATGTAAGCCCGTTGCCCTGTTCAAGGAATATCTGGAGAAAGGCTATTATCCTTTCCTGCTGGAAGGCGAAGGCGAGTATTACACCAAGATAGAGCAGGTGGTGAACTATATCATCGAGACCGAGCTGCCCCGAATCTGCAAGGTCGATGTGGCTAACGTTAGGAAGCTGCAGGCGCTCATTGCCCTGATATGTAGCGAAGTGCCCTTCGAGCTGAATGCCAACAGGATAGCAGCCGCCCTTGAGATTGGTCGCGACACGGTGGTGGAATACCTCAAGTATCTGGGCGATGCCAAGGTGCTGAACCTGCTGTATTCCGACAGGAAGAAGATTGGTAAACTGACCAAGCCCGACAAGGTTTATCTGGAGAATCCTAACATCCTCTATGCGCTGGCTCCCACGAAAGTGGACATCGGCACCCTGCGCGAGACTTTTGCCATAGGCTGCCTTTCGGAGTCGCATAACGTGGAATATGGTAAGGCGCAAGGTGACTTCAAAGTGGACGGCAAATACACCTTCGAAATTGGCGGTCGCAGCAAGGATTTTTCTCAGATTGCCGGCATAAAAGACTCCTACGTATTCGCCGACGATTGGGATATGCCCGACGGTGCCAGACTCCCTCTCTGGATGCTGGGATTCTTGTATTAAAACACCCATGAGTCCATGATTTTCATCAAACCTTTGGATGTTTCAAAGAATTGGAGTACCTTTGCGAAAAATAGGAAAACTATGAGCGACCGATAAATATGAACAAGAAGTTTATTATAAGATCCATGATGGCCTTACTAATTGTAGGTAATTATATATTTCTGGCTTTGCATTGGCTTGGCTGGCAAATGGATTATAAATGTGGTGATGGTTTTTGGGTCTTGGAATTCCGCCCAACTGACAATGATAGAATCATGTCCTTAAAGGGTATATATTCGGGGATTTACTGTGATATGTATTATTATGCAGGCTTTACATGCGTGTTAGCTGTCCTTTGGATTATGCATACATTGGAAGATGATAAAGAACAAAAGGAATCAAAAAAGAATATGGACGTAATAACGAGATAATGAAAACAGCGTAATAACGCAATAACGATAGAACGTAATAACGGCAATAAAATTTTAATAACAATGGAAATCAATCGTTTTGGCTATTATTGGCTGGACACGTGGATTCTTGCTAATGTGATACAGCTGGCAACGCAGGATTTTTGTGCACGTTTCTTGAATCATTCTAATGATCCAGGTGGACGGCAATACGATCAGATGACTCAAGCAGCACGCTCAGCACCAGCAAATATAGCCGAGGGTAACTCGCGCCACTCCACCTCGAAAGAGACGGAGATGAAACTGACGGACGTGGCTCGTGCCACGCTTTCGGAACTGGCCAACGATTACCTCAATTGGCTCCTGCGCCAAGAGAGTATCCCCTGGTCGATAAATTCCATAGAGTATAAGGCTGTCAGCAATATTCGCTTGGACAAGCCTGGATATAATGAAGATGTGTTACACAAAAGCAGCATTCACATCCTTGCTCAGAAGCATAAATTTGACCAATGGCTCAATAGTGAAGATTCGCTTGTCGTTGCCAACTGCCTTTTGGTACTTTGCAATCGTCTTATTATGATGATAGGTCGCCAGATAGAACGCCAGCTTGAGGTGTTCAAGGTCGAAGGAGGCTTCACTGAGGGTTTGACAGCAGAACGCCTTGCGTATCGCAAACAGCAAAGCATCCAAGCCGAAGCTCCCACCTGCCCACTTTGCGGTAAGCCGATGATCAAGCGCATGGCTAAGAAAGGCGTTAATTCAGGCAAAGAGTTTTGGAGTTGTAGCGATTATCCCAAGTGTAATGGAACAATGAAAGCTTAACGATGCAACAGCCGAGTTGATGCATCCCATTTGCCACCTCCACTTTACACTCATTTTCCCTTCCATCCGCTTCCAAGCCTTTGTCCATCGGCATTGTGTGAGGATTTCATCCAAATCGGGGCGTTTTCGCCTCGATTTTTGTTATGTGTTTGATTATCATGCTGAAAGCCATCAGAAAGATGGAGCCAGCATGGGTGAAAGTACAAGGGCTGAAATTTCAGCTCTTGCAGAAAATCTACAATCTGCCGAACGGTGGCACGAAGTTGACACCTTACTACGCGCTCACCAAGACTGAGTGCCTGTACATTGCCAAGAAGTTCAACAAGCCCGATTCGTGAGCGATGAAGCAGATTAATCTGATAAATCTTTGGTGTTTCGGACGATTTGCACTATCTTTGTACCCATATTGGACTAATCAACTTATTAATGAGATATGGAAACGATTGAATTCTTAGGCTTTGGCCTTGATGCGTGGATAACTATCGTGACGGTGCTGTCGATGTTTACCGTGCTGCTGTTCACGAAGTTGCGTGCCGATCTGGTGTTCTTGGGTGCCATCGGCATCCTGTTTGTGACGGGCGTGCTCGATGCCAAGGAAGCTTTCTCGGGCTTCAGTTCGGGTTCGGTGGTGGTCATCGGCGTGTTGTTTGTCGTGGTGGCAGGACTGACTTATACTGGCGTGTTGCAGTGGATTGTCAAACACCTCTTGGGACAGCCCACGAGTTATTCGAGGGCGGTGATGAGGCTGATGCTGCCTGTGGCTGCACTCAGCTCGTTCCTCAGTAACACGACGGTGGTGGCGCTTTTTGTGGACATCGTCAAGATGTGGTCAAAGAAACTGAACATCTCTCCCTCGAAGCTGCTGATACCCCTGAGCTATGCCTCGGGCATGGGAGGTGTGTGTACCCTCATCGGAACGCCGCCGAATCTGATCATCAGCGGACTCTACGAGGAGCATACGGGCGAGGCGATGAACGTGCTGGCTACAACCATCCCTGGACTGTTTTGCTTGGCCATCGGCGTGCTTTCCGTCATCGCCATGCGACGCCTGTTGCCCGATCGCAAGGCTCCTGAATCTGATGTCGAGGACACGGTGGAGTACACCGTGGAGATGCTGGTGCCGTCGAACAACAAATATATCGGCGAGACGCTGGCTTATGCTGGGCTGTGTGATGTTAAAGGTGGACGACTGATCAAGATGTGGCATTTCGATAATATCCGTGTGCCCATCAACAAAAACGAATTCATCATGGGTGGCGACCATCTGATTTATGCTGGACACATCAAAGACATCTTGGAACTGGAGAAGACTCATGGGCTGGTGAAGGGTGAAGAGGTGATCAACGTAGGCACGAAGACGCTGATTTCCACGATGATCATGATAGCAATGGTGGTGATTTCGGCGCTCAATGTGATGCCGTTGTTGCAGTGCGCTTTCATCGCAGCTGCCGCCATGCTCCTGTTCCGTTGTTGTAGTCCTCATCAGGCGATGAAGTCCATCAATTGGGATATCCTGATGGTGTTTGCAGGATCGGTTGTGCTGGGAACGGCCATCCAAAAGACGGGCATTGCCGAACGGCTGGCTTTTGGCATCCTCGATGTGTGTGGCACCAATCCTATTGTGGTGATGGTGGCCATCTGTCTGGTCGCTACCTTTATCACGGAGTTTATCTCGAATACTGCGGCAGGTGCCATGTTCTTCCCCATCATGTACGAGGCAGCCGAGAAATTGGGCTATGAGCCTTATCCTTTCCTCATCGCTCTGATGATTAGCGTGAGCAGCAGCTTTGCCACGCCTATCGGTTCACCTACCCACATGTTGGTCTATGCCCCTGGCGGCTACCGCTTCAGCGATTTCATGCGCATCGGCTTGCTGATGAACCTCATCATCTTGGCTGCCAACATCTTTATTGTCACGCTCGTATATCCGTTGACACTGCTGAATCCGTAAGGCTTTGACGCATGAAGAAACAGAAAAATCCCCACGAAGTGATTGCTTCGTGGGGATTCTTGTATGTGAATATTTTTACTTATAGCATTTCCAGATGCTGTCGAGCTTGGCTTGTGGCAACTTCTTGGTGAAGAGGCTGACAATCAGAACCACAGGGAAGCCGCCAACCATGGCAATGGCACCGCAATCGATAGGATTGATGGGATTGCCCATGAGCATGTTGACCACTGTGAAGCCCACACCCCAGATGAAGCATGCCCAAACGGATGCTGTGGTGACGCCACGCCAGTAGAGACCCAAGAGGAAAGGTGCGAGGAAGGCACCAGCCAAAGCTCCCCAACTGATACCCATGAGCTGGGCAATGAAGGTGGGAGGATTGAGGGCAATGAGCACGGAAATAGCAATGAAGAAGACGATGAGCACACGCATAATGACCACCTTACGACGCTCAATCTTCTCGGCTACCTCATCGTCAATCTCACCACTCTTCACCTCGTCGGCTGTAGCTCGCTTGTCGCGATAGATGAGGTCGAGGGTCATCGTGGAAGAGGATGTCAGCACGAGAGAAGCCAGCGTTGACATCGACGCTGAGAGCACCAGCACCATCACGAGACCAATGAGAAGGTCGGAATTGACGGCTGTGTCGAGCATTGTGGGGATGATATCATCGAACTTGTAGTTGTGACGTGCCTCGTTCCAAACGGGTTCGCCAAAGAGACGTCCGAAACCGCCGAGGAAGTAGCAACCACCTGCCACTACAAAAGCAAAGATGGTGGAGATGATGGTGCCACGCTTGATGGCGCTCTCGTCGGTGATGGAGTAGAACTTACCCACCATTTGAGGAAGTCCCCATGTGCCAAGTGAGGTCAACACCACCACACCCAACAGACTCATGGCATTAGGTCCCCACCAAGAGGCGAAGTCGCCAGGTTGGAAGTCTTTATAGAGTGGACTTTCAAGGTCGTGAGCCGTTGGTGCGACTTCCTTCATCTTTTGGAAAGCCTCTGTGAAACCACCCTGTGCATTGAGCACCACAGCGATGACGGCGATGATGCCACCCAGCATGACGATACCCTGAATGAAGTCGTTGATGGCTGTGGCCTTGTAACCACCCAGAATCACATAGACGGCTGTGAGAAGCGCCATGATGATGATGCAGTACTCGTATTGAATGCCGAAGCCCATGTCGAAGAGCTTGGAGATACCGCTATACACGCCTGCTGTGTAAGGAATGAGGAACACGAAGGCGATGATGGAAGCGGCGATACGAAGTCCCTGATTGGAGAAACGGGTGCCGAAGAAATCGGGCATCGTGCGTGAGTTGATGTGCTGAGTCATCAGCTTCGTTCTGCGACCCAAGATGAGCCAAGCGAGGAGCGAACCGATGATGGCGTTGCCAATACCAATCCACGAACTGGCAAGACCATATTTCCAACCGAACTGACCTGCATAGCCGACAAACACGACGGCTGAGAAATAACTGGTTCCAAAGGCGAAGGCTGAGAGCCAAGGACCCACTGAGCGACCACCCAAGACGAAACCATCCACGTTCTTGGCTTGTTTGCGTGAGTAGATTCCCACATAGACCGTCACAGCCAAGAAGATGACGGTGAGAAGAATTTTGATTATCATAATGAAGCCCCTCTTACTTTATTCTTACCTGCATTTGGCACATGATAGCGTGGTTGGCGTTATGGGTGAACACCTTTGCTGTTCCACCAGGTATGGGCTGGTCTTGGAGCGAAGCGCTCTTATAGACATACTGCAACTGTACGCGGCAACGCTTGTAGAACCAGTACTGGAGACCGAAGACTGCCTTGTGCTGATCCATGTGCTCCTTCACGTTGTAGTTGAAGAAATCGTATGAACCCACGAGATCCACCTTGTCGGAAACGGGCAGAACACCTGTGGCATAAACGCCACGGCTGGTCACATCGTCATCGCGACCTTCCAGATATTCGGTACGCAGGCTGAGACGAGAATTCTGAGCCTTGTACTGGAGACCTGCTGACCAACGATTGCGCTTGTAATCCTCGCCTGGCAGGATGGTGCTGATGTAAGACGAACGACCCACAGCATGACCACGACCAATCTGACCAGTAGCCACGATGTTCAGCTCCTTGGTGGGACGGAACTCCAGATGACCGATAAAGTCCTTCTCGCTGTTGCCGTCCTTCTGGTTGATGCCCTGTCCGTTCATGATGGCAGCCTTGTAGGCGAACTTGCTGTCGTTGCTCTCACCAAAGAACTCCAAACCGAGGTCACGTCCATATTGTGTGCCCATCAGACGGTCGGAACCACAACCAGCCAAGTAGGTCACACCTTCAGAACAAACGTCGATAGTCTCCAACTCTGTGGGCGACATGTTGTTCTCGATGGTGTAAGCATGCTTGAACTGACCAATTTTGGCGCTGAAAGCCTTGTTGTTGCTGAAGCGGTAAGAAGTCCAGTACTCATGTACCACACCGCCATTGAAATCGTGCATGAACATGGCAAACCAGCGGTCGGTGATAGGAGCTGCCACCACGAGGAAGACACGCTTCATCTCGAAGGTGTTGTAGTCACGCTTGTTGAGTTGGTCATCATCTGCCAAACCGCCAGTGTGCTGGTAGGTGAAACCACCCTGTGCATAGCCGTCAATCTGTACGCGCTTTGCCAAGTCTTGTGCCCAGTCAGGAATCTGCTGGTCTTTGGGTGCTTGTGCATTCATGCTGCCCATGCCTGCGAGGCAAAGGAGCATTGTCGAAAGGATAGATTTGATCTGCATAGAAATAATATTAGTTTTTAATGTGTTAATGTGTCAAATTTTCAGGCAAAGGTACGCTTTCCTTGTCATTCTGCCAAGAGAAAGTTAATAAAAGTGAAAGAATGACACTTGATGTCTGCTTTTTTATGTAACTTTGCACTCGAAAAGGAAAAAAAGGATATGGAAAAGTATGTAGAAATCATGGACACGACGTTGCGCGATGGTGAACAGACCAACAGCGTGAGTTTTGTGCCCCACGAGAAACTGATGATAGCCCGCATGCTGCTGATGGACTTGAATGTGGATCGCATTGAAGTGGCTTCAGCACGTGTGTCGGATGGCGAGAAGGAGGCTGTGAAGAGCATCTGCCGATGGGCTCGTCAGGCTGATATGCTGGATAGGGTAGAGGTGCTGGGTTTCGTCGATGGCAAGACCTCGCTCGACTGGATCAACGACTGCGAATGCCGCAACATCAACCTGCTCTGTAAGGGTAGTGAACGCCATTGCCGTTTCCAGTTGAAGAAAACCCTTGAGGAGCATGTGGCTGACATCCGTCAGAGCATCGCCTATGCTCAGCAGTTGGGTATCGGTGTCAATCTCTATCTGGAGGACTGGTCGAACGGCATGAAGGACAGCCCCAATTATGTGTTTGGCTTCATCGATGCCCTGAAGGATTGTGGCGTGAAACGTTTCATGTTGCCTGACACTTTGGGCATCCTCAATCCGCAACTGACAGCCGCCTTCGTCAGTCAGATGGTGACCTGCTATCCTGACCTGCATTTCGATTTCCATGCCCACAATGACTACGACCTCGCCACGAGCAATGTGCTCGCTGCTGTGATGGTTGGTTGCCGAGGTGTGCATACGGCTGTGAACGGTCTTGGCGAACGTGCTGGCAATGCGCCACTTTCTTCGGTGCAGGCCATTCTGAAGGATCATGCCCATGTGCTGACTCATATCAATGAGGAAAATCTTGGTACAGTCTCCACGATGGTGGAAAGTCTGTCAGGCATCGCCATCCCACCTAACAAACCCATCATTGGTGAGAATGTCTTCACGCAGGTGGCTGGTGTGCATGCCGATGGCGACAACAAGAATAACCTCTACTGCAACGACCTCCTGCCTGAACGATTTGGCAGGAAGCGTGAGTATGCCCTTGGCAAGAACTCTGGCAAGGCGAATATCCTCAAGAACCTCGAAGAGCTTGGTCTTGAACTCACTCCTGAACAGACACGCCGTGTGACTGACCGAATCATCGAATTGGGCGACAAGAAGCAGCTCATCACACAGGAAGACCTCCCTTACATTGTGGCAGATGTGCTGAAACACAGTGCGCCTGATGATAAGGTGAAACTCATTTCTTATATGGTCTCTACGGCTTATGGATTGAAGCCTATGGCATCGGTGAAACTCGAAGTGAATGGCGACGTGTTTGAGGAATCGGCTATGGGTGACGGTATGTATGATGCGTTCATCCATGCTGTGCGCCACATCTATAAGGACAAACTCAACAGAACCTTCCCTTGGCTCACCAATTATCAGGTCAGCATCCCACCAGGTGGACGTACTGATGCCCTCGTGCAAACCACCATCTCGTGGACATACAACGAAAAGACTTATCGTACACGTGCGCTCGATGCTGACCAGACAGAAGCTGCCATCAAAGCCACTGTGAAAATGCTCAATATTATTGAAAATGAGGAGTAATCCTGTGTGAAAGGTTGTGGTTATGAGGAATACGTTATTGTTTTTGTTTTTGCTTTGTGCTTCGATGAATATCTGTGCACAAAAGGCTGAACTGAAACCACGATTGGTGGTATGTACGGATATTGCACCAGCGGATGTGGAGCCTGATGATATGGAGTCGTTGGTGCGTCTGATGGCGTATGCCGATATGTATGAGATAGAGGCGCTGATTACGTCGGTGGGATGGAATTGTGATCCGTATCCAGGAGAGTGGGCACAATATATGTATCGTGTGATTGATGCCTACGAGAAAGACCTGCCGAACTTGATGAAACGCTCTGGACAGAAAGGATTCCTCTCGCAAAAGAAGGAAACTGGGTGTCAGAAAATGGGTTACTGGCCTTGTGCTGACTATATACGTAGCAGGGCCGTGATGGGCAGTATGTATGGTGGCATCCGTTCTATCGGTGAGCGTAATGACTCACCAGGCAGCGAACTGCTCATCCGATTGGCCGACGAGGATGATCCAAGACCCATCTATGTGGCAGCATGGGGTGGGGCGAACACACTGGCGCAAGCTATTTGGCGTGTGAAACAGACACGAACTGCTGACGAAGTCAGAAAATTCGTTCGCAAATTCCGCCTCTATACTATCACAGATCAGGATATGGACTATGCCCACCGCATGGATCGTGCCCGCAGTTCGCACATGTGGCTAAGACAGGAGTTCAAGGACAATCTGCAATTCATTTGGGATGAAGGGACTTGGCAACTGCAATGTGACTTGGGTAAGGAGCATTGGGACGAACATGCAAAGTTTATTCAAGGAAAAGGTGCGTTGGGGGCTGAATATCCTAATTATAAATGGGGTGTGGAGGGTGACACGCCGTCTTTCCTCTATGTGATGCCCAACGGATTGAGTGACCCTGAAGACCCAGCGCAGGTGAATTGGGGTGGTTATCACCAGTATGGATTTTGTCCTGACTCCCTCACCTATGCGTGGACAAGTTGGGAACAACCTACCTACAACACCACTCGCGACTATAAGCGTCGTTTCTACCCTGACGAACTGAACGATTTCAAGGCTCGTATGCAATGGGCAGACGAGGGTAGAGGCAACACCAATCCTCATGTGATAGTGAATGGACAGAAAGGCAAGGCTGTCATCCATATCCATGCGAAAGCAGGAACTCAAGTCCGTTTGGATGCCTCCCGTTCCTATGATCGTGAGGGTGATGCCCTTTCATTCCTTTGGTGGCAGCAGAAAGAGTTTGGCCTCGATCATCAGCCGCTTTCCATGCTTGTATCAGAATCATCTATTGCAACTGTGCAGATTCCTCAAGATGCATGGGGTAAGAAACTCCATTTGGTGTGCGAGGTGCATGATGATGGCCCCTTCCATTTGGTAGCTTATCGACGTGTCATCATCAGCGTAGAATAAAGGTGCATGTAGTGTCCACCATCACATATTCACTCAACGATTAACACATAAGTGGCGAATTGTTTTGTGATTTCATGGTAAAGATGTAACTTTGTACGGCGATTGGAAGAAATAAGGTCGCTGCTCAGAATATATTAACAAGGTCAAGGCTGACATACTCCTACTAAGATTTTATTCTTCTCTGTTAGCCAATTACCTTTTATATTTATAATGAGATGAACAACAAGGTTTTGACACAGGTGGCGTTGCGCTACCGTGCAGTGTTCCTCGACATCCGACGTGAGGACGTGGACTTGAAGTCTGAGGCTTCGGTGCCTGTGGTGGCATTTGTGGCACGGCTGAAGGAGAGCGGATTCTGCGTCAGCGAGGAACTGCTTCATGCCTTGAATGCAGTATCCACGGACAGACTTGCTGAAATCACGAAGTGCATCAACAAAGTGATGAGGATGAACCTCAATTGGGCTCCACTCGTCAAGGGTTGGGATGTGCCTACGGGTGAATCGTATGCTGACCATTTCATCACGTTCATTGCGAATTTCTTTGGAGAGGAAGCTGGTTTCAGGGGCACGAGATTGTCATGTGGTCACCTCATCCCAGAAGGGACATTCCCTCTTGAGCGTTACAATGGTTGCCCGTTCTGTGGTACACCTTTTGAGACGGCTGATTTCGTTTATCAGGGCCAAGGCAGCAAGTTGAAGGAGCTGCGTCTGTTCACCATCGAGGACTTGCAGCATGTTTTTTCGTCTCTTCTCGCCTCTTCCACACCGTTGGATGGTACGCAAAAGGATTCGTTGGAGCGTCTGCTCCGTGAGTTCCCGTTGCCTGACAACCCTAACATCACAATGAAGGAAACGGCGATGTTGGTCATCAAGCTCTTGGTGGAACAAGGTCGGGCAGGCGAGGCTTCGAAGTTGTTGAAGACACCCACAGATGTGCTTCGTTATCTCTGGTATGAGAAGACGGGTTACGTGCAGCTCATTGAACCTAAGACTTTGGTGGCGCATGCCAGCAAGCTCTACTTTCACATGTGGGGTCCACTGGACAAGAGTGCGGAGGCTGCTGTGGGCATGAAGCAGAAGCTGAAGTTGAAGTATGATCGCAAGACGTGTCTGAGGGTAGCGCTGTGGTTGAATGCACTCCCAATGACAGCCAGGCAGGCTGCTGAGAACATGCATCCCAAGCGTGGCATGTGGGTTCGTATGATTCGTGCGCTTCGACTGGGTGAATACTCCCATAAGAAGGGGTTCGACCATCTGGCGGAGATCATGGATGTGTTCTACAAGCAGGATTATTCTACATGGCAGGGTAGGGTGGACAAGGCTCGCTCTGCCAAGGATGCCGACCAAACCTTGGCTTTATTGAAAGAGCGACCAGGACTCTTTGCCCGTTGTTTGTTTGCCTCCATGCTTCGGTTTGGCAGCGATAAGGTGTTGAAAGCCTTTGAGGAGTTGGCGGATCAGTTGCCTGCTCGTCTGTTGCTTTCACTTGGCAATGCAGCGAATATTTATTTCGATCCTCAAGAAACACGTATAGCCAGACCTATCACAGGCGCTCCCGTCCAGATTGAGCCCAATAAGCTACTGGCACTTTATGATGAGGATGCTCGTCAAGCGATGGCGAAAGCTGTGAATGACCTTTATAAGGCTTCCATGGCCAGACGTTTTGCTGCCCAGAAGACAACTGCTAAGACCATCTACATCGATGCTGCTCTCTATGATATTCCAGTGAGTGTGGGTGATCGTTCTACCACCATTCAAGATACTTCCTGTGCATTGATGGGAACGAGATTCCCCATCGAGGGTGATGCTGTTCGTCTGTTTCTCCAATGGGGCAAGGACTTGCATGCACAGCATCTCGATATGGACTTGAGTTGCCGCATCGCGTTGCCCAATGATGAGATAGCAGAGTGCGCATATTATAATCTGACCTGTGTGGGAGCTAAGCACTCTGGCGACATCATAAACATTCCAGAGATGGTGGGAACGGCTGAGTACATCGAGTTATCCCTGCCAGAACTGGAAGCAGCTGGTGCTCAATATGCCACATTTACTTGCAATGCCTATTCCAATGGTGCGCTCTCTCCCAATCTGGTGGTGGGATGGATGGATTCAGCTCATCCTATGACAGTCTCAGAGAATACGGGTGTGGCTTATGACCCTTCTTGTGTGCAGCATATGGTGCGTGTCAGCGAGGGCAATCTCTCTAAGGGATTGGTGTTTGGCGTGCTTGATGTTGCCAAACGTGAGATTATCTGGCTGGAGATGCCTTTCACTGCCCAGACACTTAGGGGAGCTAATGGTAAGTGT
The DNA here is from genome assembly GCA_017617805.1 of Bacteroidaceae bacterium. Taxonomy (GTDB): domain Bacteria; phylum Bacteroidota; class Bacteroidia; order Bacteroidales; family Bacteroidaceae; genus Minthosoma. Next base: position 12,644 of record JAFZVN010000033.1, on the reverse strand, counting down.
GTTGAGGCATTGCTCCATCGGTTGGCATCCAAACTCTCAGTTGGGGCGTTGCTCGAGATCAAAGCAAAGGCTCAGCACCTCACGGTGGTGGAGGATGCTCAGGAAGCTGACGAAGCCTACACCTATGAGTGGGCACTCAATCCGGCTGACGTGACGATGTTGCTGGCAGGTATTTAAGAGAAGAAAATTATTGGTACTTAGGATCGAGACCATCGTGGATGACGTCATAAACGTCTTGCATGATGGCCTTTGTTTGTTTGCCTTGACGCTCTTCTGCTGTGATGGGCTTGTGGATGGTCAAGGTGACTGTACCCAGATGGACGGACTTGTGATGACGGTTGAAGACGTCGAAGGAACCGTTGATGGTGAGAGGCACGATGGGCAAACCAATCTCATTGGCGAGCATGAAGGAACCACGCTTGAAGGGCGACATCTTGCCTGTGTGGGTACGAGTGCCTTCAGGGAAAATCACCATCGACATACCGCCTTGAAGGGTCTCACGTGACTGTTGTACCGCTTTGGAGATGCCAGAGATGCCATCGGCAAGATAAATCTGCTTGGATTTGGCGCAGGCATAGCCAACGAAAGGAATCTTGCGCAGGTATTCCTTCATCATCCACTTGAAGTTGTGTCCTAGATAACCATAGACGAGGAAGATGTCGTAGTAGCCCTGGTGGTTGGCGAGGAAGACGTAACTCTCTTCCTTCTTGATGTTCTCACGACCCTCGACCTTGACTTTCAAGAGGAAAAGCCAAAAAGCACATTTAGACCAGAACTTGGGAAGGTAGTATGCCACTACGTCTGTATCACCGAGGAAACCTGCGATGATGACACTGGTGGACACGAAGATGGTGATGACCACGAAGAGTGGCAATGCAATCAGAAACGAGTAGAGTTTGTAGAGAATATTGAGCATGTTAGGAGTTGAGAGTTAAAAGTGAAAAATGAAAAGTGAGTTTAGGGTTTAGTGCAGCGCCGCAAGGTGATGACGTTGATTTCAGGCCAGGCTCCGAAACGGAAGGGGAACATGACGGCTCCGACACCATCGCTGACATTGAGAATCTGATTGCCTTCGCTGTAAGCTCCAGACCATTCGCGATAGACATGAGTCACAGGTGACCAGCCAAACACCTTGAACTGCCCTGCATGGGTGTGTCCAGAGAGGGTGAGTTGGATGTTGGTCTGGGGAATGATATTGCGTCGCCAATGAGTGGGGTCGTGACTCATGAGCACCGTGAAACAGCTACGTTTCAGTCCCTTCATGGTCTTGGGCAAGTCGCCAAGGGCAGGGAAGGGTGGACGTCCATCGTTCTCCACACCTGCGATGACGAGGGAATCAGAACCTCGTCGGATGATACGATGGTCGTTGAGCAGGAGCGTCCAGCCAAAGCTCTGGATACGGCGCTGCAGCTCCTTCACGTCGGCTTCACGTTGTGCCTCAGAAGGGTAGCGTAGGTACATGCTGTAGTCGTGGTTGCCCATCACGGCATAGACACCATCAGGGGCTTGGAGTCGGTCGAGGTCTCGACGGAATCCATCGAGTTCAGCACTCTGGTGGTTGACGAGATCACCTGTGAAGAGGATGGCATCGCCATGCTGGGCATTGATGAGGTCCACAATGGTGCGTGCATCTTCTCTGTGCCCATCATTTAGGGTTCCGATGTGGAAATCGGAGAACTGGACGATACGATAGCCTTCGAATTGCTTGGGCAGGTCAGCAAAATAGAATGTCTGTTGATGTACCACATAGCGGTTCCTGCCGAAAAAATAACCATACGTGAGCAGTGAGAATGAGAAGATGGCAAGTGCCATGCCCAGGATGCGGAAGAAACGTACGAAGAGGCTGTCGTACTCTTCGCGAGAGCGTGCTCCTTGGGTGGTGACAAGTTGATTGATTCCCTGTCCAATGCCGTCCATCACCATGAAGAGTGCCTTGGGAGCACAAAGGACGAGGAAGGCGTACATGAAGATGCTTACCCATGCTTGGTGCTCAGGACGCATATCGCCCGTACTGATGATGATGGCAGCAGTGATGGCGAGTGCGATGGAAGGCACGAACCACAGGATGCGAAGCCATGGATTGCTTGTCCATCGACGGATGTACATGAAATAGATGTACAGGTCTGGCGCAACCAACAGGATGATAATCAGTATGAGTATTCTCAACAACATGGGAGGTATCTTTTTATTTCTTCAAGTGTCATGTTTCGTCGTTGGGCATAGTTGGCAAGCTGATCGCTTCCAATCTTTCCCACGGAGAAGTAGTGTGCCTGAGGAAGACTGATCATCAGTCCACTCACAGAGGCGTGGGGTTGCATCATGGCAGAGCTTGTCAATGTCACTCCGATGCTCTCGAACCCAATCAACCTGTCCAACAGGAAATTGATGGAGATGTCAGGCAGACAGGGATAACCCACAGCGGGGCGGATGCCCTGAAACTTCTCCTGGTGCAGTTCCTCGATGGTCAGATGTTCGTCTGGCACATATCCCCAAAGGGTTTTCCTGACCTCTTCGTGCAGGCGTTCTGATCCTGCTTCGGCCAGACGGTCAGCAAGGGTCTGCAGGAGCATCTTGTTGTATTCATCATCAGGAAAGGTCTTGTCCACATCAATGCTCGTAGAGGTGGCAAAAATGCCTATTTTGTCTTGCCGCATGGCAGAATGGGGTCTCACAAAATCGCTGAGGCAGAGGCAGGTTCCCTCTCGTCCTGGCACTTGTTGCCGCAACATGGGCAGATGAACGGGTTCTCCGAAAGGATGGCTCTGTCCACATTCACAGGGACGCACAGGCTGCACCACGATATCATCTCCTTCGCTCCATGCTGGCATCAGTTCCACAACCGCCTTGACCTTCACATAGGGTTGCAGACGTTGCAACATCTTCTGTGCTTCATCGTATAGGCGCTTTCCCTCTTCAGTGTGTTGCGGCAAAGACCAAGCATGGAAGAAATACACCCAATTGATGTAATCTTTCAGGTCGCTGATGCGGTAGTTGCGTCTCATCTTCCAACTCTAAGCCCCTTAACTCTAAACCTTAAACTCTAAACTTTAAACTTTACACTTCAAACCTGAGCTCTTTGCCTCTGATGCCATCCACCACCACACCATCGCAGTAAGCTGTAAGGCCATTGACAATGGTTCGGCGCACTCTCCATTGGAAGAAACGCTCGTCCATGGGTGTCCAGCCACACTTGGTGTAATATCGACCTTCACGTACCTGCCAGTTTGCGTCTGGATCTACCAACGTCATGTCGGCGTAGTAACCTGGACGGAGGAAACCTCTGTCTTTGATTCTGAACAGCTTGGCAGGATTGTGTGACATGAGGTCAGGAATATGTTCGATGGGGAGTACACCATTTTCAGAAAGTTCCAGCATGGAAACCAACGAGAACTGAATCATGGGCATGCCAGAGGCTGCTCTCAGGGCACCACCCAGTTTCTCGTTTTCCAAATGAGGTGCATGATCAGTTGCCACTACATCGATAAGTCCATTGGTCAGGGCTTCACGCAAGGCAGCACGGTCTTCAGGTGTCTTGATGGATGGGTTGCACTTGATGCGTGTACCCAGCGTATCGTAATCTTCTGTCGTGAACATGAGGTGGGCGATGACCACTTCAGCGGTGATTCGCTTCTCCTCGATGGGCTTTTTCTCAAACAGTTCCAGCTCCTTGGCGGTAGAGACGTGGGCAACATGCAATCTTGCCCCTGTCTCCTTGGCTAACTGAACGGCTAAAGAGGATGACTCGTAGCAGGCTTCCACACTGCGAATGCGAGAGTGGTAGCGTACAGGAAAGTCGTTCTGACCCTTATATCGTTTGCGGAATGCACGGATGTTCGCCTCGATGATGCGTGTGTCTTCGCAATGTGCCATCAGCAACAAAGGTGAGGTAGCAAAGATACGTCGCAAGGATTCCTCACGATCCACAAGCATATTGCCAGTGCTGCTACCCATGAACACCTTGACGCCTGGTACACGATGGCGATCCAACCGTTGCAGGGTATCTACATTATCATTGGTGGCTCCAAAATAGAAGGAGTAGTTGATGCGGCTCTCTTTGGCTGCACGTTGGAATTTATCCTCCAACAGGATGAGGGTCGTGGTGGGAGGATTGGTGTTGGGCATCTCCATATAAGAAGTCACACCTCCAGCAGCAGCAGTACGGCTCTCGCTGGCTATGTCTGCCTTGTGGGTCAATCCTGGTTCGCGGAAATGCACATGGTCGTCAATCACACCTGGGAACAAGTAAAGTCCTGTGGCATCAATCTCGAGGTCATAAGGCTGGGTGGAATCATCCCCTTCCAGCACCTGTTGAATCCTCTCGTCTTCTATCACCACAGATCCGACGAACTTGCGTCCCTCGTTCACGATGGTTGCGTTTCTGATGATTGTTTTCATGGGTTAGTCGTTAGTTTTCATTCTGTACAGGAACATCAGAGGCTTTAGGGTATTTCCTGAACCATCCGTCCCATCGGAGTCGCATCACGCCAAAGAAGGCCTCGCCAAAGATGCCGCTGTTCATTTTCGACACACCCTCTACACGGTTGACGAAGATGACAGGCACTTCCTTGATCTTGAAACCACACTTGTAGGTGGTGAACTTCATCTCAATCTGGAAGGCATAGCCCTTGAAACGGATGGCGTCCAGGTCGATAGTTTCCAACACACGACGCTTGTAGCACTTGAAACCAGCTGTGGTGTCATGTACCTTGAAGCCTGTGATGAATCGAACGTATTTCGATGCAAAATAAGACATGAGCACTCTGCCTATTGGCCAGTTGACTACATTCACACCAGAAATGTAGCGGCTGCCAATGGCAAGGTCATAACCTTCATCGGCACAGGCTGAATAGAGTCGAGGCAGATCGGAGGGAGCATGGGAGAAGTCGGCATCCATCTCGAAGATGTAGTCGTAGCCATGTGACAAACCCCACTTGAAACCAGCGATATAGGCTGTGCCCAGACCCAATTTTCCTGTGCGTTCCACCAAAAAGAGGCGGTCGGCAAACTCCTGCTGCATCAATCCTTTCACGATGGCTGCCGTTCCATCGGGCGAACCATCGTCAATGACGAGGATGTGAAAACATTTCTCCAGAGCAAAAACTGCTCGGATAATCTTCTCAATATTCTCCTTCTCGTTATAAGTAGGAATGATTACAATGCTGTCACTTTCGTTCATGTCAAATTCACTTCTTGTTCCAAATTCTTATTGCAAAGATACTACAAACTTCTTCATGCAGTGGCACAAAATGGGTTAAACAATGTTAAAACATACATAAGGACCATGTTTGTGGTGTTTTTTCTTGTCCTCGTTCAAGTGGTTTTCCGTATCTTTGCAAAGTTTTTCTCATCAAACGGTTTCCACCTCAGCATGGTCTAATGCTTTTTTCCGTGTTCAGGTCTACATCGTTTGTGGCTAATCGTCTATACAAATTTTATAACAATAAACTAATGGAAAATCAAAACGTGAAGCCTGCAGAAGGCAAACTCGGCATCATGGTCGTGGGACTGGGTGCCGTGACATCAACCTTCATGACAGGCGTGCTGATGGCTCGCAAGGGACTTGCAAAGCCGGTGGGTTCAATGACTCAGTATGACAGAATTCGTGTGGGCAAGGGTGTTGACAAGAAGTATCTGTCTTATTCGGAGATTGTTCCGATGGCAAAGCTGGATGACATTGTATTTGGTGCCTGGGACGTGTATCCAGCCAACGCATTCCAAAGTGCGATGTATGCTGAGGTGCTGAAGGAGAAGGACATCCTGCCAGTGAAGGATGAGCTGCAGAAGATTGTTCCTTTTAAGGCCGCTTTTGACAAGAACTTTGCCAAGCGTCTGGATGGTGACAACGTGAAGCAGTGTGCTACCCGTTGGGACATGGTGGAGCAGATTCGTGAGGACATCCGCAAGTTCAAGGCAGAAAATAACTGCTCACGTATCGTGGTGGCTTGGGCTGCTTCCACTGAGATTTATGTGGAGCCCAATATGGCCGTTCACGACACTCTGGCTCATCTGGAGGCTGCCATGAAAGCCAACGATACAACGAACATCGCTCCATCCATGTGCTACGCATACGCAGCACTCTCGGAAGGTGCTCCTTTCATCATGGGCGCTCCTAACACCACTGTTGATATTCCTGCCATGTGGGAAATGTCTGAGAAACTCGGTCTTCCTATCGCAGGTAAGGACTTCAAGACAGGTCAGACCCTCGTGAAGTCTGGTTTCGCTCCAATCATAGGAACCCGTTGCCTCGGCCTGAACGGATGGTTCTCTACCAATATCTTGGGTAACCGTGATGGTTTGGTACTTGACGAACCGGCTAACTTCCGTACCAAGGAGGTTTCTAAGCTCTCAACCTTGGAAACCATTCTCAAACCAGAAGCACAGCCAGATCTCTATGGACATGGCAATGAAGTGGATGATCAGTACTACCACAAGGTACGTATCAACTACTATCCTCCACGCAACGATAACAAGGAGGGTTGGGACAACATCGACATCTTTGGTTGGATGAACTATCCTATGCAGATTAAGATCAACTTCCTCTGCCGTGATTCCATCCTTGCTGCTCCTCTGTTGCTCGACCTCTGCCTGCTCAGCGACCTTGCTGCACGTGCAGGCAAGAGCGGCATTCAGCGCTTCCTCTCCTTCTTCCTCAAGGCTCCTATGCACGACTACACGCAGGGTGAGGAACCGGTCAACCACCTCTTCCAGCAATACACGATGCTGAAGAATGCTATCCGTGAGATGGGTGGTTATGAGGCTGATGAGGAGATTGACTAAATAGACTTCATACATTCATCAATAAGAAAAGGGGAATGCTCCAATTGGAACAATTCCCCTTTTTATTGTCTCGTGTTCTTAGGTATTGGATAGAGGTGGATGCTATGAATGTTCGACCACCTTACCACCCATGATGTCGATGAGTTCGTTGGTGATGGCCTGCTGACGGGTCTTATTGTATAATAAGGTGAGTTCTTTGAGCAGGTCATTGGCATTGTCATCGGCTGTCTGCATGGCGAGCATACGGGCAGCATGTTCGCTGGTGAGGGAGTCGAGCAGGATGCTATATACCTGAGCGTTTTGCAGACGTGGGAACAGAGACGCAAGCAGTTCTTCTGGCGATGGCTCCGTGAGGAAAGTTGCGTGTTTGCTTTTTTCTTGCCGCATGGAATTGTCAACTGTCAGCTGTAAACTGTCAACTTGAATGATTTGTGTGCCCATCGATTTGAAATGATGGTAGATGAACTCCACGCTGTCAATCTCCTTGTTCTGATACAGATCAACGGCCTTTTCCACAAGGGTGGAAACGTTGGCGAAGGTGTTGCTTCTCTCGACCGTTTCCAACAGATTGATAAAGTCCTCGTTGAAGGAGATCCCAGCCTTTTTCAGGGCATGGGCTATCTTTTTGCCAATGGGCAACACCTGCACCTTCACGCCTTGCGATTCCCATTCTTTGATACGTTGCGAGGTTGCTTTAGCCATATTGCTGTTGAAGGCACCACACAATCCGCTGTTGGAAGAAATAGGAATTAAGAGCGTTGAAAGTTGAGCGTTGAAAGTTGAGCGTTGACTTTCGTCATCTTGGTCTTCTTGCCGGATGGAACTGTCAACTGTCAACTGTAAACTGTCAACTATTTTCTCCAGTTCGTCCTTATACCGCAGGAATGCCTCCGTCATGCCTTGTACATGATGGAGTTTGGCACTTGACACCATCCGCATGGCAGAGGTGATTTTCTGCGTGTTACGGATAGAAGAGATGCGGCTTTTTATTTCTTTGAGACTGGCCAAGGCGGTGATTATTTACTATTTGACGATTTACTTTTTACTATTTACAATTGGATGCTGGCTGCAGTCTGTTCGATGATGCCTGTGATGGTGTCATCGATTTTTCCCTGACTGAGTGGTGTGAGCACATCGTCCTGATGGAGGGTGCGCAGGAGGTCAAGGAAGGCTGCCTCAAACGCTCTGGTCTTCTCCACAGGGATGTCGCGCAAGAGACCATGTGTGCCACAGTAGAGAATCGCAATTTGTTCCTCTACAGGCATGGGTTGGTATTGTTTCTGGATGAGCAACTGGGCATTCTTGCGACCCTTGTCGATGGTGAAGGCCGTGACAGGATCCATGTCGCTGCCAAACTTCGAGAAAGATTCCAACTCACGATATTGTGCCTGGTCAATCTTCAGCGTACCAGCCACCTTCTTCATCGCCTTCAATTGGGCGTTGCCACCTACACGTGACACGGAGATACCCACGTTGATGGCTGGACGTACACCTTGGTTGAAGAGGTCTGTCTCAAGGAATATCTGACCATCGGTGATGGAGATGACGTTTGTGGGGATATAAGCTGACACGTCACCTGCTTGGGTCTCGATGATGGGGAGTGCTGTGAGTGAACCACCACCTCTCACTTTCCCTTTCAGACAGTCGGGTAGGTCGTTCATCTGTTCTGCCACCTCTTGCTGTGAGATGATTTTGGCAGCACGCTCCAACAGACGTGAATGGAGGTAGAAGATGTCGCCAGGGTAGGCTTCACGACCAGAAGGACGCTTCAGGATGAGTGACACCTCACGATAGGCCACAGCCTGCTTGGAGAGGTCATCATAAATCACCAATGCATGGCGACCAGTATCTCGGAAGTATTCGCCGATGGCAGCACCTGCGAAGGGCGCATAGTATTGCATGGCGGCTGGGTCGCTGGCTGTGGCACTGACCACAATGGTATAGTCCATCGCTCCCTTCTGTTGGAGGGTGTTGACGATGGTGGCAATGGTAGAACCTTTCTGACCGATGGCCACATAGATGCAATAGACGGGCTTTCCTGCCTCGTAGTTGGCACGTTGGTTGATGATGGTGTCGATGGCAATGGCTGTCTTGCCTGTCTGACGGTCGCCGATGATGAGTTCGCGTTGTCCACGACCGATAGGAATCATCGCATCCACAGCCTTGAGTCCTGTCTGCAAAGGCTCGTTGACGGGCTGACGGAAAATCACCCCAGGGGCTTTGCGCTCCAAGGGCATGTCGAAGGTCTCACCCATGATGGCTCCCTTGCCGTCGATAGGGTGTCCGAGAGTATCGACCACGCGACCTACCATGCCTTCACTTACAGCGATGGAGGCGATGCGTCCAGTACGTTTGATGGCGTCTCCCTCCTCAATATTGTCTGTGGGACCTAACAGCACAGCACCCACATTGTCTTCCTCAAGGTTCATCACGATGGCTTCCATGCCGTTGTCGAAGGCAAGCAATTCACCAGCCTCTGCATTGCGCAGTCCATAGGCACGCACCACACCATCGCTGACGGTCAGCACGGTGCCCACCTCAGTCTCGTTGCCGAGGGTGTTCTCTTCGTTGTCGATGTCGGCGAGTTGCTGGCGCAGCATCGCTGTCACTTCGCTTACTTTTATTGGGTCGGACATAATTCTTTTCTAATGAGTTCCAATTGATGTTTGTAACTGTAGTCGTAACGGCGGTCACCAATGCGGAGTCGGAAACCACCAATGAGGCGTGGATTCACTTTGCGTTCACATTCCACTTCTCGATGCCGATGTGCTTTGATGCGCTCAGTCAAGTGGCTGACGATGTCCTCATCCACTTCCACTGCTGTCTCGAACACCACACGGTCGATGCCATGCTGCTCACGATACAGGTCTCGATAGACGAAGATGATGATGCGCAGTTGGTCTTCGCGATGGTTCTCCAAGAGTAACCTCAAGAATCGGGTGTAGAGTGTCGTAGGTTGACTCCGTCGAGCTAAAGGTTCAGGATCAAGGCCAGATGCGAGCAACAGAAGCGTGTACTTCTTCTCAGCCGACACACGTGGATTGATGAGTGCCATCTTCAAGTCTGGCTCTTTCTTCATCGAGGTGTGAAGCATGCCGAGGTGTTCATAGACCTGCTGATCTACGAATTGCGCCTTGGCTTCCTCGAAGAGGGCTGTGGCATATCGTTTGGCTATGCTTCCGTTCATCATGGAGTTGACAATTGACAATTGATAGTTGACAGTTAAAGTTTGTCGATGAGTTGCTCGATGGTTTTCCGCTGTGTGGCGTCATCCTTCATCCGTTCGCCAATCACCTTCTCAGCAATGTCGAGGGCAAGGGTTGCCACCTCTTTCCGCACATCCTGCAAGGCGCGTTCCTTCTCTGCCTGAATGCTCTGTCGAGCCTCCTCAATCATCTGTTGGGCAGATTCTTGTGCCTCGTCTTGTGCTGCTTGCACAATCCGCTGTTTCTCCTGCATGGCGCTGGCGATGATGTCCTTTTGCTGTGCCTTGGCATCAGCCAACAACTTCTCACCCTCTGCCTGAATCGAAGCCAATCGTTCGTTGGCTTGTTTGGCAGAGAGGAGCGATGTCTCGATGAACTCCTTGCGTTCGTTGATGGCCTTCACGATGACTGGGAAGCCGAACTTCGCCAGCAGGAAGAACACCACGCCGAACGAGAGTACCATCCAGAAGAGTAGTCCTGGGTCTGGTATGAGTGGATTCATCTTTTAATTATTTCAGCACGACAAGGAGGCACACCACGATGGCGAACAATGCCACACCCTCGATGAAGGCAGCTGTCAGAATCATGGACGTGCGGATGTTGCTCGATGCCGATGGCTGACGTGCAATGCTCTCAGTGGCTGACTTACCAATCATTCCGATGCCGAATGCGGCACCAATCACTGCGATGGCAGCACCAATGGCTGCTCCGATTTGTGCGAGGCTCATGCTCGCTTCTACTGCTTCAAGAACCATAATGACATTTACAATTTTATGATTTACAATTTATTATTTTAATTCTTCAATTCTTCAACTCTAAACTCTCCATCACTCATCATGTGCCAATCCAATGAAGTTGGCGGTCAGGATGGTGAAGACGTATGCTTGGATGAACGCCACGAGCAGTTCGAGGCAGTTCATGAAGATGCAGAAGAGGACGCTCACCACAGTCATCGAGGCACACAAGCCTGCACCCATTTCTGCTGTCACAAACACTACACTGGTCAATGCCAGGATGATGATGTGTCCTGCCATGATGTTGGCAAAAAGACGGACGGTCAACGAGAAGGGTTTGGTGAACACGCCGATGAACTCGATGACAGGCATGATGGGCAGAGGTGCTTTTAGGAAGATGGGCACGTCTGGCCAGAAGATGCTCTTGTAGTAGCCCTTGGGGGCAAAGCAGTTGATGGCGATGAAGGCTGTCACCGCACAGGTGAGGGTCACAGCGATATTGCCGGTCAGATTGGCTCCTCCAGGGAATACGGGAATGAGTCCTAAGAGGTTGCTGATCAGGATGAAGAGGAACACCGTCATCAGGTAGGGTGAGAAGCGTTCATATCCATGTCCGATGCTCTCCTTGGCCACATCCTTGTCGATGAAATCCACTACAGCTTCCATCATGCCCACAAATCCACCTGGTGCCTTCTGAGAACCATTCTTCTTGTACCATCGTGCCAACCCCAGCACCACTGAGCAGAGCAGGATGCACACGATGAACAGCTCCAGCACATTCTTCGTGATGCTGATGTCGAAAGGTCGTTCGCCTGCCGCTGTCACAATCTTTCCCTCATAGTCTCCTTCCTCAGCGATGTGATAACCCTTGTAGGTCGCTCCATGCTCCAGCTTGTCCGATAGGAACATATCCACACCCTCGTTTCCAATGAGGATGCAGGGTAGGGGAATGACGGCTCCTTCCACAATGTGCCACTCATAGCTGTCACCCAGATGCTCGAAGATGAGCTTGGACACATCCAACCCCTCCTCTGCCCTGATAGGTGCAGCGAAGCCCAGCACACATATCATATATATAAGCAGTCTCCTGACCATACAATATTAAGATTCGCCCAGCGCGTGGGCTGGTTCGCATACTACAGTGATTTCGTCGTTCTCTATTTTCACCACACCAGCCCCACAGGTGATCTCCTCCCTTTCCGTATGGATGCTTCCCTCCTTCACCTCCGCAATCATCGGCGCATGACCAGGCAGGAACTCCATGAGTCCTGTTGCAGAGGGAAACTGAAATCTGTTCACTTCCCCCTCAAACTGTGTCCCTATCGGTGTAATGATTGTTAACTTCATGTTTATTGATTTCTCCGATATCTTTTTCCCTTTCAATCCTTCCAATCCAGCACGAAGTGCAATGTTTTATAATAAAATCACACTTTCGCTTGCTCTTGCAGCTTCCTTGCCTTCTCAAACGCCTCCTCGATTGTGCCGACGTTGAGGAAAGCCTGTTCGGGCAGATCGTCGCATTCGCCGTCCAGAATCATCTTGAAGCCCTTGATGGTGTCTTCGATGGAGACCATCACGCCAGGCACACCCGTGAACTGTTGAGCCACAGCGAAAGGCTGCGACAGGAATCGTTGCACACGTCGTGCTCTGTTCACCGTCGTCTTGTCCTCGTCCGAGAGTTCTTCCATACCGAGAATCGAGATGATGTCCTGCAGCTCCTTGTTGCGTTGCAGAATCTGCTTCACACGTTGAGCCGTCTGGTAGTGCTCCTCACCCACCACGTTAGGGTCGAGAATACGAGACGTGGAATCCAGCGGATCAACAGCAGGATAGATGCCCAATTCCGCAATCTTACGGTTCAACACCGTCGTTGCATCCAGGTGCGAGAATGTCGTTGCTGGGGCAGGGTCAGTCAAGTCATCGGGAG
>JAFZVN010000032.1 GCA_017617805.1 Bacteroidaceae bacterium | reverse complement strand
TGGCGCAAAGTCGGTCCTTCCTCCAACTACAGAACCTTGGGGACAGCGCACTTGCTATGTGGCCGACCCTGACGGAAACCTCATAGAAATAGGATCGTTTAATGAATAATAAACAATGAAAAGATTACGACTCGGAGCTATTCTCCACTTTATCATAGCCATAGGCCATATCGGCTGTCTCTTTGCTTTAGATGAGGCATTTGACGCTTACGGTATCAAAGACGTGATGCATAAAATGGTGTTTGGTCATGTCTGGATGCTTTATGCTCTGACAATCGCCCTCGCCTTTGCCTTCGCCTTAGCAGGACTCTATGCCCTCTCAGCTACAGGCGATATCCGAAGGCTTCCATTGACTCGCACGGCTATTCTCGTTATCATCGTACTCTACAGCCTTCGAGCATTGGCAGGAGGCTGGGCTTGTGTAGTGGATTTCAACTGGCTTCAATGTATCTCATCCGTCATTCCTGCCTTTATCGCATGGTGCTATTATCCCGGCCTTAAAAGATGAAGCAAGTCCCTGATCTCCTGTCTGTGTCGAGAATTATATTATGTCTGCCTCTACTTTTGGTGGATGCCATGACTGTGCCCTTCTGGGTGCTCTACGTGATAGCTGGTACGACTGATATGCTCGACGGTTTTCTGGCAAGGCGATGGGGTGTGGAGAGTAAATTCGGAGCCAGATTGGATAGCTTGGCTGATTTCGTGTTTGTCTTAGCAGTAGGATATAAGTTGTTTCCGTGGTTGAAGCTACCTGTTGCGCTGTGGGTGATGATAGGACTTATCGCACTGATGAAAATCGTTAATACCATCAGTTCGTATGTGGTAAAACACAAGATTGTATTCCTACACACCAAGGCCAACAAATTGACAGGCTTTCTGCTCTTTATCGGCATGATGACACTCGGACAGTCATACTTCATCCCTGTTGCATGGGGCGTTGCTTGCATCGCTCTCTTCGCTGCCATACAAGAAGGGCATTTTATTCGTAGCAAATCAAGAAATAGATTATGAACATACTGATTTTATCCGGAAGCCCACGTAAGGGTGGCAATACAGAATTATTGGCTGAAGCTTTTGCCAAAGGAGCTTCAGCGAATAATCATGTGGAGATTGTATCTGTACGTGATTATATAGTGAATCCGTGTTTGGGATGCAACGCATGCTTTAAGAGTAATGGTGTCTGTGCTCAGAAAGACGATATGCCTATGATCTATGAAAAGATGCATCAGGCAGATATGCTTGTCATTGCCTCGCCCGTGTATTTCTACAGCATCAGCGCACAGTTGAAAGCCGTTATCGACAGATTCCATAATCCCATTCGCGACTCGTTCCACATCAAAAAGATGGCATTACTACTCGTTGGTGCCGCTTCGCTGCCAGAATTGTTTGATGCCATTCTGACGGAATACAATCTCTGCTTGAAGTTCTTTGATATTGATGATGCTGGCAAGGTGCTTGTCAGAGGTGTCAAAGACAAGGGCGATATTAAAGGCACCAATGCGTTGGATGAAGCATACAAATTTGGTAGTTCAATATGAAAATAGAACTTGCAACAAAACAGGATGTTCCTGCTCTGCTCGACTTGCAGCGCAAGGCTTTTGGTCCTCTGTGCGAGGAACTGGATTGGAAAGATGCTCCAGTCTTGACTGAATCATTGGAACATGCTTACGAAGAATTTGAAGGGTGTACTACGTTAAAAGTGCAAAACCAAGAGGGGGTTATCATTGGTTCCGTTAATGGAAACGTGACAGATGGCTCCCTATACATAGGCCGCCTGATGGTGTTGCCTGAGTATCAACAAAAAGGCATCGGCAAACAACTGTTCCGAGAGATTCAATCACGTCTTCCGCATAACCGAGCCTGGCTCTGTACTTGTCAGCAAGTAAGACCTCCATACGAATTCTATCTGCGTGAAGGGTTCAAACCCTACAAGAGTGAGGTTATCGGACCAGGATTGACTTGGGTTTATATGGAAAAATGAAATAACGGCCAATCCATTCGTCACAAAACCATGCAGATTATCCCAGATATTTGCAGAAAAGCAAGATAAGTTGTAATTTTGCAAACGAATTTGAAAACAAAAAGAATATGACAAAAGAAGAACTTTTCAAGATGATGAACGAACATCCTGTGATGTACGTTGCAACGAATGCGAATGGACAGCCACATGTACGAGCTATCCTGATGTTTAAGGCTGATGCCGACGGCATTGTGTTCCATACTGGCGTAACCAAAGACCTGTATCGTCAGCTGGTGGCAGACCCTCGCTCTGAGGTGTGCTTCGCCTGTGGCAAGTATCAGGTGAGAGTGGAGGGAAAGTTTGAACTTGTGGAGGACATGGCGCTGAAGGAGGAAATCGTCAATCATCCCTCACGCAAGTTCCTGCAACCTTGGAGAGAGCAGCAAGGCGACGAGGCATTCTTCGGATTCCTACAGGTGTTCCGCATGCAGCATGGCAAGGCTCATGTGTGGTGCATGGAGGACAATTTCAAGCCCAAGGAATACATTGAGCTGTAAGCCTTCTCCAATAAACATATTGATTATCAACGGTAGCCCACGTTAAGTTCACCGCCGTTTTTTCCCGTTTCACCTATTTCCTTCTTTTATTTCGCACGACAAGGTGGTAATTTTGCAGCCAAAAACGCGAAGATATGAAGAAGAAAATCTTTTTGATGGTCGCCATGACGCTGTTGTCATGTGTCGGCATGATGGCACAGAAGACGTTTCAGGTGAACGGTTCTGTGATTGAGAAAGAAACGGGTGAAGCTGTCGTGGCTGCCACCATGCAGTTGCTTGCCCTGCCTGACAGTTCGTTCGTGGAGGGCACAACAACTGGAACTCAAGGTGAGTTCACCTTCAAGAATGTGAAGAAGGGAGAGTACACCTTGAAGATTTCGTTCGTCGGCTATGTCACGAAGTATGTCGATGTGAATCTGAACACCCAGAAGAAGGGGAATGTGAATCTGGGGTACATCACGATGGCGTCAGATGCCATTCTGCTGAATGCAGCCCAAGTGACCGCTAATGCCGCCAAGGTGTCGGTATCAGGCGACTCGCTGGTGTATAATGCAGCCGCCTATCGTGTGCCCGAAGGATCGACACTGGAGGCACTGGTGAAGCAGTTGCCTGGTGCAAAGGTGGATAAGGAGGGTAACATCAAGATTAACGGAAAGACGGTCAACAAAATACTGGTTGATGGCAAGGAGTTCTTCCTGAACGACAAGGAGGTGGCGATGAAGAACATCCCCACGGAGATGATAGACAAGCTGAAGACCTACAACAGGAAGAGCGACCTCTCGCGTGTGACAGGCATTGACGATGGTGAGGAGGAGACGGTGCTCGACCTGACGGTGAAAGAAGGAATGAAGAATGGATGGGTCGGCAACGTGAACCTGGGTGCAGGAACGGAGAAGCGATATGCTGAGCGCTTCAATGTGAACCATTTCAACGATGACTTCCAAGCCACCGTGTTGGGTAGTGCCAACAACGTGTCAGATATGGGCTTCGGAGGTGGAGGCGGTCGCTGGGGCAGCTGGGGCGAACAGGGTCTGCGCAGCAGCAAGGAAGTGGGTGGCAACTTCGCCACAGCCAAGCCCAAGTTGGAGACAGGGGGTAGCGTGCGCTATCGCTATGATGGCAGCGACAACGAGAACACCTCCTCTACTGAATACTTCAATGCTCCATTAGCCAAATTCAACAATGATTACAGTAAGAACTTCACGTCGAACCAGCGTGTGTCCAGCAATTTCCGTCTGGAATGGAAGCCCGACACGATGACCAACATCATCTTCCGTCCCAACTTCACCTATTCGCGCAACAGGGGAAGGGGGTACAGCGCATCAGGCTCCTATAGCGAAGACCCTAACGACACCCTCCTCCATAAGCTGGCGGACATCGTGGTCAATACCAACACCAATCGCAACATAAGCAATAGCACCAATGGAGACTTCAGCGGAGAACTGCAGGCCAATCGCAAGCTGAACAGCAAAGGGCGTAACCTCACCCTGCGTGTCAGCGGAAACTATAGCGACGGCAAGAGCGAGCAGTTGTCTGCTGCCAACATCACCTACAATACATTGGGCTCTGACCAACAGAACAACCGATACTACAACACCCCAACCAAGAACTACGGAGTACAGGGGCAGATGACCTACAGCGAACCGATTGCCGACAGGACCTACCTGCAAATGAGCTACAGCTACAACTACAGCTACAGCAAGAACGATCGTCGCGCCTATATCTACGATAGCGATGCTTTTAAGACTTTGTCGCAAAGCATGGCGAACAACAGATACAACATCAATGCTGTGCTGCACTTTATGGACGAAATGAATCATGTGCTCAATGGCACAGATTCCATTGCCAATCGTCTGAGCCAATTCTCTGAATACCGCAACTACAACCAGGCCATCAACCTGAGTTTCCGCAGGGTGCGCGAGAAGTACAACTTCAGCATCGGACTTGACTTTCTCCCTCAACGCACCACGCTCAACTACAAGTACATGGGGTACTCGTATCCTGAGATCACACGCAGCGTGTTCAACATCGCACCACGCATCAATCTCCGTTATCATTTCGACAAGCAGACCAACCTCCATGTGTTTTATAACGGACGGACACGCCAGCCCAGCATGACCAACCTGCTCGACATCAAGGATGACTCCAACCCGCTTGTCATCACCAAGGGTAATCCAGAACTGAAACCCTCCTTCTCGCACAACATCTTTGCCGACTTCGACACTTATAATGCTGAAAAGCAACGAGGCATCTTCTCATGGTTCTGGTTTGATGCCACACGCAACAGCATCGACAACAAGACCACCTACGACAATACAACGGGTGTGCGCACCACGATGCCGATGAACATCAACGGTAACTGGAACGGTGGAGGTGGCGTGGGATTCAACACAGGTCTGGGAAAAGAGAAAGCTTTTAACCTTGATGTGGATTTTGGAGGTGACTACTCGCACAATGTAGGTTTCTATAACAATGCAACGGGCGATGACAATACTGCTGACATCAAATCCGTCACGAAAAACATCAGCCTCGATACTGGACTCGAATTTTCATACCGTACAGATAAGATCAGCGCCTCGCTCAATGGACTCCTCAATTATTCACACGCCAAGAACGACCTCAACCCGATGGGAAACATGAATACCTACGATTTCTCCTACGGCGCGGAATTTGAATGGACTGCTCCCTGGGGCACAACCCTGTCAACCGACATCGGCATGAGCAGCCGTCGGGGTTATTCTGCACGCGAGATGAACACCAACGAACTGTTGTGGAATGCGCAGGTGGCTCATTCCTTTCTCAAGGGTCGTGCTTTGACTGTCATGTTCGAGATGAACGACATCCTGGGTCAGCAAACCAACATCAGCCGCAACATCTCAGCCCTCATGCGCACCGACTCGCGCCATAACGCCATCTATCAGTACGGCATGCTCCGCCTCATCTACAGATTCAATATCTTGGGCGGAAAAAACGTTCTCAAAGAAAAGAAACGAGATGAAGAATGGGAAGGCGAATATGGTGATTGGCATGGCGATTGGTGATAAAGAAGTGCAGTTTTTTCGAAATTCTCTCAACTCTAAACTCTAAACTCTAAACTTTTTATATGTTGGCTACGCCGAACTTAGGCTGCATCTCGGAAATAAAAATAAATCCATTTATTTTGTATTTCGCTCGATTTGCACTAACTTTGCAATCGGAATGAAAATAAAAAAGATTATACATGGAGTGCTCCTGGTGTTGGGGCTGTCAGTAATAGGACTGCTGTTCTACTACGCTGTGTGGCTGCTTCTTGATGAAGATTTCAGGGAAATGTGGCAATACGGATGGCCCTGGACTTCATGGATGATGCTGATGGACTATACCGCCACCTGTCTGGTGACAACCTTGGTGACGCTCTATTACTGGCGGTCGCGAGAGAAGGCCGAGAGGGAGCGTGACAAGTTCCGTCTGCAGGCGCTGGAGAACCAGTTGAGTCCGCACTTTGTGTTCAACAACTTCAGCATCTTAGCCGACCTGATAGAGGTAGATCCGAAGAGGGCATCAACATACCTCATGAACCTCTCGAAGGTATATCGCTACACACTCTCGCACCTCGACCACGATAAGGTGACGCTGCAAGAAGAATTGGCGTTTCTCGAACGCTATCTCGATTTGCTGCAACAACGATTCGGAGAAGGCATCCAAGTGAGGATTGCACCCGATGTGGCTAAGTTGCAAGGGAAGTTGCCACCAGCCGCCTTGCAAATGCTGATAGAGAATGCCATCAAGCACAACGAGCACACCAAGGAACGTCCACTCATCATTGATGTGACGAGCGACGGGCAGCGCATCAGCGTGAGCAATCCCAAGCAACCCATCACAACAGCTGAATCCACCCAGGTGGGCCAGCACAACATAACAGAGCGCTACCGTCTGCTGACGTCACAGAAGGTAGTCATCAACGACACCCCAAACAGGTATTGTGTAACCATTCCGCTGTTGAATTAAGAGTTAAGAGTGATGAACATACTGATTATAGAAGACGAACAAAGCAACGCCGACCGCCTGAAGAGAATGCTTGAAGGCGAGCATGAGATTGTTGGCGTATGTGCCAGCAATGCCGAGGTGAAGGCGTTCTTTGCTGATGGCGCACACAACGATGTTGACCTGATACTGAGCGACATCCAGTTGGGCGACGGACTCAGCTTCGAATCGTTGCGAACAGTGCCAGAGACCATTCCCGTCATCTTCACTACCGCCTATGACCAATACGCTGTGCAAGCCTTCCACTTCAACAGCCTTGACTATCTGCTGAAACCCATCGACAGCGACGAGCTTCATGCCGCACTTGCAAAAGTTCAGAAACTGTCAACTGTCAATTCTTGGCAAGCCAAGCGTGCTAAAGATACGATGAATCAATTGTCAACTACCGATGCCATCGCCCAGTTGCTTGAATCAGTCAAAAGCCAGTCCATCCGCTATCGTGAGCGTTTCCTCATCCCCCATCGTAGTGATGAATACTTGATTATCCCCGTTAACGAAGTGAGCCACATCACCATCCGCGACGGTGTGGTACGCCTCTGCACCCTTCAGGGCAAATACCACACCCTGAATATGACGCTCGAAGAAGTGGAGAGCCAACTCGATCCGCAGCGGTTTATGCGTGTGAACCGTCAATTTATCATCAGCGCCGTCGCTGTGCAGAAACTCTCCACCTATTTCCTTGGCAAGATGCGCATCCACATGACTGCCGCCCCCGACGAGGAAATCATCGTCAGCAAAGACAAAGTCGCCACTGTCAAACGCTGGTTGGATTCGTAAACCACCACTACTTATCCCAACGCTTCAAAGAGGGATAGAACTGGAGAAGCACTTTCCTATACTCCTCACGACTCAGGTTCTGTCCTGTGTGCTTGTTGTATTCATCCACAAACTGTGAGCAGAACCCTGCCATCTCCTCCATCGTACATTCGGTGGTGAACTTGCCATCTTGGTAGCAGTAGTTGCAATACTCTTCACTCTTGCTTCCGTCGGCATTGGTACCTTGGACATTCTCTGTGAGCGGCATTCCGCAACTCTGACAGAATTTGATTGTTTGTTCCATCTTTTATGCGATTTTTTTGATTGCCTTGCGGCATTTATTCTTATCTTTCTCTGATAGTTCTGGGTGCATTACAGTACCGCCCCGTTCGATGGTGGCAACAATCTTGAAACCGGAATAACGGCAAATCTCTCGAAGGGCACGGATGGCACCATGTGATTGGTTGAACCAGACGTTCCAAGGCCAAGGTGTGGTGCAGGTGCTCACGAGAATGCACTTCTTGCCTTTCATCAGTGGCTCAGGAAAACGGGGTGTGTCGCGCATCATGCCATAAACAATGCGGTCGAACAACAGTTTCATTTGTCCTGGAATATTGCCCCAATAACAGGGAGCACCCATGATGATGGCATCTGCCTCTTGCATCATCTTCAACACCCGCTGAGAGTCATCTTCGTCCAACACACACTTGCTTTTAGTCCTGCAGACCATACAAGCGATACAAGGTTTAATGTTGAGGTCATTGGTAAAAACCATCTGCACCTTGTCGCCTCTATTCTTTACTTCTTCCTGCATGATGCCAAGCATCTGCGAAATCAGGCCTTTCTTCCGTGGGCTTCCATTTATAATCAGTATGTTCATTTGATAAAATTCTTCAGTTTGTCGTTGAACTTCTCTGGTTGCTCCATGTGAATGAAGTGTCCGCAAGTGGTCAGTTCCGTATAGTCGAGGTTGGGGTACAGACGCTCCATCTTCTGCTTGTTGTCTGGATCGAGTCCACTGTTCTGTGTGCAGATGACCATTACTGGCAGAGAAATCTGGTGATTCGACCACCATTTCCTCTCCACAAGGTGTTGCATCGTGCTCGATGCTACATACTGAGGCGTCTCGGGCATCACAGACATGGCATAGTCGTTGATCTCCTGAGGTGTCTCCTTACCAGCCAATGACGATACGAAACCCGCGATAACCTCACGGCATTCTGGACCGTCGAAGGCGTGGCCGAACTGATTGACAGCTTCAACGTACTCTGGCGTCTCTGTGCCATCGTAGAAACAATACACTCCATCGACATCCACCAAAGCACCTTTGTGATCAGTTGCCATCAGCGTCTGACGACATACGGGCGTGCCAAGGCTATGACCTACAAAGATGGCATCTTGGATTCTGTTTGCCTTCAACACTTCATCAATGGCATGGGCAAAGAAGTCGAGCGTATAATCCACGTGGGGTTTGTCACTCTGCCCGTAGCCAGGCAGATCGATGAATACAAGTCGCAGGTCTTTCTCATCACGGAAAGCCTCGAACTGCTTCTCCCAGGTGTTCATGTCACAGCCAAAGCCGTGAACGAAACAAATGGTCTTGGCATTTGCAAGGCCATTCCATATCTTATAATGTACGCGAATACTATCGTCGATAGTGATGTATTCAGACTTCAATTCACTAAGCGTCTGCGGCTGGCTGCCACAGCCTGCCAGCAACAGCACGAATAACACATATAATACAGTTCTTTTCATATTGACAGTCCAAATTTATATGAATTCAATTTTCGTTTGCAAAGGTACGTTCTTCATCCCATTCCACCAAACTTTTGGGATATTCTGCACGATTCTGTGACGAATGGTCATTTCATCCGTTCCAATAGGCCTGCAAGTGCATCAAGGTCGATGGGGTCGGCATTGACATCGAGAAGATTTCCGTTTTGGTCGATGAGCTTGTAGGTGGGATAGCCTTGCACACCAATGAATTTCTCAAGGGCTTTCTGCTGGTCATCAGGCAGGTTATAGTGCACCACATTGTCGCCCACCACGTTGTACTCCTTGATGACATTCTTCCAGCTTTTGTCCTCAGAACTGTTGGCGAAATACATATACACGATGTCGTAGGACTTCAGACGCTCGTACTCTTCCTGCGAATGGGAGAGACGCATTTTGCAAGGCCCACACCAAGTGCCCCACACGTCGATGAGGATTATCTTCCCTTTGTACGGTTCGATGAGTTTTCTCAGGATCTTCTCGCCATCGCTCATGTCCCTCACGGCATCGTTCGACTTGAGGATGTCCTCGTTGAGGAGACGCTGGCCTATCTGCTCATACTTGTCGTTCAGCGCATGGAAGGCAGCTTTGGCTCCTTCCAACTGGATGTTGGCATCAGCTAGGTCAAGGATTTCTTGGCTCAACGGTATGCGTGTCCAGTTGATGGTTTTGCAGAGATAGTTGCTGAGCGCAAGGTCACGAACGGGCTGGCTCCAGCCCAAAACTTCCATTTCCTCCAGATACCACTTCATGTCTCGTAGGGTGAATTGCTGACGTGCGTATTCTTCGTACCCCTCCCGACTAGTGATTTCGTTGATGGCAACCATGAATTCGTTCTTGTCGAACTCATCGTAAAGTGCTTGACGCAAACTGTCTGGAGTATTCTTCACCATCTCCCTGTGCGCAGGGTAAGCGGCATCGCATTGTTTGATGGCCTCCTTGTCCTGAGCCGAGAGACGGATGATGCCATCCCGTTCCGCCTTGTCCATAATCCACTGGAGCGGAGCGTCATGCTTGTTGTTAGCCGCCATCTCGTAGTATTGGCCATAGTCCTTGAAGAATCGTTGGAAGTGTTCACCTCCGAGGGTGTAGGGTTCCAGCATCTTGGCCAGATAGTTTTCATTGACAGCCTCCATGTAGGGTTCTGGCAACTCGTAGTCAGGCACGAGATACATCCCCTGCATCAGCATGTTGGCATTCTTTGACAAGATTTCATCCTGATAGAAGGTCTTATACTTCTCTGACAGGGTCGGATGTTCCTTGCACATCTCGTTGAGCTTCTGTAGATCCTCCTTCGTCTTGCTTTCGATATTGGCGAGGATATTCATGCTGCCACCCATCCGCCCCAAGCTATCAGTTCCACATATTGACACCTCTATGTGATGCGCCATGATTTCGTTCTGCAATCGAGCGTTCTTGCCCATGAAGAGCTTCTTTTCCTCGATGGGGTCTATCATCAGGAAGTAAGTCTCGTTGGGTTCAGCCACAATCGTCAGCAATCCACCGTCATAATCAAACCAAAGAGCAGTGGTGTTTGCAATCGGCATCCGTAAAGTGAAGCGGCCGAGGGAATCCAGCCGTGCCGTGAAAGACTCCTCCTGATTGGTGTAGATATTGGTGGCATTTACGGACACCTCGTTCATCTTCTCCTCACCGTAGATTTTCTCTTGCAGCCATTGGACGGCAGAGGGAAGCGGCCTTATCCAACCCATAATGGTCACGCTATCGCCCTCTTGATAGTTGTTGTCGGCAACGGAGGTAGTGTCTTTCTCTGGATAGTCTGGCAGGTAATTGCTGTTGATGTAACTGCACGTGGCCTCCTTACCGTTGATGGTGATGGTGCGCAAGTCATTTTCCTCCTTGCCGATGTTCACCACAAGCTTCTCCTTTCCGTTCTCAGCCTCGATGGTGTAGGCATCCTCCTCCTCCGTCTGCGAGGTAATGTTCCAGTATTGGCAGTCGTAAACCACCTTGTTCTCCACAAAACCAATCAGCCATTCGCCCGTTTTGTCGTTGCGCCAATAGGTGTCATTCATTCCGTCGTTGCTGCATCCGCACAAAACAAGCAGCATCACAACGGATAAAATCGAAAATAGTTTCTTCATGTTCTACCTGTATTATTTATTCCATTATTATTCTTTCACCAGACGGCCGACGGTCTCGATGATGTTTTGTGTTGCCACCTCTTTCCGCATGGCTTCGGAGAGAGAGATGCCGTCAGGGTTGATGCATTCCAGACGGGCAAAGCCTGCATTCAACAATTCATCCTTGTCGCCGATCCGACCTGCTATCAGACACACTGGCGTGTCGCCCGAATGTTGGAGGATGCCCATCGGAAGTTTGCCCATCAGCGTCTGGCGGTCGGCAGAACCTTCGCCAGTGACGACAAGATCGGCATCCTTGACCAGCTTCTCATAGTCGATGGTCTCAAGCAACAAGTCGATGCCAGAGCGACACTCAGCATTCAGATATTGCAGAAAGGCATAGCCCAAACCTCCAGCCGCTCCTGCACCAGGCATCTCTTGACGGTCATAGCCAAAACGCTTGGCTGACTCCTCTGCAAACTGTCTTGCCCGCTCGTCCAATTGCCGAACCATCTCAGGGGTAGCTCCTTTTTGTGGAGCGAAAACATAGGCGGCACCCTGCATGCCACAAAGAGGATTTTTGACATCTGAGGCGATGGTGAAGCGCACATTCTTCAGTTCTTCCATATCCTCCCAGATTCCGTTCTTGGCGAAGCTGTCCACAAGGGCATGAAGCATCCCCACACCCGCATCGCTGGTCGCGCTTCCACCAAGTCCCACGATGATATGGCTTGCCCCTCTTCTGACAGCATCTGCCACCAGTTGTCCCGTGCCATAGCTCGTTGCCAACATCGGATTCCGTTCCGCTGCCGAGAGCAAGGTGAGACCGCTAGCTTGTGCCATCTCTATGACAGCCCTTTTGCCCTGAAGCAGATACCTTGCCTTGACAGGTCGCATCAATGGGTCGCAAACTTCCACTTCCACCCTCTCACCTCCGATGGCTGCATGGAATGCCTCCAGGAAACCCTCGCCACCATCGCTGACAGGTATCTGCACCACCTCCGCATCAGAACGAACCCTTCTGATCCCCTCCGCCGCTGCCTGATTAGCCTCTTGAGAGGTCAGACAACCTTTGAAAGAATCTATCGCAACAACTACCATCATCGTTTCATATATTTCTTTCCTTGGCGAATATAAAGGCCTTTTTCCTTGGCACTTACGCGGCGGCCCTGGAGGTCGTAGATGGCATCGTCATTCGCAGATTTCATATCGCCCACTCCCTTGATGGCGGTGGGATCGAACACCATCGTAAACGAGTCGAATTCGTATAAAAGATATATTTGATCACTCTTACCATTTTCATGTTTCAACACAAACCTTATCAGCCCTCCTTGCATTGGGTTTATCTGGAACATGACCTCGCCCTCCTGCCCAGCGCGGAGATAAGCAACAATCCACTGTATATCCCCTTCGGTATAAGGTGTGTCTTCTGTTATGTCTTCTGCATTGATGTATCCATAATATTGTGACTCAAGCATCACCAATCCCACATAATCTTGATCGTTGGGGTTGCGCAAGGTGACAGTCAGGTCACTACTGGCACCGATTTGACCCAGACCAGCGGTGATAGTGGCATCCACATATTCTAACATGTAAGGATAAATGGTGATGAAGAAACTCCCCTCTTCCGTTCGTCCGGCATCAGCATACCTCGTAAGTGGAGGGATGAGCTGCCATTCGGCGTCTGGCAGATGGCGGAAGCGGAGCATAGGATAGAGCTTGAGCGTCTCTCCTGGTTGGAAGGCCGTAGAGTCTATTTCTACAACCTTTTCGTTCAAGTAGTTAATGATGCTATCGTTAGCGTCGCCAAAGAATCGCGGGGTCAATGTGCCATCGACTTCGATGGTGCCAAGGGCATAGTCGGCTGTGGCCGTTCCTGCGTCATCATGATTATATTGGAAATAAAGGATGACGGAATCTTCTGAAAGAACACCCATCCTCTGGTATTGCAAAAGTTCTGGTATCTCGCTATGCGGAATCTTCATTTCTTTCAGGGAAGGATCCAGGCCGATGATCATGTCTTGCCATTGGGTGAGGCCGAGGCCTATGCTGCCTTTGTTGGGATTTGTGCTGACAAAGGGGTTGAGTACGGAGAGCGAATAGTAGCCGTCATACAGTCCTTGCGCACCCATGCAGGTATGGAACAGACCGTCGCCGTCGTAGCCGTCGCAAACGAAGGCATGACCGCCATAAGTAGGTGATACCCCTCCATAGATGACTGGACGCCCTGCTGCCAGTTCGGTATAGACCATTTCCTCCCACTCGTCGATGCCAAACTCTCTGCGGTCAGACAAATAAGTGGCAGCGGCATAGCCGAAGTGGTTGACGAGTACATCACGGCATGGGGAGATGTAGTTTCCAGTTCCTTTGGGAGAATAATCAGACTTTATAGCCTGGCCGCAGTAGCGCATCAGGGTGGCCACCGCCTGCTGCTCCTCCTCGGTGCCATAGATTTCTTTCGGATTATCTGGGTTTATATATTCGTCGAGCATGTTCTCCCAGTCGAAAGTGACGGGTGGCAAGGCATCGATGTGCCAACTAAGATTCTCGTCATACATGTCGTCTATCGACTCGTAGGCTGGCAGGCCATCGGGCAGCGCCTTCGGCCACTGCCAGTAGTTAAGCACCTGCGCCAGGGCCGCCGCAGTGCAGCCGGCATAGCACCGCTGGCCCTGCCAATCGGGATTATGGCCGGCGTAGAGGGGGCACATGTCATAGTATGGGGACATTTCCTGAGCCCAGCGCGTTTTGATGAGTGGCTCTATGGCTGGATGCGACATGCGAATACTTGCCATCGCTTTACCCTCAACATCCAAAAGGTTGCCGTCCTTAAAGCAGGTGCGGTCACCCAAAGTGGCGATGGCTTCGTCGTACTGCACCAGCCACGCTCGCATGTTTTCAGGCATCCGTTCCCAGTCGATGCTGCCGCTGTCCGAATAGCCCAGCACAGGCAAGGTGCGCTCGTCGGCCGAGGCAATCACAAAGCCCCCACCCTCGCGGTTGAAGGCATAGATCTTCTTGGCGTCCACTTTGGCAGCCGTCATCTTCCTGCCACCGTTTTCGACTTTGTATCGAGCCTTGATGGTCGTGCCGTTCAAATACTGCAGGGCGCGATCCAGCGCCTGCTGTTCCGTCAACTGCTGCGCCCACGTGCCGATTGTCAGCCACATCAGGGCAAAGATGATGCCTGTTCTTTTCATGATGGTTATACTTCTCGTTGTGATATATGCTGCAAAGATACGATTTATTTGGGAATCAACAACAAATTTATTCAAGATTCTTCTTGTAATTCTTAGAAAAGTTGTACCTTTGTGGCCTGAATACAATCAACTTATTTTCTAATCAAACAAAACTATTACCAACAATGATGAGCATGAAAAAACTACTCTTGCCTCTGCTGCTGATGGCGGCAGTGTCTGCGCATGCGCAGAACAATCCAGTGTTAACAATCGAGGGAGGTCAGGTTCAAGGCGTCAAGGCCGATGACCATCCCGACGTGTTCGTTTATCGTGGCATTCCTTACGCTGCACCTCCTATCAAAGAGAACCGTTGGAAGGCTCCACAGCCCGTTGTGCCATGGAAGGGTGTGAAGATTTGCGACACTTTCGGTCGCCCAAGCTATCAGGCCATCCAATATACTGGTGGCTACTACACCGAATGGGGTTACGGCAAAGAGGCTGCCTTCAGCGAGGACTGTCTTTATCTGAACGTATGGACAAAAGCCCCTGGTCAGGTGAACAAGAAACTGCCTGTGGCGCTGTGGATTCATGGTGGCGGCTATCGTGAAGGCTTCGGTTCTGAGCCAGAGTTCGATGGACAAGAATGGGGTGCCAAGGATGTGGTGCTCGTCTCCATCAACTACCGTCTCGGCATCTTCGGATTCCTCTGCCACCCTGCCCTTGCCGAGGAAAGTCCGAATAAAGTATCAGGCAACTATGGTATTCTCGACCAGATTGAGGCCTTGAAGTGGATCAAAAAGAACATCGCCCAGTTTGGTGGCGACCCCGACAACGTGACCATCTTCGGACAGAGTGCTGGTGGTGGCAGCGTGCGTACCCTCTGCGAGAGTCCTTTGGCTCGTGGTCTGTTCCACAAGGCCGTCATCATGAGTGCGCAAGGTCTCAGCATCCCGAATCCTAACGGAGGTGGCATGATGGGTGGTCGTTATAGCGGCGGTTCCATCGAAGTTGCTGCCAACAACGCCAAGAAGATGTTCGACTGGGCAGGCATGACTGATTTGCAGAAGATGCGTCAGGCCAGCACGGAAACCGTCTTTGCGTTGCCTACCATCTATCAGCAAGTTAACAATCCCGCTCCACAAGGTGGCGGCATGGGCATGATGCGTATGGGCATGGGCTTCATGCCGATGATTGATGGCTATGTCAGCGTGAAGAGTTTCGATGATGCCACTCGCGAAGGTACTTTGGCAGATGTTCCTTATATGATTGGCTTCACCCTCAACGACATGGGCAATATGGCACCCAATATCGCCGAGTTCTGCAAGGTTCGTGCAGAAAAGGGAGGCAAGGCTTGGGCATACGAGTTTGCCCGTCCATTGCCAGATGACGGTTCTCATCCCGAGGTGACTCAGCGTCTGAAGGGTGCATTCCACTCCTCCGACCTTTGGTTCGTGTTCAAGAGCCTGAAGCATTGCTGGCGTCCTTGGACGAAGGGCGACTGGGATCTCTCCGAGAAGATGCTCACCGCATGGACAAACTTTGCCAAGTACAGCGACCCCAACGGCCCTAAGGGTGGCGCATGGGCTCCCTGTACCGAGAAGAATCCTAAGTTCATGGTCTTCAAGCTCAACGGCCAAGACGCAGAGGCATCCGTATTTGGCGATCCAGAGATAGCTCCACAGACCCAAGGCTTCGGTTTCGGCGGAGGATTTGGCGCACCAGGCGGTAGCCGATAATCATCCTTTTCAAAGAAATACTACACACCCCAACACAAGAAGGGAAGGCTGCAACATCGCAACCTTCCCTTCTTCATTCTTCTGAACGAACCGGCAACTCCGAAAAGTCAATTTGATTTATCTGATATTCAGCACAACAATGGACTTGGCAGGCACCTTCACGGAGACGACATTCTGCTTCAGTTTGGCGTCTTTGAAGGCCTTGGGAACAACCGTCTCAGGGTGCTGGAAGTCATTGTAGTCATCCACCTTCTTCGAGGTGAGAATCTCACCGCTCACGGTCTTGGCCTGATAGCCAGCCAACTGGAAGTCGATGGTCTGATCCTTATCGAGACTCACGTTGGTGATGGCCAGTACCAGACCGTCGTCTGTAGTCTTCGCTGCCGATGCAGAGAGCATAGGACAAGGACGATAGCCAGCATCCTTGGCTCCTTCCTTCTCTTTGAAGTAAGCTTTGCTCACCTGCATGGTCTCTGTGGGCAGGTCAACAGGCAGGAATGTGGCCTCTTGGAACGGAGTGTACATCTTGAACACATGATAGGTGGGCGTCAACACCATGTGACCCGTCCCCTTCTGATCGGTGAGAATCATTGCCTGCAGCACGTTGACAACCTGAGCTATATTCGCCATCTTCACACGGTCGGTGTACTTATGGAAAACATTCAGCGACAACGAAGCCACGAAAGCATCGCGCAGGGCATTCTGCTGAAACAGGTGACCACTGACAGTGCCAGGCTCCTCATCCCACCAAGTGCCCCACTCATCAACGAGCAGGCCGACCTTTCCCTGAGGATCTTTCTCGTCCATGATAGCCTTGTGCTTCTTGATAACCTCCTCAATCTCCAAGCATTTTCCCAATGCCCAATAATACTGGTCGTTGTCGAACTTCGTGGCAGAACCCTTCGGCCCGTCCCAACCCGAGCAGGTGTAATAATGGAGGGAGACGCCCTGCATTCGGTTGCCAATCTTGTCCATCAACACCTCCGTCCACTTATAGTCATAGTCAGAGGCACCACTACCAATACGATAAAGCTGATTGCCCGTGTAGTCACGCAGGTAGGTATTGAACTTGCGGAACTCATCTGAATAATATTCAGGCGTCATGTTACCGCCACAGCCCCAAGCCTCATTGCCAATGCCGAAATACTTCACGTGCCAAGCCTTCTCGCGTCCGTTCTGACGGCGCAGACGAGCCATCGGCGTGTCGCCATCGCTGGTCATGTATTCCACCCACTGAGCCATCTCCTTCACGGTGCCAGAGCCCACATTGCCACTGATATAAGGCTCACAATCAAGCATCTCGCAGAGGTTCAAGAACTCGTGCGTGCCAAACGAGTTGTCCTCGATAGTGCCACCCCAGTTGTTGTTGCGCAGCGACGGACGCTGATCCTTCGGACCGATACCATCCATCCAGTGGTAATCATCGGCAAAGCAGCCACCCGGCCAACGCAGCACAGGCACCTTCAAAGCCTTCAGCGCCTCAAACACGTCCTTGCGATAGCCCATGATGTTAGGAATCTTCGAGTCCTCGCCCACCCAGAGGCCGCCATAGATACAGGTGCCGAGGTGTTCTGAGAACTGTCCGTAAATCTCACGATTAATCTTTGCTCCCGCCTGGTCAGCGTGAACCGTTGCCTTTACCACATCTGCTGCTGACGCAGTAGCAGTGACAGCCAATGAGATGGCTGCAATCAAAATAGTTTTCTTCATATTAGCCATAGGGTGTTATTGGTGAATTTGGTGCAAAGATACGCTTTAATTTTGAAATAAATGCCAAAACGCACATCACTTATTTGTTCTTTTGCAAAAATCCTTATCTCCTTAATCATATCTTTCTAATCCCATAGGCATAAGCATTTAATTATGAAACAATGATTGATTTGAAAAGGTACATCGAATAGCCAGAACTTTGTCGATTAATGAACCTACCAAACGGGGAAAAGCTCTCTTGTGTGAAATATTCCTCACAAAGAAGTGATTGTATCAGATTTTATGCTTACCTTTGCCATGTCATTGATGATTTCGCTTGTCTTGAATTGCAGCACTAAGGTAGGTGAAAATCAGACATGGCAAAATCCATGACAACGTGGCGTTGCTCAGAAATTTATAAAGATAGTCAAACTAAAGTGCTGCGGAAATGAGATAAACAGCATCTATATGAAGAGATTATTTTTTGCGCTGATGATACTATGTGTCGGGATGTCGGCACTGGCGCAGACCATTCACCTTAATCAACATTTCTGGGATGGTGATAACTATTACACGGTGAAGGAGATACGGATGGGGAAGTATTTCTATATGACCAACAGCCAGGGCAATGAGCTGACCTTGGAGAAGGTGGAGGGCAAACAGGGTGAGTATAAGCTCATTCCCAGCCGGCAGGCAGAAGAGTGTCCCTTTGGTGCCCAGTTCGGCTGGAAGGTGCAGCATATCATTCAGGAGGGTCAGAAATTTCTGGCTATCCGCAAGCCTAACGGTGACATCATGTGGGTACTGAATCAGACCAACAACAACGAAAAAGAATGTGAGTATCTGCAGCAGATGATGGGGCAGGAGGAACCTTGGAACGCCGTGAACAGTATATTGTTGAACAGAGCTTACTTGCATAGCAACGTGGCAACCAAAGCTGAGTTACGCCTGCTGCGCAATAAGATTCTGGCTTATCACGGCTATCGCTTCCAGTCGAAGGATTTGCAGGATTATTTCAGCGAAGTAGGTTGGTACAAGCCTGTCGATGACAACAGTACCATCAAATTGGACATCATCGAGCAGACTAACGTCCAGCTTATCAAGAGTGAGGAGGAAGAAAGAGCCCCAAAACCAGAGTGAGGAAGAACGGGAAGCAGTCATATCGTGCTTCTCAGTTCAACTGATGGCCCCCCAGTTGATGTTGCTCTTGCGAAGTTCACGAAGGCGACGCCAGAGGATGTCATTCTGGGGATTGCGCTCTTCTGGGTCGGAGGTGATGACATCTTGGGCTGCCTCTCGTGCGATGTTGAGGATTTGACCATCACGGGCAAGGTTGGCAATCTTGAGGTCGAAGGCCATGCCTGACTGCTGGGTGCCTTCGAGGTCGCCAGGGCCACGAAGCTTGAGGTCTTGCTCTGCTATCTCAAAACCATCGGTAGTATCGACCATCACCTGAATGCGCTTGCGGGTGGTCTCGCCAATCTCAAACTTGGTGACGAGCACACAATAGCTCTGGTCGGCACCACGCCCTACCCTGCCCCGCAACTGATGCAACTGGCTGAGTCCGAAGCGTTCAGCATTCTCGATGATCATGACGGAGGCATTGGGCACATTCACACCCACTTCGATGACAGTGGTGGAGACGAGGATGTGGGTCTCGTGGTTGGCAAATCGCTGCATCTCCGCATCCTTGTCGGCTGGTTTCATCTTGCCATGCACCTTACCCACCTTGTGGTTGGGGAAGGCACGTTGGATCTCCTCAAACCCTGCCTCCAAATCCTTGAGGTCGAGTTTTTCCGTTTCCTTGATGAGTGGATAGACGATATAAATCTGACGGCCGAGGTCGAGCTCTCTGTTCATCAACTGGTAGATGCGCTGGCGATGAGCATCGAACATGTGGACTGTGCGGATTGGTTTGCGGCCTGGTGGCAGTTCGTCGATGATGGACACATCGAGGTCGCCATAGAGGGTCATGGCCAAAGTGCGAGGAATGGGCGTTGCTGTCATCACGAGCACATGAGGAGGCACAGCATTCTTCATCCACAGCTTAGCTCTTTGCGCCACACCGAAACGGTGCTGCTCATCGATGATGACCAATCCCAACTTGTCGAAGAGCACATTGTCTTCAATCACAGCATGGGTGCCCACAAGGATGTGGATGTCGCCTGTCACAAGCCCCTCGAATATAGCCGTACGTTTCTTACCTTTTATCGTTCCTGTGAGCAGTTCGACCCGCACAGGCAGATCGCCCAACAAGTCTCGGAGGGTGGCAAGATGCTGTTCAGCAAGAATTTCAGTAGGCGCCATGATGCAAGCCTGACAGCCGTTGTCGATGGCAATGAGCGCCACCATCAGCGCTACAAGGGTCTTGCCACTGCCCACATCACCTTGGAGCAGACGGTTCATCTGCTTGCCCGACTTCATGTCGGCTCGGATTTCGCGGATGACACGCTTCTGCGCCTCTGTCAGTTGGAAAGGCAGATGATGGTAGAAGAAGCCGTTGAAGTATTCGCCAATAGTATTGAACACGATGCCTTTGTAGCGCAGCTGGCGGTCTTTCACATAGCGGAGGATGTTGAGCTGCACGTAGAAGAGTTCCTCAAACTTCAACCGCAGTTGCGCATGACGCAAAGCATCGGGTGACGTAGGATAGTGGATATTGCGCACAGCATCGTCGTAGGCCATCAGGTGATGCTGCTGCACGATGTAGGGAGGAAGTGTCTCTGGCAAAGGCTCTTTGAGGAGCTTGAACATGTTGGCCGTCAACTTGGCAATAGCGCCAGAATTGAGTCCACTCCGCTTCATCTTTTCAGAGGTGTTGTAGGAAGGGCGGAAAGAAGAGCCCCCTCCCAACCTCCCCCAAGGGGGAGGAGTCCCATCCGGATGGTTCATCCCCCCCTGGGGGGACAGGAGGGGGGCTTGTGTCTCAATCTCAGGATGTGCAATTTGAATCTTGCCATTGAACACGGTGGGTTTGCCAAAGACGATATAGTCCTTACGGCAGTCGTAGTTCTTGGCGGCGTATTTGATTCCTTGAAACCAGACGAGGTCGATGCTTCCCGTGCCATCCGTGAAATGGGCGATAAGCCGTTTGTTGCGTCCCTCACCTATGGTGTCGAACGAAAAGATTTGGCCACACAGCTGCACGTAGGGCATCGTCCCATCAATCTCCCGAATCTGATAGATGCGGCTACGATCCACATATTTATAAGGATAGTACGCAAGCAGGTCGCCCACGGTCTTGATGCCGAGTTCGTTGGCAAGCAGAAGCGCACGATTAGGTCCCACTCCTTGCAGATACTTGATGTCTTGGCTCAGTATGTTCACTATCCTTGTCTGTCAGCTTTGTCGTTTGCTTTTCGGCACAAATTTATAAACTTTCTGTCAACAAACCAAGAAGATTGCATAGTTTTCGCCAAATTTATGCAACGAACGCCTTGATTTGTGTTCGGCTTTCATTACCTTTGCACCCAAATTGAAAAATTATGGCAAACAAGGTAGTTATTTCGACAAATATAGCGCAAACACTGACAGAAGCAGTGGAAGAGGTGAAGCACGACAGGTTATTCCTGCTGATGGATGAGATAACGCAGGAGTTGTGCTTTCCTGTAGTGAAGGACATTCCATGTCTGGGTGAAGCAATACCCATCACCATTGGTGCGACAGACACACACAAGACCTTAGAGACCTTGGCAAAGGTGTGGACGGAATTGGGCAATGGAGGTGGCACACGTCATTCCCTCATGGTGAACCTCGGAGGTGGCATGGTGACTGACCTCGGAGGCTTTGCTGCCAGCACATTCAAGCGAGGCATCAAATACATCAATGTACCCACAACACTGCTGAGCATGGTGGATGCTAGCGTAGGTGGAAAGACAGGTATCAACTTCAATGGTCTGAAGAACGAGATTGGTGTGTTCAACGCTCCTGAGACGGTGATTATCGACACAGAGTTTCTGAAGACGCTCGACCAAGAGAATATTTGTTCGGGGTATGCAGAAATGCTGAAGCATGGTCTCATCTCCAACAACAAAAACTTTGCCGAACTGCTCAACTTCGACCTGAACGAGGTGGATTATCTGCACTTAGGACAAATGGTTGGCACGAGTGTTGCCATCAAGGAACGCATCGTGGAGGAAGACCCTTTGGAACATGGCATCCGCAAGGCATTGAACCTCGGACATACGGCAGGACATGCTTTCGAGAGCTGGTGCCTCTCCCGACATCCAGTGCTACATGGCTATGCAGTGGCTTGGGGACTTGTCTGCGAACTGTACCTCTCTTGCATCAAGACAGGCTTTCCAACGGAAAAGATGCGGCAATCGGTTCGTTTCATCAAGGAGAACTATGGCACCTTATCCATCACCTGCGATGACTATGAGGAACTGTATGGCTATATGACCCACGACAAGAAAAATACAGCGGGCATCATCAATTTCACTTTGCTTGGCGATATTGGCGATATCCGCATCAATCAAACAGCCACAAAAGAAGAAATCTTCGAAGCACTGGACTTTTTTAGGGAAAGTTAAGAAGGGAAAACTAAAAACTAAAAGTGAAAAACTAAAAGTTTGCTACCGCACTTGTAAGTCAGCTGTTGACCAACTCTCGCAGTAGCAAACTTTTAGTTTTTAGTCATTGACTCCGTCGAGCTAAAGGTTCACTTTTACCTTTATTTACGCATTCTGTTGTGGCGACGCATTTCCATCAGCTTCTCCATGCTTCCGTATGTGTCGAAAGGAAGCTGGTAGCGAGCATTGCCATAAGGATCTTGCTTGAAGAGCATAAGAGATTCCTCACCCTTATCAACGAAAGTAACGTAACCTCTGGGTGACATGTTGAACTGGCTGTCGCCAAAGATAGCATTAGTCACACAGTTCACATCCCACATACGCTGGCCAGTGTCGCAA
The DNA here is from genome assembly GCA_017617805.1 of Bacteroidaceae bacterium. Classification (GTDB taxonomy): domain Bacteria; phylum Bacteroidota; class Bacteroidia; order Bacteroidales; family Bacteroidaceae; genus Minthosoma. The sequence goes on along the minus strand of JAFZVN010000032.1, from coordinate 25,304 downwards.
GTGTAGTGAGTGTAAACAGCCTTGATAGGATTATTTTCTGTCCAAGAGAGGTCAGCAATCACGTCCTCTGGCAGGTAGTTCATGCTCTCACCCACATAGCTGGGAGACATGATGAGTTCTACGCTCTCAGGGAGCTTGTCGTAGAAGATAGCAGCCTGCTTGGAAGCGGCACGCATGTTGTAACCACAAGTGCTGTCCTCTGGCTCGAAACGACCTGACTGGATGTACACAGCCTTCACCTTCTGTTCGAAGAGGTCAAGACCTGTGAGCTTAGAGTATTCGTCAGCCTTTGACTCCATCAGCTGTGAGAGTGAAGTAGCAAAACCAATGGCCACAATCACAATAGACTTGTCCTCAGCCTTGCTGAGAATCTTGCGATAGAGTTTCCAACCGTCCATGCACTTGCTTGCATCGAAGGAACGCTTGAAGAGAGGATTGCCCTGTGCGTCCTTCAAGTCGCAAATACCGTTGTAAGGAATGAACACACGTGGGTTCTTCACACCGTTACGCTCCAGACCTACTGGGATGTATGGGTGTCCGTAGTAGGTGTTGAAGATGTCCACCACACCTGCATTGTTCTCGCCTTCGCGATCCACCACTACACCCTTGAGGTCAACCAGCCCCTGGTCAATGTAATGATTGAGCATCATCAAGGCGATGAGGTCATCAGTAGAACTACCGAAATCGGCATCAAGAATCATGTTGACGGGCTGGCGCTTCATACCACCATTACCGCCACGACAGCAACACTGTGCATTCACATCTGCAAAGAAGCACATCAGTGCCACTGCAAGCATCAAAAAATTCTTTTTCATGTCTCTTAGTTTTGAAGTTTTTTAGAAGTTATAAATAATAAATAAAAGCTTTTCTATTTCACAATGACGAAGCCACCCTGGTCAGCCATCGAGATGGTGACAGCCTTGGGGTTGCTAACTTTCAACTCTGATTTCTGAGGTTCACGGTCTTTCAGATTGTCGCTATAAAGAGTGGCTTTGTCCCCCTTCTGAAGCATCGGAAGATTGAGTTTCAGGGTCAGCGGAGCACCTGTGGCGTTATTGCCTGCGATGTACCAAGTACCTGCATGGCGACGAGCCAACACACAATACTTACCTGGATAACCATCGATAAAGACAGTCTCATCCCAAGTGGTAGGCACCTCACGCAAGAAGTCCATACTGATGGCTGGGGCAGGAGCACCCTTCTCGTTAGGCTGCAAGTCTTTCGTCGCTTCTGTAGGAAGGTTCTCTGGCGTAATGGCAAAGTTCTGGATGGGGTTCTGGAAGAGCACACAGGTAGCGAGTTCGTGACAATCAGTCGTACGACGTGTATTGCCTCCTGTGTTGCCACGATTGATGTGGCGGTTCATAAAGCAGCCACCAAATTCCATGCAGCCAATGGCATTACGAATGAAAGGATGTGTAGCGGCATCTTTCGCCTCCTTATCAGCAGCACCCTGACTGAAGTAGATATTCTCTGAAGCCAACACAGCCTCGCTACCCACATAGTTAGGATACATACGTTCCCAACCACGAGGGATGGTGCAACCATGGAAGATGACCATGATGCCTGCATCGTCAGCATCGGAAAGGATCTGCTCATAGAGACGTATCGTTTCCTGCTTGTCACCACCGAAGAAATCGACTTTGATGCCCTTCACGCCCAACTGCTGCATCCAACGCATCGCCTGCTTACGAGCAATCGCATCGCTCATAATGTTGATAGGACCTTGTTCGATGTCGTTCCACCAGCCGCTGGAGCTGTACCACAAAAACACATCCACACCCTGACTCTGGGCATATTTCACCAACTGCTCCATCTTCTCCTTGCCGATGTAGGTGTCCCACCAATTGTCAATCAGCACGTAGGAGAAGCCCATCGCTTTCGAGAGCTGGATATACTTCACCTGATCGTCGTAGTTGATGGAATTGTCTTGCCACACAATCCAGCTCCAAGTGCCCTTACCAAATTGATACTGATGCTTCGTCTCGTAACGAGGTGTCACATAATCCCATGGAACTGTTGTCTCCACAATCGGCTTCAGCGAAGTGCCCACAGTGATGGTGCGCCAAGGGGTCACGCCTGGCAAGGCAAAAGCAGGTTCCACCGTACCGACACCACCATTTTCTTCTGGCATCGGGAACTCGATGGTGTACAATCCATCGCCCGTCATATCAGACAGCCGAGAAGCACAATAACGAGAATCGACACCCGTCTCAGAAACAAGTGCCCAAGCATTTCCTATATGGAACAAACAGGGGAATGTGTATCCGTGTCCATAGCCACTCTTCTTGTTCATAGGCTCATCATAGCCATAGCCCTCTTCGTAACTGGGCTTCGTACCCTTCCAACCAATCATGGCATGGGACTGAGGAGTAAGAAACGTGGTGGTCTGACTGGGGAAGTCAAAACCCGTGGCTTCTTTCGTGATGCGCACGGAGAATTTCTTCTCGTTCGCACGACTGGGATGATTGGGAATCGCATAACGGAATGCCACATCGTTGTTCGACACACGGAAATCGACATCATAAGGCATTCCCTTATCGTTCTTCAGCGTCACCACCAACTGATTAGCATCCACATGCACTTGGCTGAACTTAGAACGAGAGAGGTCGTAGTTGTACTCTAAGTGCGCCTCACGTTTACTGTCGAAAGCGACCTTCTGAGAGAAGTCGCCATGATCGGCTACAAAGCCCAAAGGACTCTCATCGAGCACCTGAGTGCCATCATACAGAACTTCGTAAACAGGCTTGCCGCCCTTCACATCTACATTCACCTTCAACTTCCCATCAGGGCTGCTTACACTGGCCACTTGTGCTGACATGCTCAATGCCGTCAATACTGCGGACAGGAATAAAAGTTTTTTCTTCATATTGGTTTTCTTCTTTAGGTTTTCAATCATTCTGACAAGCATCATGCTCTTCATCGGTCGAAGGAGCTGGTTCCTCTTCCGCCAATCTATCCCTCCAAGCCTCCAATGCCTTCATCGTCAATTCCACAGCCTCTTCCATGGAACATTCCAAAGTTCCGCCAGCCGCATTCTTGTGACCTCCGCCGTTGAAGAATTCCGCACAAAACTCATTGCAGGGGAAGTCATCCACTGAACGTGTGGACACACGGATAAGGGGACGTTCCGTATCTTCTCGCAGGGCGATGCTCAACTTGTGCTTCTTAATCTGCAACGGCATATTCACAATCCCTTCCATATCACCCTTCACATAATGGAACTGCGTCAACTCTTCTTTCTTGATGGCAAAGAGGGAGGCATGCAAGTCAGGGAACACCTGCAACTTCTCGTACAGCACATAGCCAATGAACTTCATGCGGTCAGCCGAGTAGTTGTTTTGGATGTTACGATTGATGCGGTCTTTGTCAATGCCCTTCCTCAGCAGTTCGCTGATGATGACGAAAAGATCTGGGTCATTGCTGTTGAAGGAAAAAAAGCCCGTGTCAGTCGCCATCCCAGCATAGAGGTCTTCAGACCCAGCAAAAGTGATGTTCTTCGTCTCGTCCATCGCATCGAGCAATCTGAAAAGGAGTTCACTCGTGCTACTCAGTTCTGGGTGAGAGATGATGTGACTAAAATGCTGGCGGTCTGGATCGAGATGATGATCAATGAGCAGACGCTTACACCGCATTCTGAGCACTGCTGTACCCAGTTCATCGATGCGACGCATATCGTTGAAGTCAAGGCAACAAATGAGGTCAGCCATCTTCAACGCCGTAAAGGAGGCTGTCTTCTGACGGTCAAAGCGTACAATCTTCTCGGCATCTTTCATCCAATGCAGAAAATCAGGGAAGTAATTAGGCACAATCACAGTGACCTGCTTCCCCTTCCGCCTCAGGTACTCATACAATCCCAATGACGAACCAATCGCATCGCCATCTGGAGACGTGTGGCACACAATGACCACGTTCCGACATTCCCCAAAGTCATTCTTCGCAATCGCCAATTCTTGTGGCGTTATCACTCTCTTCAGCATGAACTATTTTGAATTCGGGCGCAAGCCCCGATTATGTAATTCGGGTTCAAAGGTACAAACTTTTTCTGACATCAGCAAAAATTTCTTAAAAACTGATTCCCAATTCCCAATTATTCATTACCTTTGCAATGATAAAACAACAAACAGATGGAAGAACAAAACAATATACAAGAACAAGAGCAACCAAGAAGAGGTAGCATCGGACTGATTATCTTAGGGGTTGTAGTGGCACTTATCGCCATTGCAGCAGCGGTGTTGATTTACCATCAATTATACACGAAGCCACTCTTGGAAGAGAATGAAGACTTGAAAGAACTTGCAGAACTAGAAAAGCAGGAGATGGAAAGCCAGTATCGGGATTTCGACCTGCAATATGAGATGTTGCAAAGTCAACTGAGCAATGACAGCCTCATCGCACAAATTGAGAACGAACGCCGCCACACGCAACAGCTGCTCGAAGAGTTGGAACGCACTAAAGCCACCGATGCCGCAGAAATCAAACGTCTGAAGGCCGAGATTGCCTCGCTGAGAGAGGTGTTGAAGAGTTACATCATGCAGGTGGATTCACTCAACCGCATCAACCAGTCGCTCAATGAGGAAAACATCCAAATCAAGGAACAAATCACCCAAGCCAACACGCAGATCACGAACCTCTCCACTGAGCGTAACGAGCTGAAGGACAAGGTGAATATTGCAGCTCAGTTGGATGCCACTGGTTTCTGGGTGACGCCCAAAGACAAGAAGAGCAAAGATGCCAAGAAAGTGAAGGACGTGAAGAAGCTTGCCTTCGGATTCACCATCGTGAAGAATGTGACTGCCCAAAACGGACAGCGTATCGTCTATGCCCGCATCCTCAAACCAGACAACTCGGTAATGGGTAAGAAAGGCACGTTCTCATATGAGAACACACAACTGGAATACACAGAAAAGAAATATATCGACTATACAGGTGAAGAAGAGAAAGTGACGATGTACAGCGATGTGACAGAGTTCCTCGAAGCAGGCACCTACAAACTCTTCATCTTCTGCGATAACCAAATGATTGGACAAACAAGTTTCACATTAAAATAACTTTCAACTGTCAATTTTCAATTGTCAACTCAATATGACCATAGTATCCCCTTCCCTCTTGGCGGCTGACTTTGCCAACCTGACCAAGGACATCAACATGATTAACAGAAGTGAGGCCGACTGGCTCCACCTCGATGTGATGGATGGCGTTTTCGTGCCGAACATCAGTTTTGGTTTCCCTGTACTCGAAGCCGTAGCGAAGATATGTCAGAAGCCGCTCGACGTACACCTGATGATTGTAGATCCAGGTAAGTTCACGGAGCAGGTAAAAGCCCTTGGTGCCTACATGATGAATGTACATTACGAGGCTTGTCCCCATCTTCACCGCACCATCCAGCAGATTCATGCTGCTGGCATGAAGGCCGGTGTGACACTCAATCCACACACCCCTGTCAATGTGCTTGAGGACATCATTCAAGATGTCGATATGGTTCTCCTGATGACTGTCAATCCTGGCTTTGGAGGACAGAAGTTCATTGAGCACTCCATCGATAAGGTGCGCCGACTCAAGGAACTCATCCAGAAGACAGGAAGCCATTCCCTCATAGAAGTGGATGGCGGGGTGAATGGCGACACAGGCAAACGTCTCGTCGAAGCAGGAGTGGACGTGTTGGTAGCAGGCAGTTATGTGTTTGGTGCCGCACAACCCGAAGAGAGGATCAAGGAACTGAAGAGTCTGTAATGTCCTGGCAGAACTACTCATTGATTCGCCTCATCATTCCCTTCACACTGGGCATGATTGGGGCGAATCTTTTCATTTCACACATGAATGGGGTCGTTCTGTTCATCCTCTGCTGCGTTGTCCTTGCCTTCTCCTTCTTTTTTCTTAAGACATCGGAAACATACAAAGACGGAAGGTTCGGTTTAGTGGCAATGGTGCTTTTCTGTTTGATAGGCATGACGCTTTATACTGGCAAATATCATCACATCGAAAAGGGAACACCTGTTGACTCTACCTTCGTGAAAGGGATATTGGTGGAACCACCCAAAGAGAAGGCACATTCATGGGCACTGGAACTGAAACAGGAAAATGGAATACACATTATATTATATATAGGAGGAGAAATAAGAGAAGGGCTTTCTTTGGGTGACACCATCTATGCCAATATCCGCCACCTCCATCCTACCAACCATTGCGAGGATGACTCCTTTCAAACCTACAACACTTACTTGTTTCATCATGGCATCTGTGCTACAGCATACGCACCTCATCACCAGTGGGTTGTGAAACCTTGCACAACACCACGTTCCTTTTTCCTTTTTGCTAAAAACGTGCAAGAGCGACTTCATCAGATTTACGAAGAACATGGCATCAGCGATGAAGCCGGCAGCATCATCGAGGCCATGACGATTGGACGGAAGACAGACCTTTCGAAAGACACACGCAACGCCTTTGCCCATGCTGGCATCAGCCATATTCTTGCTTTATCGGGGTTTCATGTAGGCATTATCGTCCTGATGATACAGGTGTTCTTCCTAAAGACCTTGCTGCCTATCCGATGGCAATGGGTTAGCAATCTTTTTATCATTGCTACTTTATGGGGATATGCTTTCCTGACAGGTTTGTCCCCCTCATTGGTGCGTGCCACCACGATGTTCACCATTCTTCTGCTCTGCCAATCGCTCCAACGTGATGCCTTTTCTCCCAATTCCTGCGCACTCGCATTCCTCATCATGCTGTGCATCAATCCTTTTTACCTACATGATATTGGCTTCCAACTTTCTTTTATTGCTGTGGGGAGTATCGGATTATTAGGGAATAGACTCCTCAACTTACACAAAAGTTCCAATAAGTTCGTACACTATGCCTGGCTTATCACAATCGTAGCAGTATCGCTTATTAGTTCCATCTTCACTGCACCACTTGTAGCTCACTATTTTGGAAGATTCACGCTCATCTCCCTCCTTGGCAACCTTATCATTTTCCCCTTCGTCTATCTCCTCATGTTAGGCAGCATCCTATGGTGGCTCTTCCTATGGTGCGACTCTATCAACAATCTGCTGACTGACCTGCTCAATTGGACTGCCAACACCATGAGTAGCATCACGGAACATCTCGCCTCCATTCCTTTCGCCACGATTGAATGGAGCCCAAACATCCTCACCACGTTGCTTTGCTACGTAGTGCTCCTCATTTTTTCTTACTTTTTTCTTCAAATTAAACGGAACTGACAGAACGGCATTCGCTCAATAAGTCATCTAATGATTTACGGTCTGCGGGACTCATTCTGACGACGGGGGAAACCGTTATTCTTGCACTACTGCCCATCCGTTTCTCGATACTCTTAAATTCAGCGTATTGCGACAGGTACAATTCTTTGGCAGAATCTTCCAAAGGCGTATCTATTCCAGCCTCCCTCATCAGGAAACGGCTTTTAGCAGCCACAGACAGCTCCACATACAACTGCACGTAACATATTACATCGAAGAATACGACAGGGGGAAAATTTTCCTTGACTGACACCAAGAACTTACCTGCTGCCGTATCGCCCAACTGTCCCTCACGAATGTTGATGAGCAAGTCAACTTGTTGGTCGAGGCCTGTGTCAAGCCACTGATGAATCATATCGCTGTCGTACTGATAAATCCAAACAATCAGCAATGCCATCACACCAAACACCACCACAAATTGGATGATGGGATTCACATGGAAACTATTATGGAACACATGTAGAGCAGGTGAAGTAATGAACAGCAAGCAGGTCATGAGCACATGTCCAGCTTTCACTTTCTGACCTAAACTGTGGAGATTCTCCAATCTGACAGCCATCATCAGCACCACCGCCAAGATGGCACTGCAGCCCATGTGGATAAGTGCCACTTCAAGTCCACGGAACAAGACGGTGCCAAATCCCAATGATTCACCCAGCATGAGATAAAACACATTCTCTAAAATGGAGAACCCACCTCCGACTGCAGCACCACAAATCACACTATCGATGAAGAATACCATCTTCTTGCGACGAGCCATCCAGAAGAGCGAGATAGCCTTGACCATCTCCTCCACAATTGGATTCACATAGTCAGATGTGTCTTCAGACAAGTATTTCCCTGTCAGTAAGAAGATTCCATAACAAGCAAGGGCTGCCAACATACCCAAAAACACCAAAGTCAACAGACCCCTCACGCTGATCAGCGAGAAGCTGTCCAGTTTATAGACCACAAAGATGTAGATGGCCACAGGAAGCAGGGCTGCGAGAAAGGATATCATAACAATTTAAGTGAAATCATCAGTTCATTGCCATGACGACGGCCAATAGGAGAACCCTGCGGTGCGAACAGATGTCCGTAACCGATGGAAAGCGTCGTCTTGAGATAGTTGAGGAAAACCAATTCCGTTGTCAGCTGGACACCGGCACTATAGTACATCTTATGGGAGATGTCAGGATTCCAGGTAGAAAGTCCTGTGCCGAACATCGAGCATTGAATCCAAGTGGGATAGCAGAATAACGCACCAACGTTATTGAATCGGATGGGTCGCAGATTGAGTTCCGCTGTTGCTTTGGCAAACGAATGAGCAGGAATCGCATCAATCTTTGCGCCTGGCATCGCAGCGGCTTGCCTGTACTGGAAAGACTCTTTGTAATCCAAGCGGTTATTCCTGAAGCCTCCGAAATAAGAATTGCCAAACGTGGATTCAGCATCGCCGAAAGAGTGTCCAGCCGCAGTACGTAACCAGAACGAGGTGTTTCGGTCAATAGGTACCAACGTACCGAAGTCAGCTGTAGCTTCCACCGATGGATAGAAGCTGCCACCAGCCAGATAGCCGTAGCCCTTCAATCCAAGTGCATAGCCCTGTTCCTTCATGACACCACCCAAGGTAGTTCTCAGCTTCGAGGCCTTGCCGTAGGCAGATATAGTCTGCATCGCCTTCACACCATCATCCACATCAATCTCCTGATACAGTGGCAACGCATCCATGTCACCATAAGCGCCCACAGAGACACCCCACCCTTTAGAATAAGGAATCGTGAGACTGTTGGAATAGTCGTATGCCACACTCGCCATATATCCCTTACGGCTGGTACGCATAGGACCTGCCAAATCGTAGAAGTCGGTGTGGTTCCAAGCAGCAGTCACCGTCCAGAAATAGTATTTCCACTGGAGGTCGAAATGGAACTGGTTCTTCAAAGCATTCGTGCTCCATGGTGACACACCCAATCCCATCTTCAGACTGCTCAGACCTACAGGATCGTTGAAGATGAACTGATAACCCAGTACAGGGGTCACATTGTTCCAAGCCGACTTATCCGTAAAGCCCGTAATGGTGGGATAGGCACCTGCAAACTTCATCTCCTTCATCACCTGATAAGGAATGATGCTGTTATAGACATCGCCAAACTCTATCTTGCGAGGCTCCTTCTTGAGCAGACCTACCGCCTCCAATGCCTCCTTATTGTTTTCATAGGCTTTCTGTCCGAAAAGCTCCACAGCATTGGCATCATTCACCACTTGACGATTGAGCAAAACAGGACGCAAGCCATCACGTTCAAACTCCAACGCCATCAAGGTGTCTGGAGCTATTTCCAATGGAGCGAACAAACCAATGTCTGTGTTGGAAATCATCTCCATCTTATGGCTCGCCAGTTCTATCTGCCAGAGGTTAGACACACCTGTATAGTAAGAACTTCCGATGAGATAGCGGTCATCGAGCGAGAAGCGGAACTGACCCAAGTTGCTGTCATCCCAAGTGATCAGTTTCTCAGGTTTGAAGATGGCCATAGCCAAATCTTCCGTACGGAACAGCAGCAAGGTATGTTCACCGTTGTCTCCTTGTGTCGTGACAGAAATCATCTTACCGTCATGACTCACAGACATATCGAAAACGCTCACACCAAAGGGAAAAGCATAGATGACCTCTGCATTCTCTATATCGCGGTCATAACGGATAATGGATTGTGAGCCTGCATTGGAGAACAAACCATAAAGACAATCCGAAGCATTGTCATAGACGATATTGTTGACACGCTGGTACTTGTGTTTCTTGACCACCTTATTTGTCTTCAGGTCAAGCACTTCCAAAGCACGCATCTTAGAATTATTGGAAGTGTATATCAGTCGTTGACCCTTTGTGTCCAAAGCCACAAAGGCAGGGTTGTAGAGCTGAACACCATTCACATCCACCACCTTCCGCATTTCGTGGGTTTTCAAGTCCAATTCGGTGATATGGGCAAAATCGCCAGGGGCATTCATCGCCGCGTATGCTTTGCCGCTGACAGGGTCATAAACGAAAGGAGAAGACGAGCCCAAAGGTTCTTGCGTCAGCTTTGTGGTTTCCGTGATGGGATATTGTCTGATGGCAGCAAGATTGGCCTCCTGATGTGCCTTCTCCGCCACACGCCAATCGTCCCACACCTTTCTGAGCGACTGTCCATAGACATTCTTGAACTGGCTGCCGAAGAAGGTGCGGCTGTCAGCTGTACGGTTATAGAAACTGATGAGTTTTTCATAGCCATAGGTGGCTGCCAGATAATTCACAAAGCGTGTGCCATACAGATAGGCGTTGGCACCCACCTGAAAGTCCATTGTAGTACCTTCCGTCTCAAGACCCACCACCGAGAAAAGTTCATCGCCACCATCGATGATGCTGCGGAAATACATCTCGTCGTAGCCGCCCAACGAACGACCCACGCCACCACCAAGCCAAGTCTCCATAAAGCAAGCGATGCCTTCATGATACCAACGTGGCGCATACCATCTGGGCACACTCTTATAACTCCAAAGGGCTGAGATGGGATGGGCATTTTCGGTACCCACCTTCGTACCAAAGAAACGGCGCCAAGCCAAGTCGCGGCTGTTGTATTTGTCACCCATCACGATGTGGGTGTATTCATGGCAAAAGAGCTGGCGGTATCGTTCAGAAGAAGGATTGACGTAATAAGACATAGACAACGGAGCCATGCCAATCTGAATCAGCGACTTGGGCAGAGGCGTAGCACCACCATTACCGTCATCCTCCCAATCGGTGAGCATGAGCAAAGGCGCCTCAGGCACATAGACAGAGTCCGTCGTCCAGATTTGTTCGTGGAGCGCCTTTCCATTTTGGAACATGCGAATCATGTGAGGAATGTAGCGTGATAGGTTCTTGTCAAAGAACACCATCCTCGCCTCATCCGTCTTATATTGGTAGTAGGTTTGTCCTGTCACCGCAACAGGACAAACCAACGAAACAATTAAAGAAAGGAAATAAATGTAACAGTACTTTTTCACTTCAATACAATGTCATGGTTAGCGACACCTTCCGACATACCAGTAATCAGTGTGTTCACCTGATGGAGCACTCCCGATTGGCGTAAAACAGGGTTACTGAAGATAGCCACATCGTATGAATGGACCAAATTCGGAGTGTTAGAAACCATAATATCTGTGGCATGCAAAAACACTTCAGATTTCAGCGTGATATCATTTCGAAGTCTTACATCGTTTTGAAGTTGTGCATCATTTTGAAGCTTTACATCGTTTTGAAGTCTTACATCATTTTGAAGCTGTGCGTCGTTGTGCAACCTTTCATCATTTTTCAGTTTCACATCCATATTTTGCATCTCTTGTCCAAAAATTTGATTCAGTTTAGGAGATGCTTCGAGAACCATATCAATGGTCTGATTTAACGCTGGCCCATTATTCAGAGGAGAATTGTAGCCACAGTAACGGCTGACAACAGCACCACCCACGAGAGCCATCTGCTTGTTCGGGTCAAAAGAGTTCATCGTGGAGGCGATTTTCTCAGAAGAGAGCGTATATCCCTTCTTTTCCAATTCCTCACTTGCCTTCTCATCCTGATTGAGGGCAGCAGTCATCCTCTGATAGTCCACCCACTGGTCGCGCACCAGCTTAAGGCGATCACTACCAGCGTTGTCCTTCAGATATGTGTCCGTCGTCTCGATGAATCGGTTAGCCAGATCATTCTGCTTCTGCAACGTGGAGTATGCCAATGCCGCATTATTGGTGTTCTGCGCCAAATCCTCTGGATTTCCACCACCAAGCGTAGCATCGATATCCTTGGCAGCAGCCTCCATCTGACCACGCACATTGGCAGCAATCTTCTTCGCCTGCTCCATGTCCTTGAGCACAGGCTCATATACGCTGATATCGCCTGCCACTTCCTTCGACATATCCACCAGCGCTTCAAACTGTTTGGTGCGAGTCTGCATCACTGTGTAAGCCACAACGATACTGTTCTTATAGTCTTCATCATTCTGCATCAATTCCTGCATGTTGCTGAGCCCCTCCTCCGCAGTCTTGCGTGAGAACTTTGAAGACTTTGCGATGTCGCCACTCGTCTGACTGGTATCCACAGGCCAGTCAATCAAATACGAACTGATAATACCAAGAGCACAAACGCCCACGATAATGCTCACGATAACAAGTGTCTTCTTTTTCATAATAAAGGTATTTTAATTTTTAATAATGTTAATAGTAAAAGTTAGACTAAGACCAAAAATAATTCAGTTAGATGTTGCAAATATACAACTTTTTATACGTAATAAACACACAAAAACGCACAAAAAAACATTTCCACAGAAAAAAATCCTCCTCAAACACAAAAAACATTCATTTTTTCACGTTCTTCGTGTTCGCAAGAAGCAAGCCGTTAAGCGTCAAGAAGAGGGAAGGCGAGCCTCAAGAAGAGGCTGCCCCAGCGTCAAGAAGCGGGCGAAGGGCTGAGAAGGTTTTCTTTCCCTTCAAATAGTATTGCCAAAGGAGGGAGAAGTTGGTGCGTTCGGGCACTCGATCTACCTTGCGGAGTTTGGCAATGCGGACACGATCGGCAAGAAGGTCTTTGCGAACCTTGTTGAAGGCATGACGAGCCTTGTAGGTGGCATGGGCATTGTGGTAATCGCCACTGAGGAAGAATCGGAAGGCTGCCAGATAGTCGAGGAACCAACGCATACGCATCACGCTGTTCAGTTCGTTGTCGGGCAGGTTTTTGTAGAGCATCATGAGGTTGTTGCGGAAGTTGAGGAAAGTCTTGCGGGGATTGCCCTGATTGAGGCTTCCACCACCCAGATGATAGGCTTGGCTCTGGGGTACGCAAACGATGCTCTTGCCCATCGTGCGAAGTCGCCAGCAAAGGTCTATCTCTTCCATGTGGGCAAAGAAACGGGCGTCCAATCCCCCACTCGCCAACCAATCAGTGGCACGTATCATCAATGCAGCTCCCGTTGCCCACATCAGAGGAACAATCTCATCGTACTGACCCTCATCCTGCTCGATGGTATCCAGCACACGACCTCTACAGAAAGGATAGCCATATTTGTCGAGGAAGCCACCTGCTGCACCTGCGTACTCGAAAGAGTTGAGAGTTGAGAGTTGAGAGTTGACAGAGAGGGTCTTCAACGCCAAGAGTTTGGGTTGGCAAGCGGCACAATCAGGATGGGTATCCATATACTGAATGAGCGGCGCATCCCAATCCTTCTGTCTGATCTCCACATCGGAATTGAGCAGGATATAGTATTCGTAGCCAAACAGCTGGGACAAGGCCTTGTTGTATCCGTCAGCAAATCCGTAGTTCTGGTCGAACTTGATCAGGGGCACATCAGGAAACTCCTTCATCAACATGGGCACGCTGCCGTCGGAGGAGGCATTATCTGCCACAATCACTTCGCCCACGCTGTTCTGTAGCACAGAGGGCAAATACTGGCGCATCATCTCGGCACCGTTCCAGTTCAGGATAACAATTGCTAGTTTCTTCATATAGTTTTCAATTAACTTCAATTTTTCGAGCCTTCAACCCTTCAATTTTTCAATTTTTCGACCTTTCAATTTTTCAATTCTTCCTATCAACGCATCGCCTTCTTTGTTGAACCCACCTAATTTCACCTGCACCATCTGATTGTCGAGGTCGGGTTGATTAGGCACTTCCACACGGATGTAGTTGTCGGTGAAGCCATTCATGAAGGGTTTGCGAGGAGATGCATGTTCGAGTAGGACGGGTCGTGTGGTACCAATGAACCGTGCATAGAAGTCGTGGGTCTTCTGTGCGGAGAGGTCAAGGACACGCTGACTGCGCTCATGTTTCTCTTGCGGCGTCACCACATGGGGAATCTCCAAAGCCTTGGTGCCTGGACGTTCGGAGTAGGAGAACACATGATACTGCGACACATCGACACGCTCCATGAAATCGTACGCCTGTTGGAAAAACTCGGCAGTCTCACCACGTGTGCCGACAATCACATCCACCCCAATGAAGGCATCGGGCATGACACCACGAATCGTCTCAATCTTATGTTGGAAAAGGGCTGTGTCGTACTTACGATGCATGAGCTTCAGCACCTCATCAGAACCACTCTGCAAGGGGATGTGGAAGTGGGGCATGAAAGCTCTTGACTGGGCACAATAGGCAATCAGTTCATCGGTAAGGAGGTTGGGTTCGATGCTGGAGATGCGATAGCGTTCGATTCCCTCCACCTGATCCAAGGCTTTCACCAAATCGAAGAAGGTTTCCCCAGTGCTACGTCCGAAGTCGCCGATATTCACGCCTGTAATCACAATCTCCTTACCACCTTCCTGTGCCACTTGCTTGGCCTGCTCCACCATCGAGGCAATGCTTCCGTTGCGGCTCCTTCCACGTGCCATCGGAATGGTGCAATAGGTGCAGAAGTAGTTGCAGCCATCCTGCACCTTGAGAAAATAACGGGTTCTATCCCCACGAGAACAAGCTCCGAAGAAAGGCATAGACCCTCCCCTCACCCTCCCTGAATGGAGGGGGTAATTTCCTTGTTCGTCGGTTTCCTCATTTGCAGAGATATCACTCCCTCCATTCAGGGAGGGTGAGGGGAGGGTCTGAGTCATCCTCTCAAGAATCATCGGTATGATATGACCCTTCTGCTCATTCCCCACAACAAGGTCAACGCCTTCCGTCTCAATGATTTCCAGTGGTTTCAGTTGGGCATAGCAACCTGTCACCACAACGAAAGCACCAGGGTGCTGCTTCACCAGACGATGTATCGCCTGACGGCATTTGTGGTCAGCCACTTCCGTCACGCTGCATGTGTTCACCACCACCAAATCAGCCACTTCACCTTTCGCCGCTTTCGTCACTCCGTAGCGCATCAACTCCTGTGCCACAGTACTGGTTTCGGCAAAATTGAGCTTGCATCCCAACGTGAAGTAAGCCGCCTTTTTTCCCTGCAATATGCTTGAGTCTATCATAAATATCTTGCGTTTGGGTGCAAAGGTACGAAAAACAAGTGAAAAGTGAAAAATAACAAGTGAAAAGTGAAGAGTGAAAAGTGAAAAATCTGTTTTACCTGCCATCCGGATGGGAGTTACTTAGATTTTTCACTTTTCACTTTTCAATTTTCACTTAAAATTCGTATCTTTGCAAAAAATTTTTGATTCTATGGCACAAGACGAGAAACCATTTGGAAGAGAAATGATTGAGTCAATCATCTCAGAAGTGATTAACAAAGAAGGTTCGCCCTACAAGCAGATGTTGGGCAAAGTCGGCTGTGTGGGTGTGGACTATTTCGAGAACATCGAGATGGGAAATGTGTTGGCAGAGGAACTGAACTTGGAGCTGAAGGAAAAGGTGGTGAAGGAGTTGGAGATGGCGTTCAAGCAACTGCTTGCCGATGCGAAAACCATTGAAAAGATCATGGACGATGCGATGACAAAGGCTGAAAAGGCTAGAATTGAGTTGGGCAAGGATGTCGCCAATAAAGAACTGATGAGGGTGGCGAACAACCTTGTGCAATATGCCAACAACCGTCTGCTGTTCATCCCAGAGCCCCCTTGCCAGGAGGATGAGTTGAAGGAGAAATATGAGCAGGCGAAGAGAATCACAGTGTTGGAGCACGTCTTGCAGAACAACGACAAGGATGTGATCGAATTCTGTCGTGCTCTCATCAGCAGGACGGAATGGGAATGCAGGAATCTCATTGAAAGACAAACCTCGCAAGTGTTGAAAGACCTTGCAGAAATCATTGAAAATATATGATAAGCATCATTATCGCGTTTGTGATCGCAGTTTTGCCTTCGATCTTGCTTTTAATTTACATCTTAAAGAAAGATGCTAAGCCAGAGCCTGCGAAACAAATTTGGAAGGCAATCCTATGGGGCGTAGCCATTGTGATTCCTATCGTCATTGTGGAGAATATCATCAGCCCCATCCTTTTTGGCGAGGGAGGTTCTGCCGTTTCTGTCATCAGCCATATTGCCGATGCCTTCATTGTGGCAGCCATCCCTGAAGAGAGCTTCAAGCTGTTGGCGCTGTGGCTTGTGTTGAGGAAGAACCCTTATTTTGACGAGCACTATGACGGCATCGTGTATTCGGTGTGCGTAGGCTTAGGATTTGCCACCGTAGAAAATATCTTCTATGTGGTTGGTGAGGGCGATTGGGCTTCTGTTGGCATCATGCGAGCCCTCTTCTCCGTGCCTGGACATTATGCCTTTGCTGTGCTGATGGGTTACTATTATGCCCGTTACCACTTCGTGAAGCGTTCGTTCCTCAATGGGATCAGCATCTTGGGAGTGCCCGTTCTGGCACATGGCATTTACGATGCCATCGTGATGAACGTGGGTGTCAACGAATATCTCGTGCTGCCGATCATCGGTTTGCTCATCTTCTTCTGCATCAAGATGCACAAGGTGTGCAAGAAGAAAATCGTGGCACAATTGGAGATGGACAAGCCAGGGGAAATAGCCGTATAAAAATAAAAGTGCACATTTGCATAATAAACGCGTTATTGGTTCGTTATTACTGATATAGAACAAGATAACGTAAAGCAAAAGCAATGTGCCTATGACAAATTCTACTCCTCTCAACAAAACATCCAAACTCATTCATCTGAAGGGCTCGGTTCGCCCTTCGAAGGACACACTGTTTTTCTTGCAGTTATTCGCAAGAATGTATGAGCCCAAAATGGTGATGGGCGTGGCGTAAAACCCATTTGGAGATTGCAAACAAGTACGGTTCTTTCTTCCTTGGCGGCCTCGGATGCTGTCAAGGAGCTGGCTAAGCGCATCAGAAACGGCAAAGCCAAACAAGTTAAAGCTGACGGACTCAACGGTTCGTCGGCTGCTTTAGTGTTGGCAGCCATCGCCAATCGAGGGGACAATAACCCTGACATGTTGGTGGTGATGAACGATCTGGACGATGCAGGTTACATCTATCACGACCTGACGCAGATGATGGGCGATGAACGCGTGCTGTTCTTCCCTTCTTCCTACAAGAGGGCCATCAAGTACAATCAGAAGGATGCAGGCAATGAGATCCTGCGAACGGAGGTGCTGACGAAGATCAACACCGAGGGGATGATTGTGGTCACTTATCCTGATGCGCTGGCAGAACGTGTGGTGTCGAAGCAGGAACTGGATGAAAACACGTTGAGTGTGAAAGTGGGCGACCTGTTCGACATCAACGACTTGGAGAAGCAAATTTTCGACTTGGGATTTGAACGGACAGATTATGTGTATGAGCCAGGACAATTTGCCGTCAGAGGCAGCATCGTGGATGTGTATTCGTTCTCCTCAGATATGCCCTATCGCATCGACTTTTTTGGCGATGAGGTGGACAGCATCCGTCAGTTTGACGTGCAGAGCCAGTTGAGTCAGGGGAAAATGGAGAGGATGACCATCGTGCCCGAAATCAAGCACAAGACTGAATACATCTCCTTCCTGGAGTTTCTACCCAAAGACACATGGGTCGTGACACAGAGCTTGGCATATGTGTGCGACAAGATTGCCCAGATTCATGAGGAAGGTTTTTCGAATCAAGCTAAGAAAGAGGCAGAAACGAATGAAGAGACATTGGTAGAGAACTTCATCATCGACGAAGAAACTTTCAAGAAGCAGATCATCGAGTTCAAGCATCTGGAGTTAAAACAAGGAAAGACAAACAACCCGGATGGTCTCCCCATTACGGGGGAGATGTCCGAAGGACAGAGAGGGTCTTCTCTCCACTTCAACACCACTCCTCAACCCCTCTTCCACAAGAACTTTGACTTGGTCAGTCAGGAGTTCCATCGACTGATCAACGAGGGCTATCAAATCTGCATCTTCTCCGACAGCGAGAAGCAAATCAACCGTTTGCAAGATATCTTCGAGGAGATGGCAAAAACCGAAACGGACATCATCCGTTTCACGCCTGTCAACAAAGCCATCCACGAAGGGTTCATCGACCACACCTTGAAGATGTGCTTCTTCACCGATCACCAGCTCTTTGACCGCTTCCACAAATACAATCTGAAGAGCGACAAAGCCAGACAAGGAAAGGTGGCGTTGACCCTCAAAGAGATTCAGCAGTTCGAGATTGGCGACTATGTGGTGCATATCGATCATGGTGTGGGACGATTCGGAGGTTTGGTGCGTGTGCCTCAAGGCGATGTGATGCAGGAGATGATCAAGATCATCTACAAGAACGAGGATGTGGTCTATGTCTCCATCCACGCCCTGCACAAAGTGTCGAAATACAAAGGCAAGGAGGGTGAACCACCCACGTTGAACAGGATTGGCGGTGGTGCGTGGGAACGCATGAAGGAGAAGGTGAAGACGAAGGTGAAGGACATCGCCCGCGACCTCATCCTGCTCTATGCCGCCCGTCTGAAAGAGAAAGGTTTTGCCTATTCGAAGGACAGCTACATGCAGCACGAACTGGAGGCCAGCTTCACCTACGAAGACACCCCCGACCAGCTCCGAGCCACCCAAGACGTGAAGGCCGACATGGAGAAACCCCGTCCGATGGACAGACTGGTGTGTGGCGATGTGGGCTTCGGCAAAACCGAAGTGGCGATACGTGCCGCTTTCAAGGCTGCCACCGATGGCAAACAAGTGGCGGTGATGGTGCCTACCACCGTATTGGCCTATCAGCACTTCCAGACGTTCTCCTCACGACTCAAGGAGTTTCCCGTCAGAGTGGAATACCTCACAAGAGCCCGCTCCCCCAAAGACACGAAAGAGGTGTTGGATGACCTGAAGGAAGGAAAGGTGGACATCATCATCGGCACCCACAAGCTGATTGGCAAACAGGTGAAGTTCAAGGACTTGGGACTCCTCATCATCGACGAGGAACAGAAGTTTGGTGTATCGACGAAAGAAAAGCTGCGCAGCATGAAAGTGAATGTGGACACCCTCACCATGACTGCCACACCCATCCCACGCACCTTGCAGTTCTCACTTTTGGGAGCCAGGGACCTGTCCATCATCCAGACACCGCCACCCAACCGCTATCCCATTCAGACAGAGATACATACTTTCTCCCCCGACATCTTCGCTGAGGCCATCAACTTCGAGATGAGCCGCAACGGACAGGTGTTCATCGTGAACAACAAAATCAGCAACCTGCACGAGCTGGAGGAGATGATTCATAAATATGTACCTGATGCACGCGTGTGCGTAGGACATGGACAGATGAATCCGCAGGAGTTGGAGAAGGTGATTCTCGACTTCATGAACTACGACTACGACGTGATGCTCTCCACCACCATTGTGGAGAACGGCATCGACGTGCCCAACGCCAACACCATCATCATCAACAGCGCCCAAAACTACGGACTCTCCGACATTCACCAGATGCGAGGACGTGTGGGACGTGGCAATCGGAAAGCCTTCTGCTACCTCATCGCACCTCCATTGGCTGCCCTGAACGATGTGACCCGTCGCCGTCTGCAAGCTGTCGAGAACTTCAGCGACTTGGGCAGTGGCATCCACATCGCCATGCAAGACCTCGACATCCGAGGGGCAGGCAATATGTTGGGAGCCGAACAGAGTGGCTTCATCACTGATTTGGGCTATGAGACCTATCAGAAGATTCTGAACGAGGCTGTGGCTGAACTGAAAGACAACGAATTCAGCGACCTTTTTGCCGATGAGGACAAGGATGAAGAGGGAAAAATCAGCGGCGAGCATTTCGTGACAGAAACCAATATCGAGAGTGACATCCAGGCGTTCCTGCCAGAGGAGTATGTGCCCAGCAGCGGCGAACGCATGAGCCTCTATCGCGAACTGGATTCCTTCACCTCGCCTCAGCAGTTAGAGGATTACAAGAAACGTCTCATCGACCGCTTTGGTCCTATTCCTCCTGTGGGCGAATCGCTCCTCACCGTCATGCCCATCAAATGGTCAGCCCAACGTCTTGGCATTGAGAAGGTGGTGCTCAAGATGGGACGCATGATTCTTTACTTCGCACTCGAAGATGCTTATTTCCAAAGTCGTGCCTTCTCGAAAGTGCTCAGTTATGTGACAGCCCAAGGAAGGGGTTGCACCATGCGGGATGGGGAACGGAAATCGCTCCTCATCAAGGGCATCCACACCATGGAAGGTGCGCTGAGTGTATTGGAAGCGATGGCACAAAGGTAATTTTTCGCTTTCCGTCATATCGTCCATCTATTTCGCCTCAAAAAGATGGATGATATATCGCAAGAAAAGCGTACCTTTGCACCCAGAACTAATTCAATACTAACATGAAGAAATCGTTCCTTTACTTTATTTGCTCCGTGTCTGCCATGGGTGGACTCCTGTTCGGCTATGATTGGGTCGTGATCGGCGGAGCAAAACCTTTCTACGAAGAGTTTTTCCAAATTGCCAACGACCCTGTGATGCAGGGGGTGGCGATGAGTACGGCGCTGATTGGCTGTCTCATAGGTGCGATGGTGGCTGGTGCATTGGCTGACAAATATGGCCGCAAACCACTGCTGATCACCGCTGCGGTGCTGTTCACAGCCAGTGCCATCATGACAGGTCTGTTCAACGACTTTACCTTGTTCAATATCGCCCGCTTCATTGGCGGCATCGGCATCGGTGTGGCTTCTGCCCTCTCACCCATGTACATCGCCGAGGTCTCTCCTGCCCATATTCGTGGACGTTTGGTAAGCCTCAATCAGATGACCATCGTGTTGGGCATCCTTGCCGCACAAATCGTCAATATGCTGCTGGCTCGCGATGTCAGCGATGCCACCAATATGGCTTGGAACCTCGAATGGGGTTGGCGTTGGATGTTCTGGGCAGAGACAGTTCCAGCGGCAGTCTTCCTGCTGTTGGCTTTCTTCATTCCTGAAAGTCCTGTGTATCTGAGCATGAGAGCCCCCCAGCCCCCAAAGGGGGAGGGCTTGCGCGATGCCTCTCCATCGTTCAGCACCCTGCCATTTCTCCCCCTTCGGGGGCTAAGGGGCTTACGCAAAGTGCTCCTCTTGGGGCTTGTCATTGCTGTCTTCCAGCAGTGGTGCGGCACCAACGTCATCTTCAACTATGCAGAGGAAATCTTCAAGGGTGCAGGCTTCGATGTCAATGACATGTTCATCAACATCGTCATCACCGGCATCGCCAATGTGGTGTTCACCATCTTGGCACTCTACACCATCGAGCGTTGGGGACGTCGTACGCTCATCCTGATTGGTGCAGGAGGTTTGGGACTCATCTACCTCACCCTCGGCACCTGCTATTACCTCGAAGTGAAGGGTGTGCTGATGGTTTGTCTGGTGGTCGCTGCCATCTCTGTCTATGCGATGACCTTAGGGCCTGTCACTTGGACGCTCCTCGCAGAAATCTTCCCCAACCGTGTGCGTGGTGTGGCGATGGCGACCTGCACCTTCGCCTTGTGGGTGGGCTGTTGCACACTCACCTTCTCCTTCCCCTCGATGAATGCAGCCCTGGGTTCCTATGGCACCTTCTGGATCTACAGCACGATTTGCCTCTGTGCGTTCATCTTCCTGTGGAGACGCTGTCCTGAAACCAAAGGAAAATCGCTCGAAGAACTGGAGCATGAATTAGTCGGAAACTGAAACGAAAAAAACAAGCAAGAATATGGTCAAAGCATGGAAAGAACAGGTGGTCATTCCCACCTACGAACCTGGACAACCCGAGAAGAACCCCATCTTCCTTGAGAAGCGTGTGTATCAAGGCTCCAGCGGCGTGGTTTATCCCTATCCCGTCATCGAAAGCATCAGCGACGAGAAGACCGACCACACCTACAATGCCGTATGGATGGAAAACGAGTACCTCAAGGTGATGATTCTGCCCGAATTGGGTGGCCGCATTCAGATGGCGTATGACAAAATCAAGCAGCGCCACTTCATCTACTACAACCACGTCATCAAACCTGCACTTGTGGGATTGGCTGGTCCTTGGATTTCTGGTGGCATCGAGTTCAACTGGCCACAGCACCACCGTCCTTCCACCTTCATGCCCGTCGATTCCACCATCGTGGAGAACAAGGATGGTTCCGTGACGGTGTGGGTGAACGAGATGGAGCGCATGTTCCATCAGAAGGGAGCCGCTGGCTTCACGCTCCGTCCTGGTTGTGCCTATTTAGAGATTCAGGGACGTGTGTCAAACCGCACTCCTCTGCCTCAGACCTTCCTCTGGTGGGCAAATCCAGCTGTCGAGGTGAACGATGCCTACCAGAGCGTCTTCCCACCTGATGTGAATGCGGTCTTCGATCATGGCAAACGAGCCGTATCGTCCTTCCCCATCGCCACAGGCACCTACTACAAGATGGACTACTCGGCTGGCGTCGATATCTCCAACTACAAGAACATTCCTGTGCCCACCTCCTACATGGCGGTCAACTCCAAATATGACTTCGAAGGTGGCTACGAGAACGACACCCAAGGCGGCATGCTTCACGTGGCATCTCACCATTTCTCCCCAGGCAAGAAGCAATGGACATGGGGCAATGGCGACTTTGGCAGAGCTTGGGACAGGAACCTCACCGATGATGCATCCGATGGCTCTTCCTCCCCAACGCCTGTGCCCGATGGTTTATCTGTGGGCTCCATCCGTCCAGGCTTCCGACCCTACATCGAACTCATGGCTGGCGTCTATACCGAGAACCAGCCCGACTTCACTTGGCTCATGCCCTACGAGGAAAAGCAGTTCACCCAATACTTCATGCCCTACCACGAATTGGGCATCGTGAAACAAGCCTCCAAGGACTTCATCTTGAATATAGAAGAAGTGAGGGGCGAGGGGCAAGGAGCAAGAGATTTGTCTGTACGCATCAAGGTGCTTGCCACCTCTAAGCAAGAAGTTCGTCTCATCCTACGAGACCAACAAGGCAAAGAGTATTACAACCAATTGGTGACCCTTTCCCCAGACCAGGTCTTCACCCATTCGGTCGAGGGTTTGAACGTTTCCCTTTCCGACCTCACCTTCACCATCCTCTCACCTCTCGCCACTCATCCATCACCTCTATTAACTTGGGAGGCAGAACCTGATGACATCCGTCCTATCCCTGATGCTGCCGAAGCAGCTCTCTCGCCACAGGACACCAAGACCAACGACCAACTCTACCTCACAGGCCTCCACTTGGAGCAATATCGCCATGCTACTTGGTCAGCCCTCGACTACTACGAGGAAGCCCTGCGCCGTGACCCCAACGATGTGCGTTGCCTCAATCAGACTGGACTCTGGTACCTACGTCGTGGACGCTTCGACAAGGCTGAGACTTATCTACATAAAGCGGTGAAGATTTGGCAGAAACGCAATCCCAACCCCTACGATGGAGAAGCGATCTTCAATTTGGCGTTGACACTGAAATATCAACATCGCCAACGAGATGCTTATGAACTCTTCTGGAAATCCACATGGAACAAGGCATGGGCAGATGCTGGCTACTTCGAAGCCGCGTGTATCAGCACGGCAGAAGCACGCTATGAGGATGCCCTCGATGAACTGAACCGTTGCCTCATCTTCAACGCCTGCAACCACAAGGCACGGGCATTGAAGGCGACTCTCCTTCGGAAATTAGGGCGAAACGACGAAGCACTCACTTGGTGCGAGGCATCACTTCCACTCGACCACTTCAACTACGGCATCCTCTTCGAGAAGCACCTGCTCACCCAAGACGAGACCGTGTTGAGCCACATGGTGGAGATGATGCATGGCAACGTCTATAACTATCACGAACTAGCACTCGACTATGCCCAGGCTGGACTCTGGCAAGAGGCCATCGATGTGCTGACCCTTCCTGCCGTGGCTGAAAGGCAGCAACAGACCTCGCCCCTCACACTCTATTATATCGGCTATTTCAAGGCTCAACAAGGACTTATCGACGAGGCCAAGGCATGCTTTGCCGAAGCGGAAAAAGCGAACAGTTACTGCTGCTTCCCCAACCGTCTGGAAGATGTCGTGGTACTGAAAACCGCCATCCATTTCCATCCCGAAGGAGCCAAAGCACCTTACTACCTCGGATGCCTCTACTACGACAAGCGTCAGTACGACGAAGCCAAGCGATATTGGGAACTGTCTGAACAGCTCGATCCCTCCTTCCCCACCGTCCATCGCAACCTCGCCTTGCTCTATTATAACAAAGGGCAAGGAGCAGGGAGCAAGGAACAAGCCCTGCAGGAAATGGAACTGGCCTTCACCCTCGACCAGTCAGATGCTCGCATCTTCATGGAACTCGACCAGCTCTACAAGAAACTCCAGCGGCCTCATGCCGAACGTCTGCAGAACTACGAGGCACTGCCACACCTCGTCGCCCAACGTGATGACCTCATCCTCGAACATGTCACCCTGCTCAACCTGCTCGGTCGCCACGAAGAAGCCAAAGCCATCATCGACAACCACATCTTCCATCCATGGGAAGGTGGCGAAGGCAAGGTGAGCGGACAGTACCAGATGTGCCGATTGGAAATAGCCAAAAAGAAAATGAAGACCCTCTCTGTCCGGAGGGACTCCCTCCCCATTACGGGGGAGGGTTGGGGAGAAGGTCTTCTCTCCCTCCTCTCAGAGTGTCTCACCTTCCCCCACTCCCTCGGCGAAGGCAAACTCCAAGGTGCTCAAGACAACGACATCCTCTACTTCTTGGGTCGTTATGAGGAAGGGACTGCAGGGCCTACCGAACCCGCTGCCGCCATGTACTACAACGATGCCAAGCCCGACAAGATTTTCTATGCAGGTCTCTGCTATCGGGCATTGGGGCAGGAGGACAAGGCACGTGGACTCTTCCACAAGCTCCTCAACTACGGCAAGCAGCACCTCTTCGACCACATCACCATGGACTACTTCGCAGTCTCTCTGCCCGACCTCCTCGTTTGGGATGGTGACCTCGACCTCCAGAACCGCATCCACTGCCACTACATGCTCGCCCTCGGCTACCTCGGCATGGGCGACAGAGCGAAAGCAGAGCACCATCTCTCCGAAGTGAACAAACTCGACATCAACCACCTCGGAGCCGCCCAACTCCGCACGTTCATGGACATGTAAACAAAAGGGAAGGCTTTTATGAGTGAAAAGTGAAAAATCTAAGTTACAAACCATCCGGATGGCAGGTAAAATAGATTTTTCACTTTTCACTTTTAACTTCAGGCTCCG
>JAFZVN010000031.1 GCA_017617805.1 Bacteroidaceae bacterium | reverse complement strand
CCATGGAATTGACAGCGACATTCCAGGTTATCTGCGAGTCGGGCAAGGCGCTCCAGCCAGCGGTAGAAGCCGGGCTCAAACTGGGCGCGCGAGGGTACGGCGACTTGGATGCGCCGGATGGTACTCAGCGGTTGCCTGAGGCGTGCCATCATGATCTGGCGATTCAAACCATTGAAAAGGCTTTGATGGAACTGACCCCAAAAATGGGGAGAGGTCTTGTCGGACTTGTCGGACTGGTCCGACAACTGGCAGAACTGGTGGGCACCGTGGAGACCGATGAGTATCTCGCTGGCACGGAACTCCTTGAAGGCGTGCTTGATGCCGTTCGCAATGTTGGCAGCGAT
Organism: Bacteroidaceae bacterium; assembly: GCA_017617805.1. Lineage (GTDB taxonomy): Bacteria > Bacteroidota > Bacteroidia > Bacteroidales > Bacteroidaceae > Minthosoma. The sequence continues at coordinate 2,257 of JAFZVN010000031.1, read as the reverse complement.
GCGAACCTGTGTCTGCATGCGTACATCAGTGGCGGCAGCTTGCTGGGTAAGTCGTTCCAGTAGCTGTGTGCCCAACTCCTGATTCTTTCGCATGTCGGTGTCGTCGTAGACCACGTTGATGGCCACGAGGCCACGGTTGAGACGCTGGTTACGCATGAGGATGGCGAGGTTGATGAGCTCGGGAGCGTACTCAGGGTACTTGACTGGGATGAGCATTCGTTCATCGTCGGTCTGGGCCTCAGCCTCGCTTGCCATATCTTTATCACGGATAATGATTTTCTGTGCTGCCGCCTCCGTGACGAGGGTAGAGATGATGCAGGTAACGAGAATCATGAAAATGACACCGTTCAGCACATCGTCACCGATAAGAAACTTTCCTGGTTCCGTTTCTATCTTGATGCCCACCATCACTATAGCGATAGCACCGGCGGCATGTGCTGAGGTCAGACCGAACATCATGTGTCCTGATGATACTGGTAGTCGGAAAAGAATGCTTGCAAGGTAGGCAGCGAGTGCCTTTCCAGCTGTTCCAAAGAAGACCATGGCTAGAATCACCCAAATGACATTTCCTCCTTGGAACAGGATGTGCACATTAATGAGCATACCAACACCAATCAGGAAGTAGGGGATGAAGAGTGCATTGCCTATGAACTCGATGCGGTTCATCAGGGGTGACACATGGGGGATATAACGGTTGAGGATGAGTCCAGAGAGAAAGGCACCAACGATGCCTTCAAGTCCTATGGCTTCACTGAGGGCTGCGCTTGCGAAAAGCAAGGACATTACAAAAATGAACTGCATGACAGCATCGCTGTATCTACGCAGAAACCATCGTGTGAGGCGTGGTACGAATACCATCAATAATCCAACGAAGAGACCCAGTTTGCAGATGAACCACAACCAGAAGAGGAAGGGACTGTGGAAATGATTACTGTTAAGCGTATTGTGGCCAGTTTCGAGGGCTGCAAGACAGATCAGAGCCAGCAACAGGGCAATCATAGAACCTCCGACACTGAGTGTAACGCTGGGTTTTCGTTGAAGTCCGTAACGTCCGATGATGGGGTAGGCAATCAGTGTGTTCGACGACATCAAAGCACCGAGTAGGAACGAAGCTTCGTGGCTGTAGCCCAGAAGCCAGATGGAGGTGACATAGGTTAGCAGGAAGGGGATAAAGAAAGAAAGAAGACCGAACAAAGACATGCGTGGGATGTTCCTACGCAGACCTTCCATGTCCATCTCTAACGAGGCCAGGAACATGATGTAATAGAGTCCTACCTTTCCAAAGAGTTCAAAAGAGTCATCGCGTTCGAGGATATTGAACCCATACGGGCCGATGGCGACACCGGCAAGGACCATGCCAATGATGTGTGGTATTCGTAACTTACCCATGACGATAGGTGCCGACAGGATAATCAGCAGCACAACAAGAAAGGTGAGCGTCGGGTCAGTGATGGGCATGGTATAATGTTGAAATGTTGAATAGTTGAATTGTTGTGCAAAATTACACATAAAAATGGAGAAAAGCGAAAAAAGGTGTGTTAATTCATTTTTTTTTACTATCTTTGCCCACGGAACCAATGATTAGAAATAATTATACGATGAAAGTAGCTATTGTTGGCGCAAGCGGTGCTGTAGGACAGGAGTTCTTGCGTATTCTCGCTGAGCGCAATTTTCCTATTGACGAGTTGGTGCTGTTTGGCTCTGAGCGCAGTGCCGGACACAAGTATTCCTTCTGTGGCAAGGAGCACGAAGTGAAGTTGTTGCAGCATAATGACGACTTCAAGGATATAGATATCGCCTTCGTTTCTGCTGGGGGCGGTACTTCCAAGGAGTATGCAGAAACCATCACGAAGCATGGTTGTGTCATGATTGACAACTCGAGTGCATTCCGCATGGATCCTGATGTACCTTTGGTGGTACCCGAGTGTAATGCAGAGGATGCGTTGGTGCGTCCCCGGGGCATTATCGCCAATCCTAACTGTACAACGATTATGATGGTGGTAGTGTTGCAACCGTTAGAAAAGCTGAGTCATATCAAGCGTATCCGTGTAAGCTCGTACCAGAGTGCGAGTGGTGCAGGAGCCGCTGCAATGGCAGAATTGCAGGAGCAGTATCGGCAATTGGTGAATGGTGAGGAACCCACGGTGAAGAAGTTCCCGCATCAGTTGGCATATAATGTTATTCCACAGATTGATGTCTTCACAGAAAACGGCTATACGAAGGAAGAGATGAAGATGTTTAACGAGACGCGTAAGAT
>JAFZVN010000030.1 GCA_017617805.1 Bacteroidaceae bacterium | reverse complement strand
CTTTGGCCCCGGTGTTCCACCTCTTCCCATCCCGAACAGAGAAGTTAAGCCCGGGCGCGCCGATGGTACTGCACCGCAATGCGGGAGAGTAGGTCGCCGCCTTCTTGAGGAGAGACGCTTTCAGGAGAAATCCTGAGAGCGTCTCTCTATTTTTGTTGATGTGTGGTTGTGGATGTTTCGTTATATCGTTATTTCGTTCTAACGTTCTAACGTTATGACAAACTCCGTTTTTTAGTTATAGCTACCGATGAAGAGGAAGAGCATGGAGAGGAGGACGAGGGCGAGGTCGATGAGTTTCGACTTGAGGTTCTTCTCGTGGAAAACCATAGCTCCGAAAAGGAAGCTGACGACGACGGAGCCTCGCCGAACCATAGAGACGATGGAAATCATGGCGCCATCGAGACCGAGGGCATAGAAGTAGGCGAAGTCGGCAGCGGAGAGGAATACGGAGATGAGGATGATGCACCAGTCCCAATGGAAGGGAGTGGTCTTTGTGTGTGTGGGCCACCAAAGCAGGAAGAGCATGGAGAGCATCATGAAGAACTGATAGATATTGTACCAGGATTGGACAGCGAGTTTGTCGAGACCCACGCCGCCGTTAGCTGGGGATGCCATGAGGAACTTGTCGTAGAGTCCGCTGATGGCACCGAGAACATTGGCGAGGACGACGAAGATGATCCACTTGTTGTGTTTGAAGTCAATGCCCTCCTTCTTGCTGGAGCGCGAGAGCATGTAGAGGCCAATCATGGCGACGATGACACCGAGCCATTGCCAGAGGTTGAGCCGTTCGGAGAAAAACGTCATGGCGCCGATGAGCACCATGACGGGGCGTGTGGCATTGATGGGGCCAACAATGGTGATGGGCAGATGCTTCAGACCAAAATAAGCGAAGAGCCAGCTGGCGAGCACGATGCATGATTTGAGCAGGATGTATTTATGTTCTGCCCAGCCATATTGATGGGTGAAGAAGAGGCTGTCTTCGCTGATGTGTCCTTGTGCTGACAGGATGATGAATGGCAGGAAGATGAGTGAGGAGAACAGCGTGTTGAGGAGCAGCACGGGGATGACGGCGTTGTCCCTGAGCGATTTCTTCTTGAAGACGTCGTAGAAGCCGAGGAGGAAAGCCGATAGGAATGCAAGGATTAACCACATAAGATCATTTACAATTTGACCATTTATAAATTACAATTGGCTTGGTAGGTCGAAGAGTTCTTCGGGATACGTGACATCAGCCAAGAACAAGGCGTTGCCGGGCACGGAGGTTCCTGCGCTGCAGCGGTCTTTCTTCTCGATGATTTCACGGAATTGCTGGATGGTCAGCACACCACGTCCCACGTCGATGAGGGTGCCGACGATGGCGCGGACCATGTTACGAAGGAATCGGTCGGCGGTGATGGTGAACTGCCATTTGATGGGGCTGACTTGTTCCCAACGGGCATGGGTGATGCGGCAGTTGTTGGTCTTCACGTCGGTGTGGAGCTTTGAGAAAGAGGTGAAGTCGGTGTAGTCGAAGAGCGTCTGTGCCGCCTCGTTCATCTTGTCGAAGTCAAGCGGAATGGGGTAGCGGTAGGCATAGGGCTCGAAGGGCGACTTCTCGGTGATAATATAATAATGGTACGTGCGTGAGGTGGCGGAGAAGCGAGCATGGGCATCGTCTTTCACCCTTCTGATGTGGCTGATGGCGATGTCGTGTGGCAGGAACTTGTTCAGTCGATACACCAATTGCTCGTCCGCCTCTTGCGTCGTGTCGAAGTGAGCCACCATTATACTTGCGTTCACACCAGCGTCGGTCCGTCCGGCTCCGGTCACTTCGATGGGTTCGCGGAGCAGGGTGGAGAGCGCCTTGCCCAGCACCTCCTGCACGCTCGTTCCGTTGGGCTGAATCTGCCAGCCGTGGTAGCGGGCGCCGTCGTAGGATAAGTAGATGAAATATCTCATGGTGTCACACGGTTATGGAAGAACACACGGTGGAGGATGCTCCTCATGCGGATGCTTGGAGCGTGGAGCGTCTCCTTGTTGCGGTAGAAGTGCCAGAGGAGGATGGCGGCGGTGATAGAGGCCACACCGTCGGCAGCGGCGATGCTGATCCACACGCCGTCGGTGCCCCACAGCTCAGGGAAGATGAGCAGGAAGGGGACGAGGAAGACGAGCTGGCGGCTCACCGACATGAAGATGCTCCGTTTCGCCATGCCGATGCTCTGGAAGAAGTTTCCCGTCACAATCTGGAATCCCACGATGGGCGACATGCAGACGATGATGCGCATGCCCGACACGGCGAGCGCCGAGAGTTCAGCGTCGTCGGTGAAGAGCGCCACGGGATACTCGGGGAAGAACTCGCAGATGATGAACGAGAGCGTCATCGTGATGGTGGCCAGGATGATGGCCTTGCGCAGCACCTCGTTCACACGCTCCGGCAGTTGGGCGCCGAAGTTGAAGCCCGCAATCGGCTGCATGCCTTGGCAGATGCCCAGCACCACCATGATGAAGAGGAACGTGATGCTGTTCACGATGCCGTAGGCCGCGATGGCAAGGTCGCCGCCGTGACGCGTCAGCCCCTTGTTGATGAGGATGACCACCAGACAGGCGCAGAGCTGCATGGCAAAGGGCGACATGCCGATGGAGAGGATATTCCTGACGATGTGCTTCCTCAGACCGAAGATGCCACCGTGCAGGTGGATGAGGTCACGCTTGTTCGACAACACCGAGGCTACATAGACGAGGGCGAAGATCTGAGCCAGTACCGTGGCTGTGGCAGCACCGCGTATGCCCATGTCGAGGGTGAAGATGAACACATAGTCGAGGATGGCGTTGATCACCACCGTCGCGATGGTCGCCGACATCGCCACATGCGGATGTCCCGTGCTGCGCAGGGCGCTGTTCAGTCCCAGATAGAGATGCGTCACCACATTGCCCAGCAGGATGATGAACATGTAGTCGTGGGCATACTGCAGCGTGTTTTCCGAGGCGCCGAAGAACATCAGCAGCGGGTCGATGAACACGAGTCCCAACACGCCCACCAGCATGCCGATGATGACATTGAGCGACACCAGATTGCCCAGCACCCGCTCCGCCGTCGCATAGTCCTTCTGTCCCAGCTTGATGGACATCATTGTCGAGCTGCCCACGCCCACCATGGCGCCAAACGCCGCGCTCAGGTTCATGATGGGGAACGTCACAGCCAGACCGCCCAGCGAGAGCGTGCCCACCTCGGGAATGTGGCCGATGAAGATGCGGTCCACCATGTTGTAGAGCGACGAAGCCGTCATCGCCACCACCGCCGGCACAGCGTATTTCACCAGCAGTTCCCCAATCGGTTTCGTGCCCAATTCTTTCGTTCTGTTATCCTGTTGCATAGATGTGTTTGTTATTTCTGGTGCAAAGTTACGGACTTTTTCCCTTATGTCCCTCACATGCCCAAGGTTTTCTCACGATTTCCCCTGCTTTCTTGTTTTTTTGCCCAAATCTTGGAATCATTTTTCTTTCTATTGTTTTTGTGGTGTGGAAGAAAATGTGTACCTTTGCACTCCGTAATCAATACATATTAAAACATAGAAAACAATGGAAATCAATAGTTGGTTTGAATGTAAGGTGAAGATGGACGTGATGCAAGATGACGGCACCACGAAGCCCCAAACGTTCACTTATCTGGTGGATGCCTTGAACTTCACAGAGGCTGAGTCGCGTATCATTGAGGAGGTGAAACCTTTTGCGCATGGCAATCTGGATGTGACGGACATCAAGCGTGTGAAATATGCGGAAATCTTCGCCAGCGACAGCGATGTGGCTGACAAGTGGTATAAAGTGCGTTGTCTCTTCATCACCATTGATGAGAAGACGCAGACGGAAAAGGAAATCGCCAACAACATGCTGGTGCAGGCTGGAGGATTCCATGAGGCTGTGGAGAATTTCGACAAGGGCATGAAAGGTTCGCTGATGGACTATCGCATCGCTTCTGTGCAGGAGACGAAAATAATGGATGTGTTCCGCTTTGTGGCAAGGGAGAAGAAGGAAGGATGATCAGGGAGAACTTACAGGAGGTGAAAGCCACGCTGAAGCCTGAGGTGAAGTTGGTGGCTGTGTCGAAGTTCCATCCAGTGGAGGCTCTGCAGGAGGCATACGATGCGGGACAACGTGTGTTTGGCGAGAGTCATGTGCAGGAACTGGTGGCGAAGGAGGAGGTGCTGCCCAAGGATATTGAGTGGCACTTTATCGGACACTTGCAAACGAACAAGGTGAAGTATATGGCTTCCTTTGTCAGTCTCATTCATGCAGTGGATTCGCTGAAACTGCTGAAAGAAATCGATAAGCAGGCGCAGAAGTGTGGACGTACCATCGATGTGCTCTTGCAGATTCATGTGGCGAAGGAAGAAACGAAGTTTGGCTTCACGCCAGAGGAAGTGAAGGATATGTTGGCTGAGAAGTCATGGAAGGAGTGTCAACATGTGCGCATTGTGGGACTGATGGCAATGGCCACCAACACCGACAATGAGAATCAGATTGCGCAAGAGTTTGATATGGTTCAGCAGCTTTTTGAGGAGGTGAAGAAAGACTTCTTTGCTTCAGAACCTTCGTTCAAGGAGCTCTCTATGGGTATGAGTGGCGACTATCTCATTGCCCAGAAGCATGGCAGTACGATGGTGAGGGTGGGGAGCTTGATTTTTGGAATGAGAAATTATGAAGTTAAAAGATAAATGACGAAGGAGCTATGAACTTGAACGATAAGAAACGAGAGGTGGCCAGAGAGATATGCCGCAGTTATGGCGTCACATTGAGTGTGGACGCTATGCGTGCTTTTGCTGAAATCTTGGAGCCTTTTAAGGTGCTGAGAGGACACAGGCTGGTGGATGAGGGTGAAGTGTGCAACTATATGTATTATGTGGAACGGGGTATGGTGTTGCAGTACTATAAGAAGAATAAGGTGACGGTGACAGAGCATATCAGCCACGAAGGTGATATGGTGATTTGCATCGAGAGCTTCTTCTTGAGGGAACCCTCCAAGATTGTGGCGTCAATGATTGAACCTGGAGTATTGTTTGGCATCCCTTATGATGAGATGCAGGCCATTGCCCGTCATTCTTTCGAACTTTGTCAACTGATTTTTAAGTTCTACGAACGTTCCCTCATTATCTCGCAGCAGAAGGCCGATGTGCTTCGTTTTGAAACGGCCAAGGAGCGTTATATCCGTACCATGCGTGAAAACCCTGAAATTATTCGTCGTGCCCCATTGCACAATGTGGCTTCTTTCCTTCAGATGACTCCAGAGACCCTGAGCCGTGTAAGGGCACAGGTGACAGAAGAGGGAATAGTGTGAAGCTAAGAGTTAAAAGTTGAGAGTTAAGAGTTTGGAGTTGAGAGGATTTGGGTTAGGTTAAATCAATCCACCCAAATCCTTTCCGATGTTTTGCAATTCTGTGCGAATCGCTTTGAGCCTGTCAATGACTTCGATGTTGCGATTGACTGTGCCATTCTTGTCCCGTTTAATCATGTCACGGGCTCCTTGCAGCGTCATACCCCGTTCTTTCACCAGATGATAAACGAGGCGTATTTGCTCGATGTCATCTTTGGTGTATTGGCGAATGCCACGTCCGGCTTTCTTGGGGTGAATGTTGGGAAACTCCTTCTCCCAGAAACGGAGAAGGGTTTCCGATACATTCAGTTGCAGAGCCACCTCACTGATGCTGTAGTACAGTTTCAGGTCTTTGTTCTTGTTGAGTGCCATAAGCGCTATTTTTTAGGAATGTTCTTCAATATCTCGAGGGTGAAGTTGTAGAACTTCTCCACAGTCGGAATGAGGCATGCCTCGTTGGGAGTATGAGGACTGACGAGGGTGGGGCCATAGCTTGCCATATCCATCTCAGGATAGTTCACGCCGATGATTCCGCACTCCAATCCTGCATGGCAAGCGCCTACGATGGGGCGAGAACCATACATCTTCTCATAAATGTCAGACATCATTTCCACCAATGGACTCTTGGGGTTGGGCTGCCAACCGCTGTAGCCGCCTTCGAGCTTCACTTCCATGCCAGCCATCGAGAAGCAAGCGATGTACTGGTTACACAGATACTGCTTCATGCTGTCCTGCGATGAGCGTGCCAATGTGATAATTTCAGCTTTGCCGTCTGCAATGTCGATGATAGCGAGGTTGCAAGAGGTTTCCACGAGGTCGGGCATGGAGGGAGTGTAGCGCAATACACCGTCGTGAGCTGCAAGAATGGCATTGATGAGATTCTCCTGAATGTCTTCAGGCACAGCCTTGGCTGGGATGTCGGCATTAGGAGTGGCGGTCAGTTGGATACCATTGGTTTCAATGTCCTTGAACTCCTCGATGAAGGTCTTCTTGCATTTCTCCACCATAGCCAGGAACTCGCTCTCTTGTGCCTTGGGCACCAGCACGGTGGTCTCACATTCACGTGGAACTGCATTGCGCATGTTGCCACCATGCCAGTTGACGAGCCAAGCCATATCGGTGTTGACTGTAGCGAAGAGGATGCGTGCCATGAGTTTGTTGGCATTGGCACGGCCTTTGTTAATCTCGATGCCTGAATGTCCACCCAGCAAGCCCTTGATAGCAATGGTATAGCAGAGCATGTTCTCAGGATTCACATCGATTTCCTGGTATTCCATCTTACAGAGGATGTCCATACCACCCGCACAGCCAATGGTGATTTCACCTTCTGTCTCAGAGTCCATATTGAGCAGATACTTACCTGTCAGTTCGCCACCTTTGAGTCCGAATGCACCGTCCATGCCCGTCTCTTCATCGCGGGTGATCAGCACTTCCAATGGGCCATGTTCCACTGTGTCATCTTCCAAAATAGCCATTGCGGCAGCCACACCCATGCCATCATCAGAACCAAGAGTTGTGTTGCGGGCTGTTACCCATTCGCCATCGATATAAACATCCAGTGGGTCTGTCTCGAAGTTGTGGGTACTGTCTTTTGTCTTCTGGGGCACCATGTCCATGTGAGCCTGCAACACGGTCGTGGCACGGTCTTCATAGCCTGGGGTTGCACCTTTCTTCATGATGACATTGCCTGCCTCGTCGAGATAGGCCTCTGCACCGTTCTTTTTCGCAAAGTCAATCAGGAACTGTGCCACCTTCTCTGTGTGTCCAGAGGGACGTGGAATTTGTGTGAGTGCGTAGAAGTTTCTCCACACGCCTTTCGGAGTTAGTTCTTCAATTGGATTCATAGTTTACTGTGTTTTTAGAATTATTGTTTATGATTTAGTTGATGGCATGGATAAAGCCGTTCGCATGCCCAAGGCCACCATCGAACCGATGCCTAACAAGGGCACCAATGCCGTCTGAACGGTGTGTACAATGAGCACGAAAGTGATGGCGTCGGTGTCTGCCAATCCATAGAGAATAAGGATGGTCTTTACGGCAAAGTGCCAAGGGCCTGCACCATTTGGGGTAGGCACAATGACTGAGATGCTGCCTACGATGAAACTGACGATGGCAGCTGTGAAACCAAGATTTTCTGTGAAGTCGAAGCACTTGAAGGTAATCCAATAATGTAGGAAATAGCTGCCCCAAATGGCGATGGTGTAGAAGGCGAACAGTCCTTTGTTCTCCACGTTTCGTAGTGAAAGGACACCTTCCTTCGCGTTGTTCACCATCTCCTTGAGTTTGTTCATGAAGGTGAACCGCTTCATGGCGTACCATAAGAAGCCTATGGTGATGACAAAGCAGATAGTGGTTACGATATATCCAGTGGTCGTGAAGCCACGCAAGATGTCTGCCAGATTGGTGCCCGTACTGTCGAAAAACGAATGGAACACAGTCACCTGTGAAAGTATGACCACTATCGTGACAAAAAGGATGAGCAAAGAGTCAATCACTCGTTCGGTGACCACTGTGCCCAACGACTTCATGAACGACACACCGTCATATTTGGACAAGACGCCACATCGGCTAATTTCTCCACTGCGCGGAATGATGAGACTGGATGCGTAGGAGATGAAGACAGCATGGATGCAGTCCATCATGCGTGGATGTTCGCCCAAAGGTTCGAGGGTCTGTTTCCAGCGGATGCCACGAAACAATTGGGCAGTCACACCAAATACCAACGAGAAGAGCATCCATCCCCAATCCATTTGGTGAAGGAGTGTCTCTTCCATTGCCTTAAAGTCGGTGTCGTGGTACATCCACCACAGAATGCCGCCACCCAGAATGAAAGGAATGGCTATATTGATGGCCTTTTTTAGCGTTTTGTTGGTGTTCATCGAAAAAAGTCGTACCTTTGTACGCGCATTTGAATCCTGCGGGCAGCCTTCAGCTTGCATCGCATTTTGAGTGCAAAGTTAGTGAAAACCCAAGACAGAACAAAACAAACGCTTTGTTTTTTGTCTTAAAGCATGGATTTTTGTGAATAGTGTAAAACCAAAGAAATTCTTGGGACAGCATTTCCTCACCGACCTCAGCGTGGCGCAACGTATAGCCGATACGGTCGATGCCTGTCCCGACATCCCTGTACTCGAAGTGGGACCAGGCATGGGTGTGCTCACTCAGTATATCATTTCCAAGGGTAGGGAATTCAAGGTGGTCGAGATCGATTTCGATTCAGTGCCTTACCTTCATGAGCATTTCCCTCAGTTGGGTGACAACATCATTGAGGGTGACTTTCTGAAAATGAATCTGCAAGAGGTGTTTGGTGGACGTCCTTTTGTCTTGACAGGCAATTATCCCTACAATATCTCATCGCAAATCTTCTTCAAAATGGTGGAGAACCGAGACCTTATCCCATGTTGCACGGGTATGATTCAGAAGGAAGTGGCAGAACGCATGGCTGCATCGCCAGGCGGTAAGACCTATGGTGTGTTGAGCGTCTTGATTCAAGCTTGGTATGATGTGGAGTATCTTTTCACGGTGCCAGAAACCGTGTTCAACCCTCCTCCCAAAGTGAAGAGTGCGGTCATCCGTCTCACACGGAATGGCAAGACCGCTTTGGGGTGCGACGAACAACTGTTCCGCCGCATTGTCAAGACCGTATTCACGATGCGGAGGAAGATGATGCGCAATGGCATGAAACAGATCTTGGGCAAAGACGATCCCATGTTGGCAGATTCCATCTTCACCCAACGCCCAGAGCAGTTGTCTGTGCAGGATTATATCGATTTGACCAATCGGGTGGATGCAGTTCTTCGAGAGAACGCATAGGAAACAGGCGAGGATTTACTTCTCGCCTGTCACTTTGTTTTGCTTGATGAGCTCTTCTCTGATTTTGAACGTTAGATGTATCTGTCCTGAAAAAGTGCGGTTGTCATATTTCGTCCTGGCAACATGAAGCATCTGGGGCAACGTGTTTCTGAGGTCTGCGATGTGGAGACCGCTACCCATGTCCAACTCAGTCTCATAAGTGTGGGTGTCAAACCAGTGCTCCAGTTCATCCACTTCTTCTTTTGTGTATGTAGGTTTATATTCCATATTGGGTTGATGTTTGATGTTTTCATGTCATTCCGTCAACAGTTTCACCATCTCAGTCGCAGCCCGCTTGCTAGCTCCAGCACCTCCTAAGATTCGGTTCATCTCCTCATAATCGTTCAGCATCTGCTCACGTCTTGCTCCTCCTGGCAAAATCTCGCCCAAACATCGGGTGACGCTCTCTTTCGTCATCTCGGAAGCCACCAACTCTTGCACAATCTCCTTGTCCACAATCAGGTTGACCAACGAGATGTACTTCACCTTGATCAGCACACCTCTCAACCAAGTGAAGAACTTGGGGAAAGTGGTGCCGTAGCAAACCACTTGCGGCACACGCAAGATGGCTGTTTCCAACGTGGCTGTGCCCGATGTGACCAAAGCTGCCACCGATTCCCTCAACACTTGATAGGTCTCCCCAAACCGTATCTCGGCTTTCACACCCTTGGGGAAAAACTGCCTGTAATAAGCCTCGTTAAAATTGGGTGCACCAGCAATCACCAATCGATAACCCTCAAATCGAGCTGCACATTCCAGCATCATCTTCAGGTTGTCCTTGATTTCTTGCTTGCGGCTACCAGCCAAGATGGCAATCTGTTTCTTCTCCCCGTGAGCCGTCTGCTCCTTGTTCACTTTCGTCTGGGCTTCTACAGCATCCACACAAGGATTGCCTACATAATGCACCTGATATCCCCGTTCTTCAAACCACCTTACCTCGAAGGGCAGAATCGAGAACACCTCGTCCACATCTCGCTTGATATTCTTGATGCGATACTCCTTCCATGCCCAGATCTTGGGACTGATGTAATAGAACACCTTACAGATTCCTTGGCTGTGCACATACTTGGCAATGTCAAGGTTGAAACCTGGATAATCCACCAATATCACCACATCGGGCTTCCACTGTGCTATGTCTGCCTTACATTTCCGCATGTTCTTCAGGATGATGGGCAGATGCACCAGCACTGGAATAAAACCCATATAAGCCAAATCCCGATAATGCTTTACCAACGTTCCTCCTATGGCAGCCATCTTGTCGCCACCATAGAAACGGAATTCAGCCGATGAATCCTGCTGCTTCAGTTCTGCCATCAAGTTCGAGGCGTGTAAATCGCCCGAGGCTTCCCCTGCTATCAAGTAATATCGCATGCCTAACTCTTCACTTTTAATTTTTAACTTTTAACTTCTCTCTCAGCCTCTCCCTCGTCTCATATGCCGTCATGTCTAATTGCAAAGGTGTCACAGCCACATAGCCATGCTGGAATGCCCATGTGTCGCTATCTTCGTCATTCTCATCATGGGGCGCATAATAACCAGCAATCCAATAGTATTTGCCACCTCGTGGATGGTCTCTCTCTTGCCATTCCTCATACCAATCACCCATACCCATCTTGCAAATCTTCATCCCCTTCAGAGATTCCACATCCGGTATGTTCACATTCAGACATACTTCAAGGGGAAGACCCTCGTCCAATACCATTTTCACGATTTGCTGCACATACGTCGTCATATAGCTAAAGTCAGCATCTGTAGCCGTTTTTCCACTAGAGAAGGCAATGGAAGGGACATGCTTGATGCAGCCTTCCAAGGCAATCGACATTGTGCCCGAATAGTGCGCATTCACAGCACAGTTGTCTCCATGATTGATACCTCCTAACACCATATCAGGGCGACGAGGCAGCAACTTCTCGAAAGCCATCTTCGTGCAGTCATTAGGTGTGCCCGTGCAAGCCCACACTGTCAGACTCCCCATCGTGTCCGTTCCCTCTTCATATTTAATAAATGTGTTCTGCACAGGTGTGTGGCTACTGATGCTCATACTCGCGCCGCTTCGTCCACCATCCGGAGCCACAATGAAGACATCTCCATACGGCCTCACCATTTCTGCCAACTGCCTGATGCCCTCAGCATCGTAGCCATCATCGTTGCTTATAAATATCAGTTTATCCATTATCCGATTGATTTTCGAGCACAAAGGTAGTGCTTTTCCTTGGGCTTTCTTGCCTAAAATTGGGAAAAATTGCTCTTCTTTGAAAAAAAAGCGAGAAATCCTTTGTCAGTTTCCGAAAAAGCAGTACCTTTGCATCGCATTTCCGAAAGAGGGGTACTTTTTCAGGAGTTGGCTGAAAGAAAATTGGGATATGGTGTAATTGGCAACACAACAGATTCTGGTCCTGTTATTCCTGGTTCGAGCCCGGGTATCCCAACCAAAAGATGCTAAATACTTCAGGGTGTTTAGCATTTTTTATTTCTTAATTTTTAATTTATAACTGATGGAGCGGCTCTGGAATTCAAATTATGTGAAAGTGTGGTGTGCCAACTTCATGATCTTCTTTTCGTTCATGGTGGTCACACCCTTGTTGCCACTCTACTTGAGCGAGACCTATCAGGCAGACAAGGAAACCATCGGGTTGGTGTTGTCGGGTTATACGCTTACAGCACTCTTGGCTCGTCCTATCGCTGGTTATCTGGTCGATAGTTTTCCACGTCGTATCGTGCTGCTCACCAGTTACTTCTTGTTCTTTGCTTTCTTCGCAGGCTATCTGATTGCAGGAACCATGACTCTCTTTGCCATTATCCGTACGGCACATGGTGCGCCCATGGGATCCGTCACTGTGGCCAACAGCACCTCGGCCATCGATGTGCTTCCTTCCTCACGCAGAGCTGAGGGAATCGGTTATTATGGCCTCTCCAACAACCTTGCTACCAGCATAGCTCCTACGGTAGGACTCCTCATCTACGACACCATCAGCAACTATAATGTCATCTTTCTGATAGCTCTTTGTACTTCCTGCATAGGACTTTGCATCAACGCCACCGTACGTTTCCCTGCAAAGGAAATTATACCCAACAAAGATCCTCTGTCGTTCGATCGATTTTTCCTCGTGAAGGGTTGGAGCGAAGGACTCGTCATGGTATGTGTGGGCACTTCTTATGGCGTTCTCGCCACTTATCTGGCTATTTATGGGAAAGAAATTTTAGGTATTACAGCTGGAACGGGTGCTTGGTTCGCTGTGTTGAGTGGTGGTCTCATCCTCTCTCGTCTTATTGGTGCAAGGTCGTTGCGGAAGGGAAAAGTGGTGGAGAATGTCAATCACGGTATCCTCATCAGTCTTTTCGGTTATCTGCTCTTTGCTACGCTCAAGAACAATTGGGGTTATTATGGTGCTGCCATCATCATTGGTTTGGGCAATGGTCACATTTGGCCAGGTATGCAGACCATGTTCATTAATCTTGCCCCAAACAACAAACGTGGCACAGCCAATTCCTCTCAACTCACCTGTTGGGATATTGGTATGGGATTGGGGGTTGTTCTTGGGGGGCTTGCCATCCATCATACAGGCTACTCTTCTGCCTTCTGGTTTGCCTTTGCCGTCAACCTTTTCGGCGTCCTCTTTTATTATATATATGTAAAAAGACATTATCTTCGCAATCGTCTCCGTTAAGAGACCATCGCGAAGTAAAATCACTTTTTCTTTGTCTTCAGACTTCTGTTTTAGACTGTCACAACGTCTGTCATGCGGATGTCATGTCGTTCTGTGGGGATGTGGGGTACGATTTGGAAAGGGAAGGCGAGTCCGAAGAAGGGACAGGAGAGTCGAGGCAAAAGACGGTCGTAGAAACCTTGGCCGCGTCCGACACGATCGCCCATCAAAGTGAAGGCCACGCCTGGAATGATGGCGAGGTCGATGCTGGCGTAGTCGGTGAAGAGGGTACCAGTGGATTCCTGAATGCCATAAGAGGCGCTGGTCGTGAGCGCACGTTCTCCTTTGTAAACATGGAGGGTCAAGTCCATGCCCACGATGGTGGGCAGGAGGACTGTCTTTCCCTGTGCATGGAGTGTACGGATGAGGTCGTGGGTGTTGACTTCATCGGGCAAAGAATGATAGAGGAGGATGGTCTGGATGCCATCATCATTGGCGATTCGTTCAAGCAGTGAGTTGGTAACTCTTTGGCTGTAAGCCGAAAGTTCCTCTGTGGAATGCTGCCTTTTTCGTTCTCGAATCAGTTGGCGGAGTGCCTGTTTGTTCATGGAGAGTAGGTTTTGTTTGTTTTGCTTTATAGAGTTGGATGGCTCGCGCAAGGGTGAGATCATCTCGATTAAGATATTGGACGTAGTCACTCATTTCGAGCATATTGTAGATGATGCTGCCATAGATGGCTTGCTCGAAGAGATGCTGCGACTTGAGTATCATGTTGTTACGGCGTAGGATGCCCTTGGAGTCAGCATAGTGAATGAATTTATCCACAAGTCCCTGACGGCGTAGGTATTTCTCGAGGTCAGCCGCATTGGTAAAGGCTTGTAACTTATCACGGTTATTATCGGTGTATTCGAAGCAGTACTGAGCCACAGTACCTTTGGTCACGCATTCGGTGTAATAGGGGGTGAGTCCTACGGTGTCTTCTGCTACGAAATAATCGGGCATGATGCCACCTCCACCATAGACGGTACGTCCAATGCTGGTTTTGTATTCCTCGCCTGTTTGTCGGATGCTGTCCTGACTGAAGAACTCGCCACGTTCATAACGGGTAATGAGATCCATCTCATACTCCTTGGGCTGTCCTTTCACATAAGGCTTCTGGATGCATCGACCTGAAGGAGTGTAGTAGCGGGCTATGGTTAAATGGATGAGTGAACCGTCAGAGAACTCGATGGGCTGTTGTACAAGTCCCTTGCCAAAGGAGCGGCGGCCCACGATGATACCTCGGTCATTATCCTGAATGGCACCAGAGAAGATTTCTGCAGCGGAGGCAGTGGTCTCATCGATGAGCACGATGATGGGAAGTTCTTGATAAGAGCCTCGTCCGTCGCTTCGATATTCTTCACGGCGTGAACGGCGACCTTGCGTATAGACGATGAGTCTATTCTTGGGCAAAAACTCATTCACCATCTGGATAGCAGCTGAGAGATAGCCGCCTCCATTGCCACGAAGGTCAACCACAAGTCCTTTGAAACCTTCTACCTCCAATTCAGCCAAAGAGGTGAGCAACTCAGCATAGGTGGTTTCACCAAAGTTCTTAATCTTCACATACCCCAGTTCCTTGTTGATCATATAGGTGGCATCAACACTCTTCAGAGGAATGTCGCCCCTGACGACGGTGAATGAGAGGGGTTGGGTCTGTCCATGACGCAGGACGCCAATCTTCACCTTCGTTCCTTTCTCTCCTTTCAACCGATGGAGAGTCTCTTCGTTGGTGACTTCTTTGCCCACGTAGGGTTTGTCATCCACTGAAACAATTTTATCACCAGCTAGGATTCCGACCTTCTCAGAGGGACCACCCTTGATGATACCCGTGATGCGAACGGTGTCCTCACGGATGACGAACTGGATGCCCACGCCGCTGAAGGAACCTTTCAGGTCGTCATTGGCGGTCTTCGCGTCCTTGGAGGAGATGTAACTAGAGTGAGGGTCAAGCTCTTCGAGAATCTTTGGCATTGACTGTTCTACGATGTTGGCGATGTCAACAGTATCGACATACTGGTCATCGATGATGTGGAGCAGGTCGTTGAGCTTGTTGGAGGACGTGTTGATGATGTTGAGCCGATTGCCAGCAAAACGGTTGGCGAAGAAGGTGCCGATGATGATGCCTGCGATAACGCTGACAGCAATAATGAGGGGTACCCAACGGTTGTTTCTATTGATGTTGTTGCTCATGAGTTCTTATGGTTGTGTTTGTTCGTCTGGATTGATGTATTCCACATTGATGTTGGCTCTCTGGAGGAGTTTGATGCCATCGTCGAGGCGATAGTGTTCAGAATAGACTACACGTTTGATGCCAGCCTGAATGATGAGTTTGGCACATTCAATGCAGGGTGAGGCAGTGACGTAAAGGGTGGCATTATCGCTGGAGTTATGGCTTCGAGCGAGTTTGGTAATGGCATTGGCTTCGGCATGGAGCACGTATGGTTTGGTGACGTTGTTATCATCCTCGCAGATGTTCTCAAAGCCAGAAGGTGTGCCATTATAGCCATCAGAAATGATGGCCTTGTTCTTCACGACGAGTGCTCCAACCTGACGGCGTTTGCAATAGGAGTTCTCTGCCCAGATGCGTGCCATACGGATGTAGCGGAGGTCGAGACGATATTGTTTGAGTTCTTGTTCTGTCATCATGATGTATCAATTGTAAACTTTGGTACGAGAATCGCCCAATATAATCATGTTGTCACCATCCTTCTTGAGTTTGAGGAAGTCTGCGCCGCTTTCGTAGGAAGTGATGCCCAAAAGGATGTGTTCAAGTTCCTTGTCGAAGACAATATCGGTGGTAGGCTTTTGGCTAAACTCCATGGTGATGGTCTGGTGCTTGCCATCGGCTTTCCACGTGCCAGAGAAGGTGACATCGTAGGAAAGGGCACCATGGAAGGTCGTCTGGTTGAAAGTGATGTAATAAGCAGCATCACCAGCATCTGTATAGAAATTCTTGATATCGCTGTTCAACTTCTGGTGATTGATGGTGGCACCATTCATGTACCATGTTCTGCCCACGAAGATTTCTTCGATGTCATCTTCCTTGTTGCATGAGAAGAGGGCAAGCAAGGTGAGCAGCAGAGGTGCTATGATTTGTTTTCTTTTATACATAATGTGGAGTGTTTAACGTTGTTCTTATTTCAGGATGCCGTTACGGCGGAGCAGGGCGTCGATGGTGGGTTCTTGACCTCGGAAACGCTTATAGAGTACCATCGGAGGTTCGGTGCCACCACGGGAAAGAATGTTCTCACGGAAAGAACGTGCAGTTGCCTCATCGAATATCCCTCGTTCTTTGAAAAGCGAGAAGGCATCGGCGTCAAGCACCTCAGCCCATTTGTAACTATAATAGCCTGCGGAATAGCCGCCAGCCATGATGTGGGAGAACTGTACCGTCATGCATGTGCCATCGACTTGTGGCAGTACTTGAGTACGGCTCCAAGCTTGACGCTCGAACTCGTAGAGGTCTGCCGTGAATGTGTTCGTCATCGTGTAGAAGGCCATGTCAAGCAAACCGAAGCTGACTTGGCGCATGCAGGCGTAGGCTACATTGAAGTTACGGCTAGCTGTAATACGGTCAAGCAAGTTTTGTGGGATGGATTCACCTGTTTCATAATGAGCGGCGAAGGTGTTGAGGAAATCCTTCTCAATGCTGTAGTTCTCCATGAATTGTGAAGGCAACTCGACGAAATCCCAATAGACATTGGTGCCTGAGAGGGTACGATAGGTAGTATTGGCAAAGATGCCATGCAGCGAATGTCCAAATTCATGCAGGAAGGTCTCTACCTCACCTAATGTGAGCAGGGCTGGCTTCGTGTCAGTAGGCTTGGAAAGGTTCATGACAATGGACACTTGGGGACGTGAGTTGGTTCCATCCTTTTCTTTCCATTGTTCCTTGAACGAAGTCATCCATGCACCTGATTTCTTGGAGGCACGTGGATGGAAGTCACAATAGAAGAGAGCGAGGTACGTTCCATCTTTGTCAAGCACATCGTAGGCCTCCACATCGGGGTGATAGACGGGTACGTCAGGGTTCTTTCGGAACGTGATGCCATAGAGGCGTGTAGCCAAACCAAAGACCCCTTGCTTCACTTTTGATAGCTCGAAGTAAGGGCGAAGCATCTCACTGTTGATGTTGAACTTGCTTTCCCTGAGTTTGTTGGCATAATAGGAGAAGTCCCATGGCATGAAGCGTAGAGGGTCATTAGCCGAGAGGGTGTCAGGGTTAAGGTGGTTCTCCTCATAATACAGATGTTCCACCTCTTTCACCTCTTCCTTGGCTGTTGGCATGTAGGCGTCAATCAAGCTATTGAGGAGGTTGTACACATTGTCGGACTTCTCAGCCATACGTAGTGCAAGGGCATAGTCCGCATAGGTGTTGAAACCCAACAGTTGTGCAATTTCACGACGCAGATTGACCATCTTGCCTACAATCTCTACATTGTTGTTGGCATTGTCGTGAGTACACATCGTGTTGTAGGCCATATACATCTGCTGCCTCAGTTCTCGATGAGCGGAGTAGGTGAGGAATGGTGAGTAGGAGGGAGCCTGAAGAGTGAACACATAGCCCTCCATGTTCTTCTCCTTGGCAGTTTGTCGAGCCAAGTCGATGGAGCTTTCTGGCAGTCCTTCTAAGTCTTCCTCATTGGTCGTGTGGAGGATGAAGTCATTGGTGTCCTTCAGTTTATTTTGCGAGAACTGCAAGGAGAGCACACCTAATTCAGCCGAGAGTTTGCGAAGTTGCTCCTTCTTGTCATCAGGCAAGTTGGCGCCATTTCGTACAAATCCTTCATAACTTTTGGTGAGGAGCATCTTCTGTTCTGCGTTGAGGCGTGCGAAGTCATCTGCTGAATGATCTTCATAAACGGCTTTCACTCGACGGAACAGACCTTCGTTCAGCGTGATGTTGTTGGAATGCTCTGTCAGGATGGGCGACATCTTCTGTGATAGTTCGTCGAGAAAGTCAGTCGTTTCGGCATTGAGCAAGTTGAAGAACACTTCTGTCACCCTCGCCAGTAGTTCGCCTGACGATTCGAGCGCTTCGATAGTATTCTCGAAAGTGGGAGCCTCAGGATTGTTGACAATCTGCTCAATCTCCCTGTCTTCCTCCTCAATGCCTTTCATCATGGCAGGCTCGTAGTCGGCCTCTGTGATGCGGTCGAAGGGTATATATTCGTATGTGGTGTAAAAAGGATTCACAAGTTTGAATGTTTTGAGTTTATGCTTATGGTTTTTATCGATAGAGGTTTTGTAGTTCACCGATTGTGAAGCCACCTCGTTGTAGGGTTACCAACCCTTCTTCTTGCATCTCGTTGAGGGCTCCAGACACGTTCAGACGGGTTTCGTGGATGATGTCAGCCAAATCCCTCATCTTGATTTGTATGTCTTTTTTTCCTTTGGGCACGATGGAGTGGGAGAGGATGAACTTGACGATTTTGTTTCGTGGGGTGTCATCGGGGAAGTCCCACATGAGATGGAGCAACTGTTGGTATTTGTTGCTGGTGATGTTCATGAAGTTGATTTTGATGATATCGTTCTCCATAAGGTTTTTCAGCAACATCTGCTTGTCGATGGTCAGGGTGGTTCCCTCGGTGGAGAAGGTGTAGGTACGAGAGAACTTCTGGTGCATGCCAAACATGTTGTAGGGCTCAATCACCTTGAGATGGGGCAGATATTCCATGAACATGAATCGTTCTTTGGGGTCACGGTATTCTGCTGTCATCTCGCCACTGATGATATAGACAAGGGTTCGGCAGGCTTCGTCTTGCATCACCACCTCATCGCCTCGATGGTAGTTGGCAAAGTCCAAACGCACATGCGACAGCACATCCGATATCTCTTGTTGGGTCAGTCCCTGAAACAACGGAAGTTGAAGCAGTCGTTCAAACATGGTCAGTTCCATCGATTCTCCTTGCATAGTGATGATGATATTGGGTTAGGGTGTTATCACTTCTTTGCCTATGATCAGTCCGTTGAGACTCTCGGTGTACCACTCCTGCATTTCGCCCTTTTCATCGGAATAGATAAAGAATGCCATCAGTTCGGGATGTTTAGCCAACACTGCCTTAGCCTTGTCCAGACCTAAGACCATGAAGGAGGTGGCGTAGGCATCGGCTGTGGCACAATCCTCTGCCAGCACGGTGGATGAGAGGATGCTGTGCTGCACAGGATAGCCTGTTCGGGGATCGATGGTGTGTGCGTATTTCTTGCCGTCCTTCTCATAGAAGTTGCGGTAGTTGCCTGATGTGGCCATTGAACGTTGGGTGATTTGCAACACTTCCTCTATTTCGTTGTTGAGGTTGGTGGGGTCATCGTCGGGTTTGTTGATGCCCACATGCCAAAGCGCTCCCTTGGGATTGGAACCTCTCACTCGCACTTCGCCGCCAATCTCCACCATATAGTTCTTCACTCCTTGACTTTCCAGATACTTTCCCACGGCATCCACTCCATATCCTTTGGCGATGGCGCTGCAATCGAGCATGGTCTCTGGACATTGTTTCACTATTTTCCCTTCAACGAGTTTCACTTTCGTATAGCCCACGTAGGGGAGGAGGCTATCCACTTTCTCTTGACTCACGTTGTCCATGTTCTTGAAACCGAAGCCCCAAAGATTGACCAGAGGAGCCACTGTGATGTCGAACGCTCCATCGGTGGCGGCAGAGACTTCCTGAGCCAACGTGAACACCTCTGTAAACATGGCATCTGTTTCCATGTTGGTATTGTTGTTGATGGCTGAGATGACAGACTCTTTGTTGAAGGGCGAGAGCGACATATCGACCTGTTGAAGCGTGGCATCCACACCTGCCTGCAGGGATTTGTCTGCCTGATAGGTCAGATGGTAGAAGGTGCCGAACACGCTTCCTTCGCTTCGTTGTGTCTCCTCTACCTTCCAAGGTTCACCTTGTGAGTTTGTTGTTGTTTTGCCACCATCGCGTGTCTTGATGATGTACACGGTGCCAACAATCAGCAGGAGGAGCAATGGCCAGCCCCACCACTTAATCTTGTGTGGTGCGTAGGGGTCAAACGCTTTCTGCTTCTGAGTCTTCTTCGTCGTCTCCTTGTCCTTCGTCGTCATTTCCTTCTTCTGTTCCGTCTCCATTGTCGTTATCATTTGTTTCTTGTTGATTCACTTCTTTTTGAGGTATGTCTTGCAGGTTGATGTTCCCCCCTCGCTTATGGCTTTTCTTCATGCCCCAGTTCAGGTCGAAGATGAGGCTGTAGGTGCCTCCCCAACAGATGTCGTTGGTGGTGTAGCCATAGCCAGGAATGCAGTTGGGCTTCGCTCGGTCGTTCTTCGTCGATGAGATTTCGCGCTTGTATCTGACTGACCATCCCATGTGGAAATTCTTGAAGATGCGTACCTCCACACCAAACACCAGTTCTGCCCAATGGCTGGTGCTGCTCAATCCCTTCATGTTGAACGCCTCGCTACCTCCCCAGATGGGGTCTGTCTGTGCTGGTCCTGCGATGTCGTAGTTGAACATGCAAAGTCCGTAGCGTGCTCCTAAATAGAGGCGGTTGCTCTGGAACTTATCCTTCAACATGTTGATGTCGATGCCCACTCGTCCATAGGGAGCATTAACCTTGTAACTCACTTTGGTGTTGAAGTCTTCCTTCGAGCACTTGCCGTAGCCTGCCTCGATGATGGGGAAGAAGGTGTTCTTGAGATTCAGACGCAAGGCTCCCTCCGCTGCTCCATAGTCGGATACCATGTAGGCCACTGGCGCATATACATCGGCTGAGAGTGTGAATCCCTGAAAGAAGACCAGATGCTCTTTCGCTTCTTCCACAGCCACATATTTCGTCGGCTTGGGTGTCTCGCCTGGCATGACAGGTTCCGTCTGCTGCTCCTGTGCATGGAGTGGCAAGATGGCTGCGAGAATGAGTGCCGTGCTGATGATATATGTCTGTAAATGCTTCATCTTCTTCTTATTCTACAACACCGTTAAAGTAAATCTTTATGTTCGTCGCTCCATCGTAGTTCACTTTAGGCTCACTAATTTCAATATGGTCGATAGCCGCATCTGTATGTTTGATGCTTTGGAGCGTGTGGAACCGATAGGTGCCACATTCAGGCAGTTCCACATTCGGATAACTGGTGTGTTGAATCTTGATGGTATCCTTCAGCGAGATTCTTTGGTAGGAGAAGACCAGCGTGTCCTCATCGTGGAAATAGCTCATCGGAATTTTCATGCTGGAAGCATTGAACAACTTGTTCACCAAGATGGTGTCGTTTCGTTGCTCCGAGATGGTTTCGGTATATCCCTGATGAATGAGCGCCGAATCCTGTTCCTCCTTCGTCACCGTCGTATTGCCCAATTTCCGATAGGTGTAAACGGTTTTGTAGCCAGGCATCAGGGTGGTCACAGTAATGGTGTCAGCATAAGTGATGTCTGTGCCTTGCGAATCGTAGAATCCGTAGTTGCACGTCACCGTGTTCTCCAATGGGCAGTTGTTCGAATAGCAACCCATCAGCAATAGAACCATCGTCACCCCAATTATATGTCTTGCGCTTAATCTCATCATCTTACCTGATGCCTCTTATCATGTTTCTCTCCTTTGGAGAGGTTAGGGGAGGCTGTTAGATTTCCTTCTCAACCTGATATTTGTTTCTCTCTTGGCTGTTGCGGCTGATGAGATCGCCCAAGAAGCCTGCCACAAAGAGTTGTGTGCCCAAAATCATCATGGTCAATGAAATGTAGAAGTAAGGGCTGTCAGTCACAAGGATATGGGGCTGATGCTGATAGAGTGCCACTAACTTCAGTGTTCCCACCACGATGATGGCAATGAAGCCCACAATGAACATGAGTGTGCCGATGAAACCGAAAATGTGCATGGGCTTCATGCCGAATGTGCTGATGAACCAGAGACTCATCAAATCCAGATAGCCGTTGACGAAGCGGTTCCAACCCATGAACTTGCTCTTGCCATGCTGACGTGCCTGATGATGCACAGGTTTCTCACCAATCTTGCTGAAACCTGCATTTTTGGCGAGATAGGGGATGAAGCGGTGCATTTCTCCATACACCTCGATGTGCTTCACCACCTCCTTGCGATAGGCCTTCAACCCGCAGTTGAAATCATGCAGGTTGTGGATGCCGCTCACCATACGGGTGGTGGCGTTGAACAGCTTGGTGGGGATGGTCTTCGACAAGGGGTCACCCTTTCTGCGGTTCATCTTGTAGCCGCTGACGAGGTCGTAACCATCCACCTTGATCATCTTGTACAATTCAGGAATCTCATCGGGGCTGTCCTGAAGGTCTGCATCCATTGTGATGACCACATCGCCTTCTGCCTTCTCAAAGCCATGAAAAAGGGCTGGGCTCTTTCCATAGTTCCTTCTGAACTTGATGCCGTGTACTTCAGGGAACTTCTTGCTCAGTTCCTCAATCACTTCCCACGAACGGTCAGTCGAGCCGTCATTCACAAAAATCACCTCATACGTGAAGCCGTTCTCGTCCATCACGCGTTTAATCCACTCGTGCAATTCCGCTATCGATTCGTCCTCGTTAAAGAGAGGCACAACTACAGAAATGTCCATGCTATTATTGTTTATGAATTTTCGTCAAGTCATACGAAGCCACAATGGCGGCCACAATCGTCAGGATGAGGCTGATGAAGAAATTATTGTTGAACATCATCAGCGCCTTTTCGAAAGGCGTCAGATCTTCTATCTGTTTCAGTACGCTGATCATCTGCTCATATTGTTCACCCATACCTATTTGCTGATAGGTCGTTATCATCTCAGGCATGTTCACCATACTCTCCATTTGCTCCATCAGCAGTCCGTTGTCTAAGAACTGGAAATAGGCAAACACAATCAGCCCGTTCATCATGCAGGCATACATGAACATTGAAAATGCGAATAGCAACCCCTGCAAATAGCTCAGCCGTTCACCAACCGCGAAGAGTTTTTTGTTGAGTCGCATCGCCAGTACAAAAGGCAAAACGCACGCAACACCAAACAGTGCCACACATAAGAGCATCAACAGTCCGTTTTGATAGCTGATGCCCTCCACATAACAGAAGAACATCGCACCCCAACAGAGCCCCACAAATGTGCCGTATTCCATCGAATACGACCGATATAATGTATTCTTTGTTGCCATCCAAGCAGAATCTTAATAATGTACACGTATGTATGCACGTGTAAAAACGGTGCAAAGGTACGAATAAGTGGGGACAATACAAAGTAAAAACAAAGTTTTTCACTTTTTTTAAGCCAGCGGCTATTTCTTCTTGCTCTGGTTCTTCTTAATGATGTTGTAGGCTTGGTAGATGCCGAGTTCTCCAGCTTTGGAGAGGTCGGGGATGGCGAGGGTGGTGTCATCGAGCAGAAGGTGAAGCAAACCACGGTTGAAATAAGCTTCTGCAAAGGTGTCGTTCTGTTCGAGCACACGGCTGAATCCTTCGATGGCTTCATTGATGTTACCCGCCTGTGCCTGTTGGTAAGCTTGTTCGAAGAGGGTGAGAATGCCCATCTGACCAGCTGTCTTGTAAATCTGATAGGTATTGTCGTTAGGGAGCATGAGCTTGGCCTCCTGTGGACGGTTCTGCACCTTGCCTCGATACTCGCTTTCATAGACTTTCTCCTGCACACTATCATCCTCCTCGACCAGTTTCTGATAATCTTCGAGGTTGATTTGTGACTTCTTGCGGGTCTTGTTCTGCTGACGTGAGGTAGGGGTGGTGTAACCGTAGCGATGGGCAATCTGCTCTTTCAGCACGTGGTCTTCATCGTGTGTGGCTCCTGCAATGTCACCTATCTTCCGACGGGCAGCAGCACGACGTTCATAACCATAAAGGAACTTGGGAAACTCGTTGATGACGGTGGTGTAGTCGCGGATGGCACCTCGATAGTCTCCAATGTTCTCAAGCAGGGTGGCACGGTTGAAAGTCGCCATCATGTCATCGGGGTCGATGGAGAGAATGAAGTCGAAGTCCTCGATAGCAAGGTTATCTTCACCCACATTGGCACGAAGAAGTCCTCGGTTATAGTGTCCGATGAAGTTGTTGGGTTCGAAGTCCAGCGCACGGTCATAATCGGCCATCGCATCACGGTAGTGGTTGAGGTGGTAATGGCAAAGTGCTCGGTTGATAAGGCTTCCAGCCTGCTTGGGATTGAGCCGGAGGGACTCGTTGTAGTAGTTGATAGCCTCCTCATATTGCTCATGGGTCATCAGAATGCCTGCCTTGACGGTGATGGCATTGACGTTGAATTTATCCACCTCCAACGCCTTGTCGATGACGGTTTCGGCTGCTGTGGTATCTTTCTTTTCCAGAAGGATTTGTGCCTTGATGTTGTAGCCGTCGGCATAGCGTGCCCATTTCTTGATGATGATGTTGGTGATGCTGTCGGCTTGGTCGAGACTGTCGAGTTCGGCATAGCAAAGGGCAAGGTTGTGCCAGAGCGAACGGTTCTCAGGCGACATCTCCGTGACGGTCTCGTAGTCTTTCACGGCATAGGTGAATTGCCCCTGGTTGATGTAAGCTAACCCTCGCAACTCATAACTATTTGGGAAATAGGGATTGCGTCGGATAGCTTCTGTGCAGTCGAGAATGGTACCTGAATAGTCTTCGAGGTAGAACTTTGCCACTCCTCGGAAGAAGTAGGGTTCGTAGAGGTAAGGCTTGTAGTTGATGACGATATTGAAATAGCCGATGGACAGCACGTAGTCATCGTATGCAAGCGCATTACGTGCGATGTTCATCATTCGGTCTGTGTTGATTTGGGCAATAGCAGAGCCCCCCAACCCCCAAAGGGGGAGGGCTAACGCGATGATGCGAAATGCTAATGATGCTATGAAACGACGCAGCTTGCCCATTCAACTGTCAACTGTCAATTATCAACTGTCAATTATCTATTTGGTTTGCACTTATAGTGGGCAGAGAACTTGCCTTTGGTCATGGCAAGGAGTTTCGACTTGATCATCTGCTTGCGGAAGGGCGAGAGACGGTCAACGAACATCTTGCCTTCGAGGTGGTCGTATTCGTGCTGGAACACACGTGCCTCAAAACCATCGAGCCAACGCTCCTGCTCCTCACCGTTCTCATCGAGGTAGTTGACCAGCACACGGGCAGGACGCTTCACGCTCTCGTTGATGCCTGGGATGGAGAGGCAACCTTCAGACATGGTCGTGGTCTCGTCGCTCTCTTCCAGAATCTCTGGATTGATGAATGTGCGGAGATAGCCTTTGAACTGAGGCTCATCGTCGGAGATGACATCGAGGTCGATGATGAAGAGGCGGATGGGAAGACCTACTTGTGGTGCTGCCAATCCGACACCTTCCGAACGCTGGAGAGTCTCAAACATGTTGGCGATGAGTTCCTTCAGGTTGGGGTAGGATTCGAAATCAATTTCTTCGGCAGTCTTGCGAAGCACAGGCTGACCGAATATGTACATGGGTAGAATCATTATATTTACTATTTGACAATTTACAATTTACAATTTTTCAATTAACTTCGTTGAGCTAAAGGTTCTTCAACTCTTCAATTCTTCAATTCTTCAATTCTTACTCTGCAGATAGTCCTCTAGAATGATGGTGGCGCTGATTTTATCAACGAGTGCCTTGTCCTGTCGGGCTTTCTTTCCGATGCCGCTCTGAAGCATGGTTTGGTGGGCAAGCACCGAGGTGAAACGCTCATCGTAGTAGGTGATTTCCTTGTCTGGGAAGAGGCGTTTCAAGCGATTGAAGAAAGGTTCGATGCGCTTCATGTTTTCGCTGTCTTGACCGTTCATCTGGGTGGGTTTGCCCACCACAATGACTGACACGTCTTCTTTGGCCACGTAGTCGAGGATGAATTTCTCCAGTTCCTTGGTCTCCACCGTGGCGAGTCCGTTGGCAATCATCTGCAGCGTATCTGTCACAGCGATGCCTGTGCGTTTCTGTCCGTAGTCTATAGCGAGTATTCTTGACATCAGGTGATTTACTATTTTACAATTTACTATTTACAATTCTTCAATTTTTCAATTCTTCAACTCTTCAACTCTTCAAATCTTCAATACCAGTTGATGTTGCTGGAATAACTTGATTTCTTGTCGTATTTGAGTGCATCGGTCAATGTGCTGGCATTGGCTCGAAGCGAGATGTGATAACTGGTGAAGGTGCCGAACACCAATCCGCAAGAGATGTTGAAGCAATGCATGTCTCGGCTGATGTTGACGGTGGTCATGGAAATTTTGTCTGTGTTGAAGTCCCAACCCGACGAGAAGTTGCAGTTCCAGTTGCTGGACAGTTTGATGTTGCCCGAGAAGTTCAGGTTTTGCGTGAACGAGTAGGGGTAACGCATCGACTTCACGTTGATTTCCCTCGTGCGGTCTTCTGCCATCGTGATACCGTATGAGATGGAGAACGACCAAGGCATCTGGAACTTCATGTAGCCGTCCTCATCTAGTCCATCGGCAGAGGTCTTCTTCTCCTTTTTCTTGAGAGGGTCATCGATGTTCGTCTCCAAGTCATTGGGGTCTCTCTCTTCATCATCCTCCTCATCCACTTCATCTTTCTCTTCCTCTTCATCTTCTCCATGTCCGAAGAGTTTCATGATGCTCCTCTTGATTTTCCTGAAACTTTGGTTGTTGAAAGTATAGGAGAGGTTCTTCGACATGCCCTGGAAGCGTCCCCATCGACCGTATGACCATTCCGTTCTGTTGCCCACCACCACATTTCCGTTCTTGTCAAACTCGTAGGCGTAGGTCTGGAAGACGGCATTCATGTTGAAAGTGGTCTTTCCCCATTTCAGACGCAGACGGGTGGAGAGGTTCGACCAAGGTTGTGTCTGGGCAGCCATATTGTAGGAGAGGGAAGCGCCCAGCTCGTCGATGATGCTGATTTTTTTGATGCTGTCGTTCTTGTCGCGTATCTTTGCCTCGATGTTGTTCGACATGTCGAAGCCCACCGATCCTGTCTTTCCCACACTGGGCACACCATAGAGCGAACCCGTGTAAGGGGAGTAATTGACCAGCGTCACATTACCTTCCTCATCCGTCTTCGTATAGGTCTTCCAATAGCCATATTTGCCATCGCCAAAGTCTGGGGCGTAAGTGAAGCTCACAGAAGGTGTGAACACGTGACGAACCGTCTGCAGTTTCCTGCCAAACACCTTCGGATTGGGTGTGTAGAAACCATAGAGTTTGGTGTTGGCACTCAGCGATACGTTGTAGTCAAACACACGGTTGAAGCCATACAACGTGTCTCGTGCCACCTGATTCTTGTCATCGTCCCACGTCTGGATAATCTTGTTCGTGTACCAACGTTCGGTATAGTTGAGGGTAGGGGTGACGTTGATGTATTTCAAGATGTTGAACGATGCCGAGATAGGGATGCTGTGTCGCATGCCGTTCTTCCAGTCCTTCACCAACGATGACTTCAGAAGCTTATCCTCCTTGGTAGTGATGGAGTTCGAGAGCGTTCCTGTGTAGTTCATGCTGATTTTCTCATACCACCGTTCCTTGCCCGCAGCGTGTTTGCGCTTGAAGGGGTAGAAGCGTGACAGCGACAGCGACAGCGAGGGCATTGTCAGCGCAATGGTCGAGTCACGCATGTTCTGCGAGATGTTGAACGATGACGATACCGACAGACCCATCTTGGGGAAGGTGTGGGAATAACTGACCGATGAGGTTCTGGTGCTCTGCGAGTAGGAGGTGGGGTTGTAGAGCGATGTCAGGTTGTTCTTCTCATACGACTGTGTGGCGAAGTTCACGCTGGCTGAAAAGGAGCTGTTGGGCGATGCTTTAGGGTCTGTGCGATGACTCCATTGAATCTTGAAGCTCTTCTGCACCTCATAGTCGGGCATGTTCTTCTCGCCCTCCTTCGTCACCTGATAGTTGAAGTAGAAGTTGCCGCTATACTTATAACGACGCTTATAGGTGGTTTGGCCACCGATGCCCCACGAACCCTTGGTGAAGATTTCGCCTGTCACCTTCAAGTCCATATAATCGCTGATGGCAAAGTAGTAGCCACCATCTCTCAGATAGAAGCCACGAGAGGACTCATCGCCGTAGGTCGGCATGATGAAACCGCTGGAGTAAGTGCTTGTGATGGGGAAGTAGGCAAAGGGAAGTGCCAAGGGTAGGGGCACATCCTCCACCACCAACCATGCAGGACCTGAGAACACGCTCTTGCCTGGACGCACCTTCATTCTCGACATGCGGATGTAGAAGTGAGGGTGCTCCTCGTCGCAGGTTGTGTACGTTCCGCCTTTGGCATAGTAGGCACCATCGTTGCCCTTCTTCGCCTCTTCCGAGGTGATGAAACCCTCCTCCTGCGATGTGTAGAGGTTGTTGATATAGGCCTTCTTGGTCTTGAAGTTGTAGGAGAGCGCCTCCATCTCATACTCATCACCACCATCCTTGAACACAGGCTCACCATATTTCTTGCCCAGCGTATCGACAGCACCTACAGCATGTACGATGGAACTGTCCATGTTCATGCGGATGTTCTCCGATTTGAGGTCAATCTTTTGGTACTTCACATCAGCATTGCCATACAGGTATGCGTTTTTGCTGCCCATGAAGAAGGTCACAGAGTCCTTGGCCTCATACACCACAGGAGCTTCGAGCGCACTCTTCTTCTGTGACTTCTTGATAGAGTCCTCGGCGGCAGCCACTGAGTCATTCCACTGAGTGGCTTTCGAGTTGGAATTGATGCCATGTTCACGGTCAAAGCGAGCCTTCAGCGAATCGAGGCTCAGCAGCAAGGAATCATTCTCGCTGATGGGCTCCACCACAGAATCCACCACAGAATCCATCACTGTATCAGCAACCATCTCATCCACAAAAGTATCACCCATTTCCTCTGTGCTGTCAACATCATGATGGCCGACAATTCGATACGATTTGCCGACCAGCGGATGGTTGAGAGCCGTCATGGATAATACTGTAATCAGTACGAGAAAAAATGCTATGAACCTTTGACTTCTCATAAATTCGGGTGCAAAGGTACGGATAAGTGAGCACAATACAAAGTAAAAACTGAGTTTTTAACTTTTATTGACTTCGTCGAGCTAAAGGTTGTCGAACGAGAGTACCTTCGGCGTAGCCAACGTACGGATAAGTGAGGGAAAAACCAAATATATTAGATATATTTAAGCTTTTCTTTCTACGAAAGCGCAAGCGATGACCGAACGAGAGAACTGCATTTTTCTTATTCGCTAAACAATTGTGAAATGGCAAAAAGGCAAGTTTCTTGCAAAACCTGCCTCTCTTGAGAAGTATTTATGTCCACTTTCCTACTTTCCTACTTTCTGTATTACCTACAGTTCGGAAACCAACTTTTTGTAATTGCCACGCATGGTACGTTCGATGATTTTGTCATCAAGCAATCTTTGCAACGTCTTCTGGGCAGAGCGAGTGTTGGCATAGCCAAAGATGTGGGCAAACTGTTCAGTGGTGAATTCCTCTGGCAATTGACGGAAGCATTCTATGAACTTGTTGGTGCGTCGGCGCTGGAGTGCAGCATCTTGCAGTTGGTCATCGTAATACTTGCGATGGAGGTCGTAAAACCAATGCAGCTGAGTCCGATATTGGATGTCGAGCACCAAGTCACAGAGCGCCTTGTCAGTGTCATCAACTTGGTAAGTGCCTGTCTGTTCTCGTTTGTCCCAATGGCGCATGTCGATATAAGGTGCCGAGATGTTGATGCCATAGTAGGGGACACGCTTGATGAGCAACCAATCCGCTTGGTCATCGTTGAACTCAGCGATGGCACGACGCTCATCACACCACTTGTGCACATGCTCCACCAATGGCCAGATGGGCAGTTCTCCTCTACGTTGATCCAGCCTGTAGCTCCACTCCCGAAGCGTCTCATTGGCCACAGACAAGAATTGGTCATCCTTGCTTGTCAATGGCATCATGTCGAAGTCAGGCTTTCCAGTGGGGATTGTTGCCATACGAGTGTCAAGACCAGAGTTGAAATTGCGCTCGTTCACCAGTCTTTTGAGTGTGGGCGGTGTACAAGATTCAATCTGATTCCAATAGACCCTAAAGCGGCCACTCACCGACTGATTGTTTTGGTAATGCTGGGAGTCAAACTCGTTATGAAAACTTTTGAGCACCATGATGTCGCGATTCTGCCATCCTCCCGATTTGGACATGTTGATGGAGTTGTCTTTCTCGCTGTCCACCGTGACAAGGTGGTTATTCATCTCCTCGCCATCAACCATCGTCTTGCAGTTGATCATGCTTCGGATGAACTCGCCATTCGATGCTCTGGGGCCAAACATTCGGTTGTAGATTTTATCCCTTGAGCGCGTGTCCTTGTTGGCACCAGCGTTGTTTTTCATCTCCTTCCAGTTGTTGGTGGCATCATCTGCCAGCTTGTCCGATTCGATGATAGGGGCTAACAGCACTTCTTGCAATCTACTCAACGTTCCCTTACCGCTGGTAGGGTCGCCTACCCCAAGGATGATATAGTTCAGACGGCATCTGGCAGATGGGTCAGCATAGAATCTGTAGTACGTCAACGTCATGCAGGTGCCCATCATGGCTGCGGATGCAAAGAGCAGGAAAGGCCATAAACGGCGTGGATGGGGTTCGCATACTTCACGCAGGCAGGGGTACACATCGAACAGGTTCTCTATCTCGCTGCACCACTTGTCGAAAGGAAGGTCTGCCATAGGGTCAGCATCTTGTGGTGCCGTTGCTGACTGCGGAATAGCGATACCCGCCTTCTCCAAGAGGATGGCAAGTGCCTTGGGAGTACACTTCAGCAGCTTCTTCTTGGCCGCACTTTGGATGAGGTCTTCCACCTCGTTGGGTTGGGGTTGCCAGTTCTTCACATACTCCAACTGATAAGCCATAGCGGTGGCCTTCTCAGGGTCGTTGTCCACCAACCAGCAGAGCCAATGTGCTGTCTGTTGACAGAAAGTGGGATGCTTCTGCCCCTCTCCCAAACGCTCTCCATAGTAGCCATTCAGCGCCTTGATGATGGCTTCTTCGCGTTCGGTGAACGTGACAGCAGAGGGTTTCGCTTCAACTGCAGCAGGAGGCAAATTGGTAGTTTTCTCCACAGGCTTAACCCCCGTCCTTGCATTCTTACGTTGTCTTTCCAACTCCTGCCACTTAGGAAGCGATGGTTCAGATTCACCTCTTCTGTAAGCCTCTCCATATCTTGCTTCGTAGGCAGGATTTTCGTAGGTGAAGAAACCTTTCCAGTCGATATACTTCACGTCGCAGACTTTGGGAATGAAGTGGGCGTGGTCGCTGTTCTTACACTGTGAATCTGCATAGTCAAGCACTCCCAGCGTCTCTGCCATCTGGTAGGCATTGTCAATGAGATTTCCCCATTCCTCGCGAGCTTTGAAGACCACCTTCACGCCCTCGCCCGATGGGGTGATGAAAATCCACACAATGCCCAAATCCTTGAAGTCCTCGCGTGCCAACCATTGCTGAATCCTTTCCTCTGGATTGTCAATATGGTCAGCATCCAGCACGTCCAAGCCTGTCAGATAGCCATTCTCTTGCACACGCCACAACCCTGTGCGTCCCCATCTGTCGGTACTTTCTGTGAAGTGGGTCACCGTAGGAATGACTGCTGGCAGCGAACTCTTCTTCTGGCTGATGTAGAGCTTCACACGCTTCTGGTCAGAGTCAGGAATCTGCTTCTTACGACGCTTCTCATCTTTCTTCAGCTCTGACTTGAGCCAGCTCTTGTAGTCCTCAGTCTCTACAATCTCTTTCAGAAATTCCTCCAAAGTTTGACGTGCCTCAGCTTCAGCCATCTGACGTTTCAGCTGGCGATACTCGTCAATAAGGGCGTTGTTCTCAGGCTGCTCTATCAAGTTTTTGAGTACTTGCTCATTTAACTCCAGAGTGGGTTTGTTGATGTTGGGTTGATAAACTCTATTCATTGTTTGTTTCCTCCTTTTCTAATGTTGTTGATTAACTTGTTAAATCTCTCATTGGCGGGCAATCGACGCACCACCAGCTGCACTTGACGCAACACCTCGGCTTGCCAATCTCGGCTGTGTTGAGAGAGGTTGATGGTACCAGTGAAGGTCATCTCGCTCTTCTTCGCATTGAGCCAACATTGAAGGCCATCCTCTGCCACTACACGTTGGTTGTCAGGCATCTTCATGGGCTGCTTGGGTTTCATGTCCTTTGTCAGCGCAGTAAACTGATTCAAGAGGTCACTGTACTGATCAGGCGAAGACTCCTTACATTTCAGCGTAATCATCTTCGAAGGGTCGCTGCCTGTTGTTGTCCAGCTCTTGCCTCCTCCAGCACACGTCTTCACATTCTGCTGCGTAGAAGGTGCTTCGTTGAAAGGTTCGAAGCCGAACTTCTTGGTTTCGGGGTCATATGAACCGACACCACGAACCTTGATTTTCTTTTTCTTTTCTTCCATATTTTAAAATATGTATAAAAAATTATTGCCTTGCACTTTAGTCGCTTAAGGCAAAATTTCAGCGACTTCGGACACCGTGCTCAGTGTTGTTCCCTACAATACTCGTGTATTGTTGTAGGAGGTTTCTCCGTTAATTGAGTGCAAAGTTAGAGGATATAAAAAGCCCCTGCAACGAAAAATTGCAAGGGCTATGGTCGTAAAGAAAAATATAGAATTTTATAGATTTATAAAGAGGATTGCAAAGTGTGACCTCAATTATCGTGTTGTTTTAGTGCTTGAAAACGTGAAATTAGCGGATTCAGTTCTCTTGCATCATAGTTGGCATTCTGCTTGTTTACCCAGGTGCTCCAATTCATAGGTGTCAAGTGTAAATTATAACGGGTGTTTACCCATGATAAATCAACCATAGGCAACATTTCCGCTTCTTTTCCTGCTCGCACAGGCATCAAAATGTGTTTGCGTGATTTTGGATGTGCTTTGATGGCTGTTTTCACAAGTTCGTCCAATAGATTCAGCACAGAGTCATTAATGGCAAATCCATTCGTTGTCGTAATTATTTCGCCTGTAATTTTCGACTTCAATATATTTATTTCCGCCATATGACGATAAAAAACACGAATATTGCGGTCAAACGATAAATCTTCAATTTCTCCATTCCCCATGCTAAAACCTATCCTATTTATTACTACATTAGGAAGGTTTGGGGGCA
Organism: Bacteroidaceae bacterium; assembly: GCA_017617805.1. Lineage (GTDB taxonomy): Bacteria > Bacteroidota > Bacteroidia > Bacteroidales > Bacteroidaceae > Minthosoma. Next base: position 5,196 of record JAFZVN010000030.1, on the reverse strand, counting down.
CCGTTAATTCAAACATTTTATCGGCGCGATGAAATAATTCCATAAAAGAGTATGTAGGGTCTTCTTTCAATTTTGCTAGTTTTAATTCCAATGCTCTTCCCCAATGTTCAGGGGTGGGTTTTTTACCTATCGACAATATTTTTTCGCCGAACATATCTTCTCTGTAAAGTTCTGTCAACAATCTATCGCTCAACTTTTGTCGGTACGTTTTCCAGTAATCTTGATACCCATTTATAAAGAACTGACGGTAGATTTCACAATCTTGAGTGAAAAAGAGAATCAAACTATCTATGGTCTTTGTGCATGATTCTATCCACTCCATCATTTTTTCGTAAATCATCCAAATACTCGTCAAGTATTGTTCTATTTCTGATGACAAATCAAGCTCTTTCATTTGATGTGTAATGCCCACTTCAACATAAAAGGGATTTTCATTGTTTTTCGTCACTTCATGCAGCGCAATCCACACTTTCATAGCTTTCTCTTTCAATATCTTTAAATGGTTCATTATCATAATGCCATACACACTATCTTCAAGACACATTTCATGTCCGTTCTCTCGCATATCTCGTAACTCTTGTAACACAGCAATGACATGATTCATGTCGTATGCATATTGCAACAACCTCCTCACGTCTCGAACAGGGAATATACTTCCAGCCTCAGAAAAATAGCATTTGGACACATCACTCATTCTATCTTTCACATAAAACGCTTTTTCCGTGTATTGCTCTGGAACATCCTGGATGTCCCATTGCCCATCGCTTCCAATAACAAAATGGTCTTTCATATTTTTATTAAATGTTGATTTGCAAAGATACGAAAAAAATCCCACTCATTGTGATATGAATGGGATTTTATTATAAGATTTTATAAAGTCGAAGTCACTTTACTACGATTTTCTTTACTGTTCCATCATCAAGAATTACAATGTTAAGTCCCTTTTGCAGTTTATCGAATTCTTTACTATCAGACGAGTAAATGCGCACATCCAGCTGTGGTTGCCACAAGGCTGAACAAGACTGCTATGAACCCTATCCATTTGCAGAAATGGACTTCCTTCTTTGTCAAATTTGTATTATTCCCTTCTGCCATATTCTTTCGCTTAGAGATTGTCATTTATTCACCATCACCTTCTTTGTGTCCCCATTGGCTTCTCTGACAATGTTGATGCCACGAGAGGGTTCGTCCGTTCTTTCGCCATTCAAATTATAATAGGCTGCATCACCCTCTGGAGCTGTTGCGGAGCGGACAGATGCGTTGTCGCTTCTTTTCTGTATTACGATTCTGGCGCTTCCCGTATATGTCTCCAAAATCATCATAGCACCATCATAATGAACTATTTTGAAACTGAACATGTAAGTTCCTGTATAACCCCTGCGGTCTCTAGCACTCATAAAATGTAAGATTTGCTTGTTTGTAACATAATAGCCATAAGCTTCAAATAATCCACCTCCTTCCTTGTTTACATATGACATTCCATCCTCTGGGGCACTAAAGATGATAGACGTCGGTGCACTACTGTCATACTCTCTGCCATTGAAACCAAGAGTCAACTCTCCACTAAATGACGTTACATCCCATGTACCCAGCAAATCTACTTCCGTAAAATCTACAATATAATACTGAGCTTTTACATTAACACAAACACCTAATAATACAAATAAAAGAATCTTTTTCATAACGATTTAATTTTTAGTTTGACATTATTTTTTTTTATTTTACCATTACCTTCTTCGTTGTCCCGTCGCTCATACGGACGATGTTCAGACCATCTTCTGCTTCGTTTCTTTGCACTCCTTTTACATCATAGATTCGACTTGATGTAGGGCTGTCTGCTGTCGCAGAAGAAACTCGAGAAGGTGGAAGCGAGTCATATATATGGATAGTCCCCCAGCTATTGATGACTAGAAAAAGAGCTTGCAGGGATCCTCTTCCCTCAAAAACCATTATTTTAATGTCTTGTTCAGGGTCGGAAGGATATGATCTTATATTGAATGAAGCAATAATGTTGTCTGAAATCAAATCTACAAGATGCACACAGTCGTTATCTATAGTAAAAGCACTTAATTTGAACTCGTTCCATCTACAGTAAAATGCCATCTGCTGTGTTTCATTCCAGAAGTGACTACTGGAAAAGTAGTTGTCTTCCCCAACATAAGAGAACGAGATATATTTGCCATGACTTGTGGAATAGGTACCTGACCTCCCTTTGTCGTTATATACATCCATTCTTTTAAATAGACTATATTCGTACGCTAATATCGATTTCATATCAGTCCCAGTTGTAAAAGCAAAGAAGCCTTCACTTTGAGGCACATAGTTAATCGGCATGGTTTTTTCTTCGCAGAATGCCTGCAATGATACGGTAGTAAAGACGATAAATACGATAAATAATAATTTTCTCATAATTGTTTTGTTTTAATAGGTTAATTTTGATTGTTATGTATATACAAAAAGAAAACGTGGACAATTTACTTCGTCTATGTCTTCTGAGGTATTGGGGAAACCTATCCGTATTAAACGAGTAAATGCCCACGCCGAACGGCGTGAACTATCTACTTTAGTTCTTTACGGATTCATCTAATTCCCCAATTATCAGAAGGCAAGAATCAAAAGTGGATGTTCAAATCCTTATGTCCTTATGTTGTTGTTATGTTACCATACGCAGTTCTGCTTTATAGGGTGAAACACTATTTTCATTGGCAAAGATAGAGATTATTTTTCATCAAACAAACTTTTGGGGAAGAAAATTATGAAAAAAAACGTTTTTCTGTGGCTGGGCACGAGAAATGGACAAAGAAAAAGGCTTGCAATCTTACATACAAGCCTTGATGTTATTCTTTCACTGTATTATTCTTTATCTAATTATTTTTGCTTCTCCTTCGAAAGTGCATATTTCAGCAGCCAGAGTGTTGAGATTGTGGAAACGGCTGTAGTCGCTGTCGGCTGGTACATGACCGACATCACCCATTGCTTCAAGTTCCCAAGGGGCAAGTATGAGCAGTGTGCCTCTTGCACATGCCTCAAAGCGTTTTTTCTCAGGTTTCCAGTACTGGCCTATCGGTGCTGCCTGCAAATGTATCAGCGGAAAGCCACGTTCCATGCACTCGTTCTTCATCAGTTGCTCTCCGCGAGATACACCAGGAGTGACGATGACTGTACAACCTTCCATGATGGCCTTTTCCCACTCTCTGTGCTCACGTGCATAATCGTCCGTTTCTTCATAAGGAAGGTGGCTCACAGGATGGCGACGATGGCACATCACCTGCACTTTGCGAGGCCATCTTAGGAAGAACAGATTGCCGAAGGCACCATAGCTGCGATTACCTATTTGCACGTGCAGACATCGGCTCAAGAAGTTGGGCAAGAGCTGCCTCAACAGAGCACGCCTCGCATTGTCATGCACGTAGGCAATCATCGCCTGACGATGACGCTCGTCAAGACATACTGTGTCATCGTAATTGTCATCGAAGAGCGGCCTTTTGCTACGCCCAACAAAAGTGTAATACTCCTGACGCTGCTTTTTCGACATGCTGCGTATCAGGGTGCCCTCATTATTGTGTATAGCGGCCTTCTCACGCAGCCAGTCGGGTGCATCACCACTCTTGCAATCAACCGATATCGGTCGATTCGTAGAGGATGGAAGCCCCAGCCCCTGCTGCCAACAACTGGTACAGAAAGCCTTGAAAGCCTGAATGATATCGCCAAGACTCCACTGCATCGGCTCCAGCACTTCAAGCACGCCATGAAAATGGTCGGGCATACATACGCACGCATGCACCTTAACACGGTTCCCATGGGCCGACTGTCGGGCAGGTGTTTGCTGCCATGCCTCCTGTATTGCCTCTCCAAGTGGTGTGAGAGCAAGGGTTGCGGCTTTGCGACCGAGATCGGGCACAAAATGAGAGAGCAAGGGTTCTCGACCGCTAACAACGAGTGTTATTAGGTATGTTCCACGACCATAATAGTCGTGGCCTGCATTTCGTGGACGATATGACGATACTTCCATACTTTTCATTTTTTCACGACTCACCGTGTTTAGTGCAAAGATAAGGGAAAAAATCCTTGCAATACAACAAAAAATGTATTTTTGTGAGAAAATCTAAAAAATATGGCGGTAGATGCTGGTTGAAAGTAGGAAAGTAAGAAAGTAGGAAAGTGGACATTAAGGGTTTTGAAAGAAGGAAAAAGAAGACAATATAAGAATTATAATCGTATTAATAATATTATAATTTTAAATTAGAAACTTATATATATAATGTCGCATGTCCGCCTCCAAACCCTTAATGTCCACTTTCTTACTTTCCTACTTTCTGTATTTCCAGACGGAGGCACCTTATTTTCCAATAACCAACCCTTATTTTCCAATAACCCACGCTTATTGAAATACCTCAATTATCGCTCTAAAAAAATTGAAAAATTATTGAAAATAAATGGGTAATCACTTGTGTATTTCAGACATTTTTCGTAACTTTGCAATGTAAAAGTTGAGGGTTGAGAGTTTAAGGTTTAGAGAGAAAAATCTGTGAAATCCGTGCCATCTGTGTGAGATAAAATAATATATCAGTGTGAAGAAAAGCGGGAAGTGGTCACCCGATGTAGCTGGCCACACACAACACAAACACATTATATAACACAAACACAACTATGATTGAACTTTATTTGAGCAAGGTGACCGAGTCATCGGAAACCGAATTGGCGGGCAAGCTTTATGCCCGAGTGAGTTACAAGCAGGCCTTGACCATTCAGGACATGGCGCGCCACATGGCAGAGCACAACACGGTGTTCTCGGAGGGCAGCATCCTGGGTGTGCTGACCGACTTCGTGAAGTGCGTGCGCGAGATGCTGCTGATGGGCAACACGGTCAAGATCGAGAACCTTGCCATCTTCAAGGCCACCGTGGAGGCCAATGCCCTTGAGACGCTCTACGACGCTGAGAACGATAAGACTGCCACTGCAGCCATCGGCACGCTGGCAGAGGGTCAGAAGACAGGCGCAGCCGTGAAGACCGTGAAGCTCTTGGCTCAGAGCACTGGCGAGTTCACCCGCGAAGAACTGAAGAAGGACGTGAAGCTGGCGTGGACGGACAAGACCAAGGCCGAGATTGCAGCTGCCAAGGGTGGCACCTCGAACGCTGGTACAGGCTCTGAGACTGGCGGCAGCACGAATCAGGGCGGAACAACGAATGAATCG
>JAFZVN010000029.1 GCA_017617805.1 Bacteroidaceae bacterium | reverse complement strand
AAGCCATCGAAGGAAAGGTACTTCCTGGCGTAGCAGCCATTAAGGGATAGGCAAGTAAACAGTGAAAAGTGAAAAGTGAAAAGTGAAAAATCAAAGTAACCCCTATCCGGATGGCCGGTAAATTAGATTTTTCACTTTTCACTCTTCACTTTTCACTTGTTTTTCGTACCTTTGCAGCCAAATTAACAAAAGCAATGTTGAACGGACTTTACACCATCTTGTTGCTCATCGGCAGCAACATCTTCATGACGTTGGCTTGGTACGGCCACTTGAAACTCCAGCAAATGAACATCTCCAACAGTTGGCCCTTGTGGTTAGTGATTATCTTCTCATGGGGCATTGCCTTCTTCGAATATTCACTTCAAGTGCCAGCCAATAAAATTGGCTTTGTGGGCAATGGGGGTCCTTACTCATTGGTGCAGCTGAAGGTGATTCAAGAAGTTGTCTCCTTGACAGTCTTCACCGTCATCGCCTCCTTCATGTTTCAAGGCGAACACCTCCATTGGAATCATGCAGCAGCCTTCCTCTGCCTTGTCGCAGCGGTCTATTTCGTGTTCTGGAAATAGACAATGAAAGACGGTTTCTTCATTGGAGCAGGCCTTATTATTGCGGGACTGATACTCGAACTGGGTGTCGGCCCTGTTGATTGGGATGCCTTCCGCTGGCCAGTCAACGGCATCGTGCTGGCAGGATTCCTCGTGCTTGTCGCCATCATCTTCCTGTTGCGGAAGAAGGTGTATGGCTTTCAGTTCATCGGCACCTATAAGGCAGCGATACCCGCGCTGGTCTATGCCGTCGTGCTGACGATTGTCATGGGTTTGACAAACCAAGAAGTAAATGGTACGTGGTGGAACAATATGTTGTCGTTTTGGCCTTTTGTGCTCATCTACGCCTATATCGCTGTGATTCTGGGGCAAATCATCCTCCGACGGACGCTAAACTCTAAACGTTCAACGCTCAACTTGAAAAGAGACATCCCTTTTCTCTTGAACCACCTCGGTCTGTTTCTCGCCATGACTACCGCCACATTGGGCAATGCCGACATGCAGCGGCTGAAGATGATGACGGTGAAGGGAGACCCAGAAAGGCGTGCGCTGACCCAAGAGCAGCAGATTGTGGAGATGCCCTTCGTCATCGAACTGAAGGAGTTTATCATGGAGACCTACGATGACGGCAAACCTAAGCGCTTTGCTTCCGACATCCAGATTCAGACGAAGACGGGTGAAATCATTCAGACCACCGTAGAAGTGAACAAGCCCGTAGAAGTGGATGGTTGGAAGATTTACCAATACGGCTATGATACACAGATGGGTGCCATGAGCCAAACCTCAATATTGGAATTGATTTGTGACCCGTGGCTGCCACTGGTTTATACAGGCATCTACATGATGCTCGCTGGAGCGGTATGCTTCATATTGCTCTCCATCCCTTGGGCTGGCGGATGGCGACAAACGAGAAAGCATCCCAGACGTGCAATCGCCATCGCTGTAGTGATAGCCGCTGCCTTCTTCTGTGTCCACCACTTCATGCCCATCCTCCATTCTGACACCTTAGTGCCCGCCCTGCAAAGTCCGTGGTTCAAGCCTCATATCATCGCCTACATGCTGGCCTATACCTTGATGGCTTCAGCAACCGTGATTGCTCTGTATCTGCTGTTGCGCTCAAGGCAAGGCAACTTGGACAATCTTGTCCGCATCGGCATATCGCTGATTACCATTGGCATGCTCTTTGGCGCACTTTGGGCTAAAGAGGCATGGGGACACTACTGGTCGTGGGATCCCAAGGAGACATGGGCAGCCATCACCTGGTTCGCCTATCTCGTCTATGTGCATTACCGGCAAATACCCATTCACAAGCCCAAGCTCGCCCTATGGATACTGTTCATCTCGTTCGTGCTTTTGCAGATGTGTTGGTGGGGCATCAATTACCTGCCCTCAGCCCAAGGCTCCAGCGTCCACGTCTATAACATGCCATCATAATTACACACAAGAGGGAAGGGATAAAGATGGAATATCACCAAATAAATACTATTTCATTTTGTACTATCTCTGATTTGTACTATCTTTGTCCCCCAAAAATGAAAGGCAATGAAAGACGGTTTTCAGGGAGAACGGCAATTAGTGTTGCCTGCCATGGTGGTGAGGCAGATGGAGGAAGACAGGCTTCTGTCTGCCCTCCACATCACTGACATTGGTTATTATCCAGCGGCTTCTTACCACGAAATACATCGTAAGGAGGGGGTTGGGCAATATGTGTTCATCTATTGCGTGAAGGGTTGCGGATGGTATGAGCTTGAAGGACGGCACTACGACATTCAGCCCAACCAATACTTCATGATTCCTGTGGGCAAGCCCCACGACTACGGAGCCAAGAAGGGTGATCCATGGACTATCTATTGGATTCACTTCAAGGGAACGTTGGCTTCTTGCTATGCCGACCATGCGGCCGAACCCAAAGACGTGCGTCCAGAACTCCACTCACGCATCGCCAACCGCCAAAATCTCTTCGAGGAGATATTCAGCACCATGCAACGTGGGTTTACGATGGAGAATCTCAGTTATGCTTCCTCACTCTTTCATTACTATTTGGGATCGCTTCGTTATATCCAGCAGTATCGGGCGGTGAGTGCAACCGAGTCTTCATTGCAGCTGTCTGCGCAGAACATGCCTGATGCCGTATCCGCACCCCTCGGCAAACAATTCGTGTCTGCCCTTATTCACTATATGGAGGAGAACAAGGAAAAGCACCTCACCCTGGAGATGCTTTCCCGATATTCTGGCTATAGTGCCAGTCACATGTCTTTCCTCTTCCGGCAGCAGACGGGAATGGCGCCATTGGTTTATTTCAACAAACTGAAAATGGAAGAAGCCTGTTATCTGCTTGACAATACCGATATGAAGATAAACCAGATTTGCCACAAACTGGGTATTGACGATGCCTACTACTTCTCACGCCTTTTCACCAACATTGTGGGTATGTCACCTCGTGCCTATCGCTTCCGAGTTAGTGGGGACTGAAGGCCATGAGTGAGTCCACATGTCTTTTCCCATGCAGGATCCATGTTTTCACTCTCAACTTAAAGTGACTCCAACAATTCTATCTCAACAATCCGTAGCTCGTTCTTGGTGTCGGCTCCGTTCTTGGCTTTGAAGAGGTCAAGTTCGCCAGCAGTGGGTTCTGCAACCTCCGTGATGCCGCCAAAAGCATCTTCGTCCTTTCCCGCGCCTTTCAGACGGATGGTGATTTCATCGGTCTCGACACGTCGGGTGGGTTTCAAGTGAATGTAGCCCAAACTGCGTTCGGTCTCTCCACTCCAGATGAGCTGTTGGCCAGCATATACCTCAAGGGGATAACTACGCACACGCCAACCTGTGAGTTTGAGGCAGATGTCATCAACGACAGCCTTTCTTTCCAATTGGTATGTGATCCAGGCGGTGGAGAGGCGACCATCGTTTTTCCATTCCGAGAGTTCGTTGTCATCAAAACTCAGTGCGGCATTGTCTGAGTCGAAGCCAGCCTTTGCCGAAACGATTGTCACGCCATGAGCCTGTTCCGTATAGGAAGGCGTGAGTGGGGTCTCGCCACGCCCCAAATGACCTTTGAGGGTCAACTGCGGCAGATATTCTTCTTTCTTCACCTTTTGACTCCTCACCTTGATGTCGGCAGATTTCACCCCTTCAGCGTGTGCCGAGAGATGAATGGTTCCTGCATGGGTGGTTGAACGTACGAGGACACGATTGACACCACATTCCACAGGGAGAATCGTCGCTCCCACATAATTGTCGGAAACATTTTTGGTGGCGGCAGCATCGAGAAGTCCTTCAGGACGGTTGTCATCCGGACGCTGCAATGTTTGATTGTCACGCGTGGCAATGCCGCCAATCCACGTGGCTTCTCCAGTCAGCTCAAAGTGGATCATGCGGTCATCCAGCGAACAGCGACGTCCCTGTTTGTCAAGCACCTCCACTTGAAAGAGCACCATGTCTGCTCCATCGGCTTTCGTGCCCTCGGGATTCTCAATGGCCGTAAGTTTGAGTTGGTAGGGTGCACCAACGGTCTCCAACTTGTAACGGCTCCCATCGGATGCCACGGCCTCTAACGTGCCAGGTTCGAAGGGAACATCGTCGAAGGTAAAGAGATGACGGTAACTCTGCTTGCCCTTGCCCAAACTTTTGCCGTTAAGGAACAATTCCACCTCATCCCCTGTGGAAACCACATAAACGGGCTTGATGACTGTCCCCCTTTCACTCCCATAGCTCCAATGCCCAATAATATACGTTTTAGCCTCTTCTGGTTCCACCCATCCGTTCCACATCACTTGATGTACGAATAAGGCGTCTTTAGGAATGCGCATGGCATCCACGACACCGCTGGTGCGATAGTTTGACTCACCTCGATGGTGGGTGTTGGTGTCGGAGAAGACAATCTTCACACCGCCCGAAGAGACACGGGTGCCTGTACCAGGACGCTCACGCCAGTAGTCATACCAGCGACGCACCATCTCAACGGCAAACTGATCCATATTGTGGTTGTATTCAAGAGCAGGCTGACCACGATACAAAGGACCATCGCCCTCCTTATGGAAGGGGTAGCTGTATGCATCCCAATACTTGCGCAGACCCTCATCGCGACAATACTCCATCGCCCACATCGGGTGCTTTTTGCTCTTGTTGATATAGAGCATCTCACCACCATATTCAGCCTCGTCTATGTCGAGCATCTCACGACTGCCGATAGCCCTTCCACCATGTGGGTCATACGCATCACGGATAGCCTTCATCTCCAACATGTGTTCACGGCTGATGCTCTCGTTTCCGCTCTCATAGAAGAGGATGCTGGGGTTGTTGCGGTTGTAGATGATGGCGTCTCGCATCAGTTCTGTGCGCTGAGTCCAACGTGCATCATCCACGTCCTTTTCGGCATCACCAGCAGGCATGGCTTGAATGAGTCCCACACGGTCGCACGACTCGATGTCCTGCTTCCAAGGGGTGACATGCATCCAACGAACCAGATTGCCGCCCGATTCCACCATCAAGCCATTCGAATAGTCGCTTAACCAAGCTGGAACACTCAGCCCTACACCTGGCCATTCATTGCTTGTACGCTGGGCATAGCCATGCACCATCAGCACTCGGTCGTTGAGCCATATCTTACCTTCCTTGAACGCTGTCTTGCGGAAGCCTGTACGGGTGATGACCTTGTCGAAATCCTGGTTGTTCTCAATAAGATAGGTCTCAACGGTATAGAGGTAGCCAAAGCCCCACGACCAGAAATGAAGATCATGTGCGGTGTTTGCAGCCTTCAGAATACAGGTTTCGCCAGGCTGTAAAGTAACGATTGGCGACATCGTGGAGACCTTCATCTTGCCTTCTGGGTCACGCACAAGCATTCCCATTCTGAACGTGTGAGGTTTTGTGTCTTCATTCCTCACCTCCGACTCAGCATGAATGGTGGCATAACGTTTGGCGATGTCGAAGTCTGTGGCATAGACATAGGTACCCGTAGTGCCGAGGTCTGAGTAGAGTGGCAGTGTCTGATAGAGCTTGCCTGTCACGTGCAACCACACGTTCTTCGGAATGCCGCCATAGTTGGCGTTGAAGTTCTTGTCGTTCCATTGGTAACGGCTGTTGTGCCTGCGAGAGCGATACGTCCAGCTGTTGTCGCAGCGTACGGCAATCACATTCTCTCCCTCCTTGATATAAGGAGTCAAATCGAACCCACAAGCCATCACGCCATTTTCGCTGAAACCTAAATGATGACCATTCAGATAGAAATCTGCCCCATGACGCACTCCCTCAAACTCGATGAAGTATTTAGAGTCTCTAAACTCTAAACCCTCGACTCTAAACACTTTCCTATACCAACAGATGGTGTCCGTCAAATCCACAATATCCTTACGGAATGCTTCATCTCCATTGAAAGCGTATGGTAGCGTCACCTGTTTCCAATTGCTATCATCAAACTCAGGCTTCGAAGCATCAGCCACATCGCCTACACATAGCCTCCAGTCGGCATTGAAGTTCAGTTTCTGCCGCTCCACTGCTTGCACGCTTATCGTAATCGTCAGCAACAGACATAAAATGAAAGACCTTCTCATATCTTATTTTATATAGATTTTCTTTCCATTCTTGATATACAAACCTCGTTGTGGCTTTTGCACACGAACTCCACTGAGCGTGTATATACTCCCCTCGCCCCTTGGAGAGGGGTTAGGGGTGAGGCTGCTTATGCCTGTCTCAACGCCCTTGTTTTGTACCATCTCCGCCTCAGCCCATGCGTCAGCATCACTCTTCAAGTCGCTGCCGAGGTAGTAGCCTGTATTGGTAGGCTGATTGTAACCGATGTTCTCATTGAGGCAACTCATCCAGTAGCAGTGGTCAGTCATCAGCCAAGGGAACTTATGGGTGGTAGGATACCAAGTGGAGAATATCTTGATGTCCTCCAGGCGTGTGGCATCGGGTAGGATAACTTCCTCGCGCCAGTCGCCCAAGATGTCGCCATACCAACAGGGATTGGACTTTGTGCCATTGATGAAGGTCTCGGAATAGCGGTACATGGTGAAGGTTCGACCATACTTGGGACTATGGATGATGTTGTCCTCGATGAGTTGGCGAGAGAGATTGCCGTCGAACCACACGGCCATGCCACAGCCACCCTTTTGTCCTTTGGTGTTGATGCTGGTCTCAGTACCATCCTGCTGGATGTAGTTGCCTTGGTAGTAGAAGAACTCGCAGCCAGGGTATTCAGGGAAGAAATCACCTACGAGGCAGCGCCCCATGTCATTATCCTTGGCTGCATCTTTCTTCCAGATGACGGAACCGTCACGGGCATCATGCAATGCCACCATCGTCTTGCCTGTCTCTAAGCAATGGAACATCTGCAAACCCTCATGCTCAGGCAGGAACTTGCCAACGTGGTTGGCATCACCATGTCCCAAGCGTGTGTTCCAAAGACCGATACCATCGTGATCCACAGCCATCGAACCATACATCACCTCATCCACCCCATCGCCATCGAGGTCGGCCACATTCAACGAGTGGTTGCCTTGGGCAGCATAGGTACTATGCTTCTTGCCATCCTTTCCTGTGCCTTTGTCGTTGGTGTCAAAACGCCATTTCTTTGTCAGTTGCCCATCGCGCCAGTCCCACGCTTCGATGACGCTATGACCATAGACACCACGCCCCAGAATGACAGATGGAAGCCCCGTTTCATCAAAACAGCCCACGCCAACACGGAACGAGCAAGCGCGTTTCCAGTATTCGTCACCCCATGAGTTGCTGGTTTCGCGATTGATAAAGTTGTCACGTGCCAGTTCTTGTCCAGTCTTACCGTCGATGATGCTGATAAATTCAGGACCAGCCGAATTGTAGTGATCTACCCAACCCGGACTGCTGCTATTCAGGTTGCCCCACGTGCGGTAGTCTATCTTACCATCACCGTTCACATCGGGAATCTGCTGTCCATCGCCAAACATTGTGCCTTCACAGGTACGTATGGCCATTTCAGCACAGCCATCGCCATCGAAATCAGCAATAGCAAAACTCGAAGAATTTCCGAGGATGATACCTGGTCCTCCTTTAATGCGCCAAAGCAAGGTTCCATCCAATTTATAGGCATCCCAGATGACTGCCCAAAGGCAATCTTGCTGCGAGTAACTGGCTCCTGAACCGTCACTGACGATGTTTCCATTGGCATCCTTCACGCTCTGCAGACGTTTCACCACAATTTCAAAGTCACCATCGCCATCCAAATCGCCCACACTTACATCGTTAGCCGTATATACTATTTGATTTGTGTTCTCATACACATCCTTTGTGTCGGCCAGCGGAATGCTGATATAGGGCAGTGCACCAGACACCTGTGCCTTTGTCAGTGTGAAAGTAGAGAGCGTCTCTGTGCTGCCTGTGTAGGTCAGACGGTAGTGATTGTCTGCCGTCTTACTGGCAGAACCATCTTGATAGCAGGTACATTTCTTGATGTTCGTGGCAATCTTCTTCTCTGCTCCCGTTCCGATGGAACGATAGAGGTCGAAACCTGTGGTTGCATTGTCGCCAGGCAACATGCGCCATGTGACGAGCACCTTGCCCGTGTGTTGCTGGTAGTCGCCCAGCGAGGCATCTTTCTTACCGTTGATGCTAGCCCAAAGGGCACGATTGTTGAGGTTGTTCGTCTGAGGAAACATCCCCAACGAGAGGAGAGTGGCAATAATAGTTAGTGTTAGCCGTTTCATTTGATTTGTTTGAATTAAAATTTTGGGTTGAATGATTTCGGCTGCAAAGTTCGCTATAATCCCCGATTCTCTCTAAAAACCTCGTCGCAGATAATAAGAAAATCGTTGCAAAGTGCCTGTTTTAGTAGTCTTTAGGCAACACTCCATACTTTTCCTTGAAGCATTTGGTGAAATAACTGGCATAGGAGAAACCTACAAGATCAGCTATTTCATTCACGCTGTGAGACGTGGTTCGTAGCAGTTGTGCGGCACGTTCCAAACGTTGGTTGCGGATGAAGTCGGTGGGTGTCTGGCCATTGATGGCGCGCAACTTCCGATGCAGGTTAGCTCGGCTCATGCAGAGGTCGCTAGCCAGTGCATCGACAGAATAATCAGAGTCGGTCATGTGAGCAGACACAGCAGCAGCGGCTTTGTCCAGAAATTCTTGGTCGGCAACGGAATAATGATTCGTTTCTTCTTCATCGGATTCTGCGTTCTTTGGACTTTCCGTCTCTTCTTTCTTTCTCATCCTTCCAATCAAATAATACCCTCCTGCGAGAATCATCAAGGCGACAAGTACCCATAGCCACGTATGTTCATACCACGCAGACGGACGAACAAGGGTCAGTACTGTAGCGGGAGCACTCCAACGTCCGAAGTTGTCAGTGGCACGTACTTGCAGATGGTTGGTGCCAGCAGGCAGATGGGCTAATTTGATGACATGCTCTCCTTCGGACAATTCCGTCCATTTCTCATCTTCGTTCAGTCGATAAGCGAACTGCACCTGCGACGCATGGTCGAAATCAAGGGTTGATAGATAGATTTCCACCAAGTCTGTTCTCTCTGGCAATGTGAGCATCTGCTCTCCGAACGGCATCAGTTTTTTCTTTCCGTCGATGATATAAGAAGTGATGATGGGACAGACATTAGCAGTCGTCGTGTCTGCTGTCAATTGCAAAGTTCGTAGATTCAGCATGCTGATACCTGCCACACCTCTGAATAACAACAATGCTGTGTCACCCTGCAACTGTAACTGTCGAAACTGCACACTGTCCAGTAGCGTTGTCAATGCCTCGCCTTTCCATCGACAGACGCCTCGTGCCTTACTCAGCAAGTAGAGTGTCTGTGTTTTCTCTGAGTACACCATGCTACGCACCTTATCCAATTCTCCCTGCAACAGCGTCACTTGCTGTCCGTCATAGTGATAAAGCGAATGGTAAGTGCCGATATAGAAATGCTGGGGAGAATCGTGGGGAACTTTTGCCCACGACAGGATCGTGGCATCATTCGTGGGTGCTTGTATGCTCATCACAGAGTCGAGCATCTGTTTCTGTTGTTCAGGGGTCAATTCTTCACGATTGTTCGCAGGATAGTCATCCCACGACCTTTTCTCCATGCTCCATCGCCCCTCGCTCCTTGTCCCTCGCTCCTTCTTCAGACAGATGACCCCTCCATTCCAAAGCCCTACCCACAAGGTGCTGTCTGCATCGAAGCAAAATGACAAGACACTGCGATTCTTGCCCTCCCAAGTGGTCTCAAACCTTTCCATCAGTTCAGCTTTGGCAGAGAAATGCAGGAGTTGGTTACGATAGGTCAGCCACACACTGCCGTCTGCTGCTGTCATCATGCAGGAGATGCGTTTGTCAGCCAACTCGTTGGTCTCCCCCTTCCCTCCCTCTGTTGAGGAGAGTTGAAGAGGAGCTACCGTATAATCTTTCTTGCTCAAGATATAGGCTCCCTCTTTCGTGCCAAACCAAATCTCAGCGTTGTCTTTCAGCTCCGTCATGCACAGCACATCGTTACTGCGCAGCAGATCAGGATGCTGGCGATCACTACGAAAGGCCTCTGTCTCATAGCCATCAAAACGACACAACCCCGTCCCTTTGCCACCATACCACCAGTAACCTTCTTCATCCTGAAGGCCACACTCCACATCCTCCACTTTGATGAAAGATGGTAGGTTCTGAGCATGCATAAACGAGACGGCGGCACTCATCATTGAGACCACCAACCCCACACAAGCAACGAGACGTTTTCCTTTCATATACCAAATAATGCTGCAAAAATACGGAATAAAATTGGGTTATCCTTCATTTTTTCATAATTTTTACCTGCTTCTTGACGATGGGTGACCTGCTTCTTGGATCCAAAGGCAATTTCGTACCCCTTGCAGATTTCACCTCGGAGAGAGGAAAGGTGTTTCAGTAATACCACCATAGCTCTTGGCAGCGGCTTGCAGGGATTCTTCGTTGTACCTCCTATTCTCCTCCAATCCTTAACCGTTTGTTACCCGTTTCTTCCCCGTCTGTTCTTCGATATTTAATCGGACAACAATCGGACAACAATCGAAGCTACTCCCTTGTTACATCGAAGGTACTCTATGGCTTTCTTGTACTCTTCCGCCATCCAAGCGGTGTTTCCGTTGGCTCTTGGTGAGCCTTACAAAATAAGAATATTCATAATTATCAGTTTTTTATGAATTAAACTTATTAGTGATTATTTCATATACATATCCTTCAGCCTTTGTGCTTCCTTCTTGGTAATCCAGATGACAGCACCGTGCTTCTGTTCAGAGAAATTAGTGCGCTGCATGGGAGAGCCCTCCTCGCCAAAGTGTCCGATGGGTGTGAAGGTGCGGAAGTCGGTGGTCTCCACAAAGCCGAAGTTGTGGGGACGCATGGAGTAATTGTCGAACATCAGCACGTACTTGTCCTCACCGATGCGCTTCCAGCAGTTGGGCGCTTCGTGGGCACCCTTCTCATTGTCGTTGTAGAGCGTGTCAATCTCGTAAGGCCCTGTGACACACTTACTGGTGGCATGAACGGGCGTGGCTCCTCCCTGATGGCTGACAAAAAAGAAGTGATAAGTGTCGCACACTTTGATGATGTCGCTGTCGATGACCGTATATTTGCGCTGCGGAGCCTCGAAAAGCAGTTGCGGCTGACTAATCATCTTGGTGAAGTCATCGTTCATATAGACGCAATAGATGGCACCCTGTTCATTGCGGATGCGGGTGGTGAAGTGCACAAGCAGCTGTTTCTTCTCCTCATCATAGACCGTCTCTGGTGCCCATACACAACCTACCTCCGACCAGTCTTGGCCTGGCTGTGGTGGGAGCTTCGAGAAGTCGAGATTGGTGCGCGTCCAATGGACGAGGTCGAAACTCTTCATCAACACCAACCCACGGTTGTTGCCCCAACCATAAGTGGCGCCGTCACGCTCCCATTCCGTATTGCGATATATCTTCGTGTCATGGTGGCCTTCGCGCTCAGCAGCCGCCTTCGAACCGTAAATGTGCAAGTCTGTCATGGCCAGATAAAAGCCGCCGTCTGGCCCACGGAAGATATGAGGGTCGCGGATGCCATGCTGCTCAGCGATAGTATCGCCGCAAATGACAGGCTGGTCATTGTTGAGTGCTGTCCACACGTAACCATCGTAGCTGATAGCCATGTGCAGGCTGTGGTCGCAGTCCTTGTGATACACCATTAGGTAGGCACCCATCTTCTTTTCCTGAGGGATTCGGTGCTTTTGGGCTCCAGCCGATACAGAAATCGCCAGCAAAGCCATGAACATAAAAAAACTCTTCATATTTGTCTCTATTTAATGATTTATCCAGTTTTGGTGGCAAAGATACGAAAAATCCTCCCAATTCTGTGTGAAATGGAAGATACTTTTGGGATTTATTATGATTTCTATTGGCAAATTGAGGCGTTCTTCATGCATTTGTTTTAAACTTCTTGGTTCTTTCATTGTCATTATAACAATATGGAACAGAAACTAAATGGTGGAAGCTTACGAGCTTTTTATTTGTTGTTGGCAGCATTCCTGATGGTACCGGCTATTGGTTACGCACAGTTTGGCGGATTCGGTTTTCCTCCCGCTATGCCTGGAGGTATGGGGTTCGGTATGCCTGATATGGGTGGCGTATTTCCGCAGGTGAAGCACACGAAGGTGGAGAACTTCCAATCAAATTTACCTGTTGTCACCATCATTACCGACACGCCCCTGAATGCCCAGAAGAAGGTGACGGCACACATGCGGGTGGAGAATTACGATGGTGCCATCGGCATCAAGTTGCGTGGAAACAGTTCGCTGGCATTCAACCAGAAGAAATACACGTTGGAACTTCGAGGCGAGACGGGCAAGAAGCAGGATGTCAGTCTGTTGGGCATGCCTGCCCACAGCGATTGGGTGCTGTTGGCTCCCTACAACGACATATCGATGATGCGTGATCCGCTAGCTTTCAACCTTTGGCGCGAAATGGGGCATTGGGGACCACGCACCCGAATGGTGGAACTGGTGATGGACGGTGAGTATCACGGCATCTACATCTTCTGCGAAGCCATCAAACGAGGAGAGGGACGTGTCAACCTCAGTAAGATGAAGAAAACGAACACAGAGGGGACGGATGTGACAGGAGGCTATCTGCTGCGCATTGACACCTTCAACGACGATGATGCCACCTTCCCATCCAAGGTGCCTGGCATCGGCGAAGGGTCCCCCACCAGCGAAATCATCTGGTCGTGCATCTACCCCAAGAAAAAGAACCTCCAGCCTAAGCAGCTGGCATATATCCACAGTTATGTCGATTCGATGGAACTCGCCATACAATCAACAGATTTCAAAGATAGCAAGAAAGGCTATGCCCACTTCATCGACGTGCCTTCGTTCGTAGATTATTTCATCCACACCGAATTGAGCATGAATGCCGACGGTTTTAAGCGCAGCGCCTATTTCTTCAAGGAGAAGAACAGCAAGATGCAAGCAGGACCTGTGTGGGACTATAACCTCGCCTACGGCAATTGCAACTTCGCCAATGCTGATAACCCTGAAGCCTGGTGCTTTGAGGGAGCCAGCAACAACCCCACACCAGCCCTGTGGCAGCGTCTGCTGCAAGACCCTGCATTCCGCAAAGCTGTGAAGACACGCTATCAGGCATTGCGCAAGACCATCCTCAGCACCCAGCACATCAACGACTACATTGACCAACAAGCCCAATTGCTCTCACAGGCTCAAGAACGCCATTTCAAGGAATACCCTGAACTCTTGGGCGGTGGTGACAAAGGTGGCTTTAACTTGATGAACATGTGGGCTGCCTATCATGTCAGCTCCTACGAAGAAGAAATCAACATTCTGAAGAAATGGTTCGCAAACCGCCTTGCCTTCCTCGATAGGAATATCGAACGTTTTGACAAAGGTTGGGAACCACGCGTTCAAGAACCTGTTGAGAAGAAAATGCAGTTTCCGCAAGGCGGCTTCGGATTCCCTCCAAACGGATTCCCGTTTCCAAAGGGCAACCCCATTCCCGACGTACCGTTGCCCCATTCCCGCTGACGCGCCTACCCGTAGCCTTTCCCGCAGCCCTTGCGAATAGCCCATCAAAGCCTGCATCATGACATGTTACGACAATAAAAAGCTTTTTCTTATTATTCAATGATTAGTTGGCAAAGGTACGGAATAAAATTGGATTATCCTTCATTATTTCATATTTTCACCTGCTTCCGGGGCAACGTGGGATAATACTTCAAGTCAGAACCCTCGAAGCCGTGATGGTCTCGAGGGTTCTATATAGACTACTTTAGGTAGATCTTCTTGGTATTTCCGTCAGCACCTTTCACAATGTTGAAGCCTTTCTGCACACGTGTCAGGCGTTGCCCCGAAAGGGAGTGGATGGTGTTGGAGAAAGTTGCGAGAGACTGTGCACTTACAGGAGCCTCCTCGATATTTTCGATACCTGTGAGCAACTTTTGTTCATTGTAAGAAGGATCCTTGACGGTTTTCTCGTAGAAATACCATTTCTGATAGGTGTCAGCCACCGCCAAGGCATTCTCTCCAAAGCGGATGCGATAATCCCAATGGTGTTTGCGCTGCTTGTCGCCTTCGTATTTGTAGTCAGTGTTGGAAACCACGCAGAAGACTACATTGTTGGCTGGACGCTTCGAGGTGTCGAGACGCATCTTTCCACAAGCGACGGGCTGACTGTAATAGCATTCACCATCCTTTGTGCGGTAGCAGAGCAAAGCACGTTCGGAAGTGTCTTCAGGACGGAACTCCACTTCCACCCAATCGGCATCGCTCTTGATGTGGATAGGAATGATATTGGAACCTGACCATCCAGGGTTGGTCAGCGTGTCAGGAGCCATCCATCCATCTTCTGAGTTCTTCTTCACAGACTGGTATGGCGTGAGTTGGAAAGGAGTACATTTGATCCAATAAGGACTCCACTCTTCCTTGACTGTCGTCTTGAAGTGGTTGTCTGCCAACTGGCGATAGCCTTTATCCCATCCCCCTAAGTCGTAGAGCGCCAAACGGGCACGATATTGAGTGATGAAGTTGCGCATGGCCTTATCACCAATGGTGTTGGCAACAGTCTCAAGCACACGATTTTTAGTGTTTCTCCATATCCACGCTACAGACTTCGAACCACATACAGAACTGAAAACTACTGGAAAGACATCGCTGTACTGCACGCCACCAATAAGATTGCGCCATGTGCAGACTTGCTGCCCACTGCTATTGTACATATTCACGCCCTGAGCTGCAGGGCCTCCGAAAGAACCATCTTGTAGCCAACCCGAATAGCACTCAATCGGCATGAAAGGACAAAGCACATTGCCGGCACCTAAATAGCCTGGTGTGGTCTCGTAGGAATTGTCGCGACGCACATGCAACTCTTGTTGCAACCACACGTTGCCACCTTCGTGGAACCAGCTGGAACCTTGACAGGCATCCAAATCGGCAAAGAGCGTATGGATACCCTCATGCACCATAGCTTCACGCTGGTAGTTGCCATCTGACCATTTTTTATCAGCATCTGAACGGAAACGGCTGAAAGGATAGTAACTGGCCCACACACAAGCATAGTAACCGCCATCGGCAGAGGTGGCACTCTGATAACCGCCCTTGGTGGTTTTCGACTCGTTGTCGTTCGCCAAGCCTGAACCAAAGATGTAAATCATGGAACGATAGCCATCACGAGCACTCTTATTGGGAGGCCATCCGATGTTCTCATAGATGTACTCAAAGTCAGCATCGAACTTTTCCACCATATTCTTGGCAGCCTCCATCGCTTTTTCCTGACCACCCACCTCACTGTTGAGGTCATCACCCCAAAAGACAGACCACCACTTACCTACGTATTGATTGGCAGGTTGCCCATTTTTCTTCTTGATATTGTGAACCTTCGTGGGTGGTTGGATGGTTCCATATTCGTCGTGGAAATCGTAAGTCAACTGCGGCACTTCGCCTGTCCAGTCCCAAAAGGAACCTTGTGGTTGGGTCCGTACATCTACATAGATACGACGATCTGTGTCGGAATGACGAGACTTGTCACCTTCCAACTTATACATATAATCACAATAGTAGTAGCCTGCGTCATCGGCCGTGGCACTCTCAGTGAGCACGAATTCTACATTTGAGTAACCACGCAGGGTCTTGCCCTTGGCATCTTTATACTTCACGGAATAGACCATGTTGGCGCCTTTGTCGCCCACAAAGAAGGAAATCTTGTCGCCAGCCTGCACCTGGATGTAGTTGCACTCAGTCCATTCGCCATCGTTCTGGCGTACAAGCGGACTCAGATTCCAACTGTCCATCTCATCTGCACGATGTTCGATGGTGTTTGTCACGTTCGAGTCAGCAAAACTCAAAGCAGCCCCAAGGGCCATAAGAACCGTTAGTAAATTTCTTTTCAAATTCATAGGAAAACTGATTTAGTAAGTTTTTTATTAATGATAGCTGTGCAAAATTAGGATTTTCTCCATAAAGAAAGTGCCTTGAAACCGAACTTTTTTCAGTCTCAAGGCACATTTTGGATGATTGTGTCACTTTTGGACAATTGTTACATCTATTCAAGTTCGCCAGCTCACCTTATTGGGATTTTAACTCCCATTCTTTCCCTTTCCTTTCTTCGGACTTTACTTAAAAATGTTGTAGGAGCATCCTACGGTGAAGAAAGGCTCCGTTTTGCGATGATAGTCCAATTCCAAACCTTTTATCTCCTTGCGATTGGTCTGATAGATACCGCCTGTCATGGGAGAGGTGACTCCACCACGGGCGAAGAAGTGGAAATGCTGACTGACGATATACTCGTAGAGAAGTTCCGTATTAATTGATACCTCTGAAAAATAGCGTGTCTCACCTTGTGACCGAAAGTAATACTGGTCACTTTGCATCATACTTCCTAATGACCATCGACTGTTCCGATTGGGCTGATAGCGTAAGTAGAGCTGTCTGGGCATGGAGATATCCATGCTTAGTTGGGGTGTGAACTGGAGCCAGTAGGTAAGTACTGGCATCACGGGTATCTTGTTGAAAGGCCAGACGAATGCAAGACCCGCACTGATGCTTGTCTGCCGGTTACGCTTCAGCACAGATATAGCCGCTATGGTTCCAAGTACCTGTTCTACACCTTGGTTATAGCCGTCCATGGATATGTTGGCATTCACGAGCAGTGGCTTGCCGAATAGCGATGTGCGCCACATACCGTTTAGTGTAGTCGGTTGGCCGAGTCTTTGTCTTGTTGCTTCAGCAAGTATTCGCCCTCATGTTGTTTCAAGTCGCAAGTATAAAAGTCTGCCTGTGCGATGGCATAGAGTGAGAGTTTCCGCGAAATATATACTGGAATCGTTGTATTGAACTTGATATTGTTTGAAGAGTGTATCTCGCCTTTCTCCAACGCTTCACCATCTGACTTTATTTTATAAGTATGCGCAGGCGATGCCTGCCAGGAAAAGTTGAACGTGCGGATGTCGGAGAAGTTACGTGCCACATAGCTGCGCACTCTTTGCTGGAGTGAGTCGTTCTGCTCTGTTGTTTGAGCTGCTAAGCTCTGCGCCGCAGCAAGGGTTATCCCTATAATGATATACTTTTTCATTCTTTGAAATCTCGTTTCTTATTAAAACGAAAATATCACGATTTTAGTGTGGACAATTACACACGATTATGTCGGTGACTGAAAAATAATCAGGATTTATTCGTAGGAATTCTTTCAAAATCGTTGCATGGAAACGAAAAAATGTTTCTTTGCAACATGTTTGTGAGCCGATGCAACATATTTTGATGACGGAGCGTGTGTTTTCCGCTAACTTTGCACCGAAATCAAAACAATCAAGAATCCTAAACATTCAGACTTATGCAAAAATCTACCAAAATCATCCCCGTGATGTTCTGCTTCTTTGCGATGGGCTTTGTCGATCTCGTAGGCATCGCCAGCAACTATGTAAAGGCCGACCTCGATCTGAGCGATTCGATGGCAAACATTTTCCCTTCCCTCGTGTTCTTCTGGTTCCTCATTTTCAGTGTGCCGACCAGTCTGCTGATGAATAAGATTGGGCGCAAGAACACGGTGCTCCTTAGCCTTGTGGTGACGGCAGTATCGCTACTCATTCCTATTTTCGGTGAGAACTTTTATGTCATGCTCATCGCATTCTCGCTCTTAGGCATCGGCAATGCGTTGATGCAGACATCGCTCAATCCATTGGTTGCCACGGTGATGCAGGGTGGTAATCTCGCTTCAACATTGACTTTCGGACAGTTTGTGAAGGCCATCGCTTCCTTCATGGCTCCTTACATTGCCATGTGGGGCGCACAGGCGAGCATCCCATCTTTCGGCTTGGGTTGGCGTATTCTGTTCCCCACCTATTTAATAATAGGTATTCTTGCCACTTTGTTGCTCTTTGCCACTCCCATTCAGGAAGAACCGGTTGCAGACCACAAGCAATCTGTGAGCCAAGCCTTCGCTGAGTGTTTCAAGCTGTTGGGCAATCCACTTGTGTTGCTTTGCTTCTTCGGCATCGTCTGTCATGTGGGCATAGACGTGGGTACCAACACCACTGCTCCCAAGCTCCTCATCGAACGTGTGGGCATGACCCTCAACGAGGCAGCTTTCGCCACTTCGCTCTATTTCATCTTCCGTACCATCGGCTGTTTCACAGGCAGCTTCATCCTCCAACGCATCTCGAACCGCACGTTCTTGCTCATTTCCGTCATTTTGATGGCGCTGTCGATGGTGGGCATGTTCATTTGCACTGACCGCTGGATGCTCTATGTAGCCATTGCGCTGGTGGGTTATGGAAACTCTAACGTGTTCTCTCTCTGTTTTGCCAAGGCGCTCGAAGCAGTGCCAACCAAACAGAACGAGGTAAGCGGACTGATGATCATGGGACTTTTCGGCGGTACACTCTTCCCATTGTTGATGGGATTTGCTTCTGACCTGATGGGACAGGCAGGAGCCGTCCTCATCATGACTTTAGGCGTGGTGTATCTCTTTGGATTCTATCTGAAAAAATAAGGATATACAACATATAGGATTAGAATTAGGTTAGTATTGATTAGTTAGCAAAGTAGGCTGGAGTCTGTGAAGATTCCAGTTTTTTTGCTTTTTATTTGTTTTTTCGCTCAATTTATATTACCTTTGCCCATGAATTACAATAAGAGACAATCATACGGCAATCATGACTAACTTTACACAAACAAAAACCTATCATTTCTTTGCTTTCCTCTGTGTGGCAGTGCTTCTCTTGGGTTGCACAGGCGAACGGAAGAAGATTGTTGCTGTGTCGCAATGTTCGATGGATGAGTGGCGCAACCAGATGAACGAGGAGATGCGTCGCGAAGCTTTCTTCCATTCTGACATCGAAGTGGAAATCCATTCCACACCCGACAACACTCCCCAACAGATTTCTGACATCGAAGGTTTCATCCAGCGGAAGGTAGATGCCATCGTGGTGGCTCCCAACGAATGGGAACCCTTACGTCCCGTCATCGAGAAAGCTTATGATGCAGGCATCCCCGTAGTGTTGGTGGATCGTAAAATCAACAGTGAAAAATATACAGCTTTCGTTGGAGGCGACAATGTGGAAGTGGGCAAAAAAGCGGCACACTACATTCGTGACCTGCTTCCCAAAGGCGGCACAATTGTGGAGATTGAAGGCTTGGCCAGCAG
This sequence comes from Bacteroidaceae bacterium, assembly GCA_017617805.1. GTDB lineage: Bacteria > Bacteroidota > Bacteroidia > Bacteroidales > Bacteroidaceae > Minthosoma. Next base: position 12,231 of record JAFZVN010000029.1, on the reverse strand, counting down.
CACATCCTCTCAGGAGCGCAAGCAAGGACTGCACGAAGTGCTCGATTCCTTCCCCGACATCAAGGTTGCTTGTGATGTGGTAGCCAATTGGCAGCGTCAAAAGGCCGTCGAAGTGATGGACAGCGTGACTGGAATTTTGACGAATGAGGCCGTTGATATTGTGTTTGCCTACAACGACCGCATGGCGATTGGAGCCCGCGAGTCGATAGAGAAGAACATGAAAGCAGGGCGGTTGCACTTTCCACGCCTTCCGTTATTCATCGGGGTTGACGCCTTGCTCGATGACACGGTAGGCATTGGACGAGTGGAGGATGGCACGCTCGAAGCCTCTTTCCTCTATCAGACAGGGGGCGACAAGGCTATCCACACCGCAGCCTGCATCCTCAATGGTTTGCCCTACGAACGTGAGCAGGTGTTTGAGACAGGTCTTGTCAATCGTGGCAATGTCCATCTGATGCGCATTCAGGCGAATCATATTGCCAGTCAAGACAAGAAAATAGAGTTTCTGAACGACCGTCTTGATGAGTTCTTCAAAGAATACTCCGCACAGAAAGTGGTCATGTGGACTTTTATCGTCATTGCCATCCTGTTCATGCTGATGCTGTTGCTGGGTGTGCGTTTCTTCATCATGAAGCACCGCATGAATGCCAAGCTGCAATACAAGAACGAGCTTCTGCAACGTCAGCGTGACGAATTGGAATCTGAGCGCGACAAACTCATCGAGGCGCAAATGACTTCGGCCGAAAGGAAAGAGATAGAAAGGGAAATGGAGCACAGCGAGGAACTGAAAGAGCGGGGTGAATGCTTGCCACCTCAAGACCAAAAGTTTTTAGAAAAGTTCAATGCTGTGGTGACGAAACAGATGGACAACTCCGAACTGACTGTCGATATGCTGGGAGCCGAGATGAATTTGGGTCGTGTGCAGCTCTACCGTCGACTGAAAGCCCTCACGGGACATTCGCCCAACGAACTCCTGCGTATCGCACGTCTTACCCGAGGACGAGAATTGTTGGCAAAAGGAGAGCATAATATTTCCGAAGCCGCCTATGCCGTAGGCTTCTCCAGCCCCTCCTATTTTGCCAAGTGCTACAAGGATCATTTCGGCGAAAACCCGACAGATTCGTTCCGTCAGCGATAATCCTTCCACAAAAATGTTGCAACCAATCGCAAACATGTTTCAAGGTAACATAATTGCGAGCCGTTGCAACATTTCTTTTTAGTAATAATAGTGATTTGCCCTACCTTTGCAGCAGAAATTTTCAAACAAATCACTTTATTACTAACAACAAAACAAACCCATTATGAAGAAAAAGGTTTTATTGAGTCTCTTGACACTCCTTGCTCCTCTGGCACTTTGGGCACAGACCATCACGGTGAGCGGCACCGTGACGGAAAACGTATTCAATGAGCCAGTCATGGGAGCCACCGTCTTAGAGACAGGCACCAGCAATGGTGTCGCTACCGACATGGATGGTAAGTTCACTCTTACTGTCAACAAGAACAGCACGCTCACCATCTCCTTCGTCGGCTACAAGGCGCAAGTCCTCAAGCCACAGGCGGTGATGAACATCCTGCTTGAAGAGGACACCGAACTGCTGCAAGAAATGGTTGTGACGGGTTATACCACTCAACGTAAGGCAGACTTGACGGGAGCCGTTTCTGTAGTCAGCGTGGACGAGATAGCCAAGCAGAATGAGAACAATCCCATGAAGGCTCTTCAGGGACGTGTGCCAGGCATGAATATCACAGCAGATGGTTCCCCCTCTGGTAGTGCTACGGTACGCATCCGTGGTATTGGTACGCTCAATGACAATGATCCCCTCTACATCATTGATGGTGTGCCCACAAAAGCAGGTATGCATGAACTGAATGGCAACGACATCGAGAGCATCCAAGTTTTGAAAGATGCAGCTTCTGCCTCTATCTATGGTAGCCGTGCTGCCAATGGCGTCATTATCATCACCACCAAACGTGGTAAAGAAGGTAAGGTGAAAATTAATTTCGACGCCAGCATCTCAGCACAGACTTATGCTCACAAGATGAAGGTGCTCAATGCCAAGGAATTCGGACAAGTGATGTGGCAGGGCTATGTGAACGACGGCATCGACCCCAATTCCAACGGATTGGGCTATCACTACGATTGGACTTACAATGCCCAAGGGCAGCCCGTGCTCAATGGCATCTCCATGAGCAAGTATCTTGATGCGGCAGGTACGACTCCAGCTGCTGATACTGATTGGTTTGACGAGACCACACGAACAGGCTTGGCACAGCAATACAATCTTTCGCTCAGCAATGGTTCCGAAAGAGGTTCGTCCTTCTTCTCATTAGGATATTATAAGAATAACGGTATCATCAAGCACTCCGACTTCGAGCGTTTCTCTGCCCGCATGAATTCCGACTACAAGTTGTTGAAGGTGGGCGACAGAAACATTATCACCATCGGTGAGAACTTCACGGTCAACCGCACCAGCGAAGTGCAAGCACCTGGAGGATTTTTGGAGAATGTGCTGCAGTTCAATCCATCCATTCCTGTCCATACTGTCGGTGGCGACTATGCAGGTCCAGTAGGTGGTTATCCTGACCGTGAAAATCCAGTGGCACGATTGGAGCGTAATGCCGACAACCGCTACAGTTATTGGCGCATGTTCGGTGATGCCTTCATCAATATCAACCCTCTCAAAGATTTCAACATCCGTTCCACTTTTGGTTTGGATTATGCACAGAAGCAACAGCGCATCTTCACCTATCCTGTCACCGAGGGAACTGTGGCGAACCCCATCAATGCCGTGGAAGCAAAACAGGAGCATTGGACGAAATGGATGTGGAACGCCATTGCCACCTACAACTTTGAGGTGGGCAAGCACCGAGGCGATGCGATGATTGGTACAGAGTTGAATCGCGAGGATGACACATGGTTCAGCGGCAAAAAATATGATTATGCCCTGTTGACCACCGATTATATGTGGCCAAACGCAGGTGTGGGTGAGGCTGAGGCATACGGTTTAGGCGGTGGCTTCACACTTGTGTCCTTCTTTGGAAAAGTGAACTACACCTATAATGACCGTTATCTAGCAAGTGTCACCATACGACGTGATGGCAGCAGCCGTTTCGGTAAGAACAACCGTTATGGTACATTCCCTTCAGTCAGTGGAGGTTGGCGCATCAACCAAGAAGATTTCATGAAAGAAATCTCATGGCTCGACAACCTGAAGCTACGAGCCAGCTGGGGACAGACCGGTAACCAAGAGATTTCGAACATTGCTCGTTATACGCTCTTCGAAAGCAACTATGGTGAGGCTGGATTTGGCGGTCAGAGTTTTGGTACAAGTTACGACATTGCCGGCACAAATGGTGGCCAGACATTATCCAGCGGTTTCAAGCGTAATCAGCTTGGCAACGATAATTTGAAGTGGGAAACCACCACACAAACAAACCTCGGTTTTGATTTCGGATTCTTCCACAATGCCCTCTATGGTTCTTTCGAGTGGTACTACAAAAAAACGAAGGACATTTTGGTCTATATGCCAGGCATTGGTGTGATGGGCGAAGGTAGTGACCAATGGATCAATGCTGGCGAGATGGAAAATAAGGGTATTGAATTCAATGTGGGCTATCGTGGCAACATCCGTGATTTCCAATACGATCTCACAGGCAATATCGGTACATATCGCAATGAGGTTACTCGCCTCCCAAGTACAATAGCAGCTAAAGGAACCTTTGGTGGCAATGGTGTAAAAAGCGTGGTGGGTCATCCTATGGGCGCACAGGTCGGCTATGTGTATGACGGTGTTTTCAAGAGTCAGGAAGAGATAGACAACCATGCCACACAGAATGGTGCAGGATTAGGTCGCATCCGTTGGAAAGACCTCAACAATGATGGCATCATCAGCGAGGCAGATCAGACATGGATTTACAATCCTGTGCCTGACTTCACTTGGGGTCTGAACGTTTACCTGCAATACAAGAACTTTGATTTCACCATGTTTTGGCAGGGTGTACAAGGTGTGGATGTCATCAGCGACTTGAAGAAAGAGACAGACCTGTGGAGCGGACTTAACATCTCCAACCTCAACAAGGGCGTTCGCTTGTTGGACGCTTGGAGTCCCGCCAATAACGGCAGCGACATCCCTGCCGTCAGCACGATGGATAACAACAATGAGAAGCGCGTCAGCACTTACTTTATAGAGAACGGTTCGTATGCTAAACTGCGTACGATTCAGTTGGGATATAATTTCCCAAAGAAAATCTGTGAAAAAGTGCACATGGAGCGTCTGCGCATGTATCTCTCTGCACAGAACCTGCTGACCATCAAGAGCAAGAACTTCACAGGTGTCGATCCTGAGAATGCCAACTTTGGCTATCCTATTCCTCTCAACGTGACATTTGGTCTTAATGTATCATTCTAATCAATCATTCACCATTAAAGAATTCATCATTATGAAAAAAATATATCAAGCAATTTTTGCGACCTGTGTCATTTGTGGTTTGTGGTCTTGCTCCGACTTTCTCGATGAGCACATTCCACAAGGCACTCTGAGCGACGAGCAGGTGAAATCCCCCGAGAATGCAGAAGCTATGGTGGTATCGGCCTATGCCATCTTCACCTCGTCTGAGGACATCAACTCTTCCTTCTCCATGTGGAACTTTGACGTGCGCAGCGACGATGCCTATAAGGGCGGTAGTGGAACCAGCGACGGTGATGTGTTCCATCAGTTGGAGATACAGCAGGGTGTGTTGACCACCAACTGGAACATCAACGACATGTGGGTGCGTCTTTACAAAAGTATTTCACGTGTGAATAGTGCCATCGCACTGCTTAACGTAAGTGACTACGACATGAAGCAGCAACGTCTGGCTGAAATGAAGTTCCTGCGTGCTTATGGACATTTCTTGCTGAAACGTTTGTACAAAAACATCCCATTCGTGAACAACGAGAACCTTTCCTATGATGATTACAATGCACTCTCGAATACTGCTTATACCAATGACGAGGGTTGGCAGTTGATCATCGATGACCTGATGGACGCTTACAACACACTACCTGTGACTCAGGCCGACAAGGGTCGTCCCACCAAGGCTTCGGCCGCAGCATTTCTTGCCAAGGTATATCTCTATAAGGCCTACCATCAAGACAATGCCGCCAGCCATCAAGTGACCAGCATCGAAAAGGCTGATTTGGAGAAGGTGTTGGAGTTCACTGCCCCCTCGCTTTACACCAACTATGGATTGGAGGATGACATCCACAACAATTTCCGACCCGAAGAGCAGTACGAAAATGGTAAGGAAAGCCTGTGGGCTATCCAGTATTCGCGCAACGATGGCAGCACCTATGGCAATCTGAATTGGAGTTATGGTTTGATCCCGCCTAATATTCCTGGTGCAACGGATGGCGGATGTGACTTCTACAAACCTTCGCAGAATTTGGTGAATGCCTATCGCACAGGAGACAATGGACTTCCTCTGCTGGACACTTTCAACAATAAGGACTACAACAAGGCCACTGACAATGCCGACCCACGTTTGTTCCTGACTATAGGCATCCCCGGACTTCCTTACATGTTCAACAAAAACTACATCATGGATGAAACCAGCATCTGGAGCCGTTCGAATGGTGACTATGGTTACAATGTGTCGCTGAAACAGAATGTGGATCCTGCTTTAATAGGCTCTTACCTCATCAAGGGAAGTTACTGGGCAAGTTCGATGAATCGTATAGTGTTCCGCTATGCCGACGTGCTGCTGGAACGTGCAGAGGCTTACGCCCAACTGGGCAAAGTGAATGAAGCCATTGCACTGGTCAACCAAATTCGTAGCCGTGCGGCTGGCAGCACCCAAATGATTTCGGGTTATCCAAGTGCTTACGGTGTGAAGATGTACATCACCAACTATAAGGGCTCTTACACACAGGACGAAGCCATCAAGATTGTGAAGATGGAGCGTCGCCTCGAACTCGGCATGGAGTGTGAGCGTTTCTTCGACCTTGTTCGTTGGGGTGAAGCTGCCACAGTGCTGAACAAGTATTATACTGAGGAAATAGACAATTGCGCTTTCTACAAGGATGCCCACTTTACAGCCAATCAGTGTGAATACCTGCCAATTCCTATGGAGCAGATGGCTGCATCTGACGGTAACTACACTCAAAACATCGGTAACTGGTAATTTGATAATTGCAAAATAGATGATTATTATGAAAACAAAGATATTAAATATAATAGGAGCTATTGGCATCATCCTTGGTGTTGTTGCTTGCTCCGACGATAATGTGAGTGACCTGCAACTGAAAGGTGACTGTATGGTTGAGTACATCAAGCTCGACAATTACGAGGGTCAGATTGACTTCACCTCTCGCAGCATCGTGGTTCGTCTGCCAGAAACGTATAGCACATCTGCCATGCAGGTGACTGCACTGAAAATCTCTGATGGGGCTTCTTGCAACATCAAACAGGGCGAAACCCTGAACATGGATGCCGCCAAAGCGCTGCGCGTGACGAATGGTGACACTTATTTGGACTGGACGCTCAGCGTGCTTCACGATGAGGCTCGCATCAAGCAATTCATTCTCAACGACATCTATCAAGGCACCATTGACCAAGAAGCGAAGACCATTACTGTCTATGTGCCTGGCTTTGTCAACATCAAGGATTTGGCGCCTACCATCATTTGCAGTGCCAATGCTGTGGTGACACCTGGTTCAGGTGTGGCTCAAGACTTTTCACAGCCTGTGACTTACCAGGTCATCAACAATTCGGCTGAAAGCACTTACACCATTACGGTGATTGCTATCGAGAAGCCCTCCGCACTCTTTATTGGCGAACCTTCGGTGATGGACGAGCTTGACCCAGAAGCAAAGGCTGCTTGCCAGTGGATGCTTGGCAATGTGTCCAACTCGCTGTATGTTTCGTTTGCTGACCTGCATGCTGGAACTCTTGACCTCTCTGAATGCAAAGTCATTTGGTGGCACTACCACGTGGATGGCGGTGTGGACGGTCATGATGCATTTGTCTTCAAGGCTCCTTATGCGCTCGATGCCAAGAACGAGTTGCGTTCCTACTATGAGAATGGTGGCTCATTCTTCTTGACACGCTATGCCACCAACTTGCCATCATTCATCGGTGTGACTGGCGACGATGAATGGACAACTCCCAACAACTGTTGGGGACAAGATGAGAATGCTGCCGAGCTTTGTGGAGGGCCATGGTCATTCCGTATCTTCGACGGACAGAACGATCATCCGCTGTGGCAGAACTTGGTGCAGGGCGACAATGCCAACGAGGTGTACTGTACGGATGCTGGCTACCACATCACCAATTCTACGGCTCAGTATCACATTGCAGCTGACTGGGGAGGCTATGATGACCATGCAGCATGGGCGAACCGCACAGGTGGCAAGATTCTTGGCGTAGGTGGCGATGGTGCTGTTGTGGCTTGGGAATATCCTGCCAACGCTGGCAAGGGTGGCATCATCTGCATCGGTTCAGGTTGCTACGACTGGTACTCTTACACCTACGAGGATGGCTATGTGGAGAAATACCACAAAAACATCGAGATTATTACTCAAAATGCATTTAATCACTTAATGAAGTAAACGTTATGAAAAAAATTATGATATTATCCACATTCGCACTTATGTTGTCAGCCTCCGTGCTGACAGCATGCAGCGATGACAATTTTGGTCCTGACGCACCAAAGGATTGGGCTGGCACTACAGCATTCTTCAACTCCGCCGACGAACAGGGCTTCCAAACCTATTATAATCCTGCTATCGGACGCTGTGGTGACCCCATGCCTTTCTACGACCAGAAAGCTGGAGAGTTCAAGGTGCTCTACTTGCAGGAGTATGAGGTGAACAATCCCTACAACTATCACCCCATCTGGGGCATATCCACCAAGGATGGCGCCAACTATGTTTCATTGGGCGAGGTATTGCCAACAGGGGCTTCTTCTACGGTGCAGGATGCTGCATTGGGTACAGGTTGTGCCATCTATAATGAGCAGGATGGTCTCTATTACATCTACTATACAGGCCATAATCCCAACTGTGCCAACGTCGAAGCTGTGATGCGAGCCACCTCTCCTGATTTCAAAACATGGACGAAGGACAATGTGTGGATGCTGAAAGGCGACGATTACGGCTACTCCACCACCGATTTCCGCGATCCGCAGATTTTCACAGCAGAGGATGGTCTCTACCACATGGTCATTGCCTCCAACTTGAAGTTTGTAGAATTTAAGTCAAGCGACCTGAAAACATGGGAACATGTGGGCGATTTCCCGATGATATGGGATCGTATGTGCGAATGTCCTGACATCTTCAAGATGGGCAACTATTGGTACTTCATCTACAGCGAGGGTTACAAGACCAGTTGGAGCCGTAAGGTGAAATATATGATGGCAACCTCGTTTGATGGATTGAAAGACTGCTTCCGTGATCCAGGAGCCAATTGGCCAAAAGATGGACATGAGGGTGTGCTCGACAGCCGTGCTTTCTATGCAGGCAAGACAGCCTCTAATGGTACAGACCGCTACATCTGGGGCTGGTGTCCATACCGTAAGGGTGCCACAATCCATGAGAAGAATCTTGATGTGGGTGCTGGTAGTGAGCCCAATTGGTCAGGTGCGCTTGTCTGCCACAGAATCATCCAGCACGAAGATGGCACGCTCACATTGGGCGAGGTTCCCGCCATTAAGAGCAAATACACAAAGGAACAGCCTGTCAATGTCATGGAGAGTAATGGTTATGCCGATGGGGTACTCTCAGGGGATGATGCTTACGTGCTCTACAACCGCTTGGATGCCCACAACCATATTTCGCTTACCGTGAAGACCTCCAACAACTGGGACAAGTTCGGCATCTCGCTCGTTCGTGGTTCTGACTCCAAGAAACACTATACGATGGTGGTGAATCCTGAATGGGAGGATGGCCGCAAGGTGAACTTCGAACAGGAAGGGCCATGGTCGGAAGAAGATGATAAGAACAAAGACGCATCTGAAAAGCCCAAGGGCTTCGTTGAGGGCATTGACGGCTACAACTTCGCCCGTCCTGCCGACAACACCTATAAGATTGACATCTACACCGACAATAGCGTAATGGTGATGTACATCAACGATGTATGTGCTTACACCAACCGCATCTATGGTATCCAAAAGAATTGCTGGAGTGTCAATAATTACGGTGGTTCCATCACCGTGAGCGATGTGAAGGTTTTTCAATATTGAACACTGAGATTAAGACAACATCGATATGAACACAATGAAATGTTTTTTCCTGATGACTGTACTCGCAGCACTTCCTTGGGGAGGTGTCTGTGAGGCACAGACGGTCACTCCGCAGGCTTGCGAACAAAGCATCGTAACACCCCAGACATCGGGACGCTATCTGTGGCTACCCATCGAAGAGAAGGCTCCTGAAGGGAAAGTGCTGGTGATTGCAGATGGCAAGGCGCTGACAGAGCAGAATGTGCACATGGCTCGCGAGCAGGTGGATTATTATGTGGCACTCGACCTCCAGCCCTATTTGAATAAGAACGGCATGAAGGTGTGTGTGCAGAATGTGCCGACAGGCAGCATCTGTTTCAAGAAGTTGGTGCAGAACGACGATGCTGACTATGCGCTGAAGGAAGAACCTTTCCGTCCGGCCTATCACCACACGCCGAAACGTGGCTGGATGAACGACCCGAACGGCATGTTCTATCTGGACGGAGTGTGGCATCTGTTCTACCAATACAACCCCTATGGTTCAATGTGGGGCAATATGCACTGGGGACATTCCACTTCGACTGATCTCATCCATTGGCAACATGAACCTGTGGCTTTGACACCCGATGCATGGGGCACGATGTTCAGTGGATCATGCGTGGTTGACAAAGAGGGTACGGCAGGCTTCGGCAAAGGGGCCGTGGTGGCAATGTACACGGCAAGCCGACCCACTCCCTTCGGTGGTGACGTGCAAGCACAATGTCTGGCTTATTCGACCGATGGGGGAAAGACTTTCACCAAATATGAGGGCAACCCGGTGTTGACAGCAGAGGATAAAGACTTCCGCGACCCCAACATGTTCTGGAACGAGGACATCAAGGCTTGGAACCTCATTCTGGCTGTGGGACAGGAGATGCGCATCTATTCATCGCCCGACTTGAAGAAATGGACGGAAGAGTCGCGCTTCGGCGAGGGTCTTGGCGGTCATGGTGGTGTGTGGGAATGCCCCGACCTGATTCAATTACCCATTGTAAATGGTAAATCGTCAAATGGTAAATCGGCTTGGGTGCTCCTGTGCAACATCAATCCAGGTGGTCCCTTCGGAGGCTCTGCCACACAGTATTTTGTGGGTGATTTCGATGGTCACACCTTTACGGTGGATGATGCCAGCCGATACACCGATGGCAAGGCACTTTGGATGGATTACGGCAAGGATCACTATGCCACCGTGTCGTGGTCGAATGCGCCTGAAGGTCGCAAGACGGTGATTGCGTGGATGTCGAACTGGGAATATGCCAACGATGTGCCCACACGCCAGTTCCGTTCTGCCAATTCTATTGCACGCGACTTGTTCCTCTATCAAGTGGGCAAGGAGTATTTCTTGGGCAGCCAACCCGCCAAGGAGTATGATGGCAAGGGGTTGGACAAGACCTACAAGGTGAAGGGTTCTACCACCATCACACTGACCAATGCTGAAGGCGATGAATTCAGCATTATCTACGATCAAAAAGCGATGACGCTGACGTGTGACCGCACGAAATGTGGCGACACCAGCTTTAGCGATAAGTTCCATGCGGTGACGGTGGCTCCTGTACATCGCAAATTGACCAGCATCCGTGTGTTCATCGACAACTGCTCGGTGGAGGTGTTCGGCAACAACGGCGAGGTGGTGCTGACAAATCTAATATTTCCAAAATCAAAATTAAACCAAAACTAATATGAAGACAGTAGTAGGAATAGGTGAGGCACTTTGGGATTGCCTCCCTGAAGGAAGAAAGTTTGGCGGTGCGCCAACAAATTTTGCATATCATTGCGGACAGTTCGGCTTGAACTCATGGGCAGCAAGTGCCGTAGGCGACGATGCCCTGGGCGACGAGATTCTGGACATCTGCAAAGGTGTCGGTCAGCAGGTGGTATGTCCTAAGGTGCCCTACGATACAGGCACGGTACAGGTGACACTGGACAAGAACGGCATTCCGCAGTATGACATCAAGAAGGATGTGGCATGGGACAATATCCCCTACACCGAAGAACTGGCTGACTTGGCACGTCGTTCCGATGCCGTGTGCTGGGGGTCGCTGGCTCAACGCTCCTACGTGAGCCGCAACACCATCCGCAGCTTCATTGAGGACATGCCCAAGGACTCCCTCAAGGTGTTCGACATCAACCTGCGTCAGAACTTCTTCACCAAAGAGGTGATTGAAGCTTCATTGGAGATGTGCAACGTGTTGAAGATTAACGATGAGGAACTGGTGACAGTGAGCCGCGTGTTTGGAGCACTTCCAGAGGGTGACGGCGATTTCGACACCATCTGGCAAAGCATCGACTTCGAGAACAAGTGCCGTGCCATCTTGATGAAATACAACCTCAGGATGCTCATTCTGACCTGTGGAGTGAATGGCTCGTATGTGTTCACCCCCGATGGCGAGGTGAGCGTGCAGGGCACACCTAAGGTGGAGGTGGCCGACACAGTAGGTGCAGGCGACTCCTTCACCGCCACCTTCGTCTCCTCGCTCCTCTTGGGCAAGAGCGTGAAAGAGGCGCATGAGCGTGCCGTCAAGGTGAGTGCCTTTGTCTGCACACAGCATGGCGCTATGCCCGTGATACCAGAAGAACTGAAATAGGATGAACGGAATCGCTCACGCAAGTATTTCCATACACATAATCGTAAGGGGTGGCTATTTTGTCCCCCCCCCTTTCACGCAGATTTTTACTCGTTTATTTCGGCTGCAAGCTCTGGCGGTACTCGCTGGGGGATTGGCCGAGGTGTTTAGTACAGTAGCGGCTGAAGTACGAGAGGGAAGCGAAATTCATCAGTTCGGCTATCTGGGTGAGCGACAGACGTTCGTCACCCAGATAGTCTTTTAGTATGGGCACGGTGTGGCGGTCGATGTAGGAGGTGACACTATGACCCGTTACGCGCTTGATAGTGGCAGAGAGGTATTTGGGCGACACGTTCAGGCGCTCGGCATAGTAGCTCACGTCGCGTTCTGTGCGGTTGATGCCGGTAGCGAGCAGCGCCATGAGCTGTTT
>JAFZVN010000028.1 GCA_017617805.1 Bacteroidaceae bacterium | reverse complement strand
CGTCACCACCAGCGTGTCCTTCGGCAAGAACTCCAGGAACGAGATGTACTCCGTTCCGTCTGTCTTCATCTCGGGCACAATCGTCATCATCTCCACCTTCCCCTGACTCAGCTGGCTCTGCACATCGAACGAACGGATGCTGTCCACCTCGTCGCCAAAGAAGTCGATTCGATAGGGCATATCCGACGAGAATGAATACACGTCCACAATGCTTCCTCTGATGGCGAACTGTCCTGGTTCATACACATAATCCGTGCGTTCAAAACCCAATTCGAAGATGCGCTTCTCCAATTCGCTGATGTCGAACTCTTCACCCACCTTCACTGCCAACGTGTTCTCATCCAGCTCTTTCTTCGACACCACACGTTCTGCCAAAGCATCGGGGTAGGTCACCACAACGAGGTCCTGCATCTCTGCCACCTTCGTCAGCACCTCCGTCCTCAAGATCTCATTTCCGGCATCCTTCTGATTGTACTTGATGGCTCGCTTGTACGACGATGGGAAGAACAACACCCGCTCCTCTCCCATCATCTGGGTCAGGTCATGATACACATAGCCTGCATCGTCCAAGTCGTTCATCACCACCAGCAAGTTCGGGTAGTTGCCCCGTCCGCTCATGATAGAGGCCAATAGCAAAGTAGCCGACGAGCCACATAGCCCGTCAGCTTTTACTTGCTTTGCCTTGCCATTTCTGATGCGCTTGGCAAGTTCTCTTGCTTCGTCTGATGAAGCAAGAACCGAAAGTACTTTACTTGTTTCCAACTACCAGTTGTTTTTACGCTACGCCCATCATCATTTTGGGCTCATAAACCCTTGCAAACAGTTGCAAGAAAAACAACGTGTCCTTCGAGGGACTTACCAACTTTTTCAGTTCGGCAATTTTGGATGTCTTGTTGTAGGAAGGAGTAGAATCATTCATGGGCAACTTGCTTTTACGTTTTCTCTTTCTACTATCAATAACGAGTCGAAAGAACGTTTATTATGCAAAGTCGCACATTTATTTTTTATGCATTCACCTCTTCAGTCTTGTCAAGCTCCAATTGCGCTGTGATTTTCTTCTTGCAAACCTTGTGCATCTTCACGCAGAAGAAGATGAGCAGGGCGATGATAGGCAGGACGAGGTAGTCGTTGATGCCGATGTTCATCACGATGGCGTCGTAGATTCCATGGGCAATCACAGGCACCCAGAAGATGCCGAGCCAGTTGAGGAACGAACGCTTCACGAAGTGATATCGAGCATAGTAGAAACCCATCAGCACAGCGAAGGCATAGTGTCCGGGCACAGAGAAAATGGCTCTCATGATACCTACAGAAGCCCAGTCGCCATCTCCTACCACATAGCCGATATTCTCAACGGTGGCAAATCCCAGACCTACGCACACTGAATACACGATGGCATCGAAGTGCTCGTCGAAATGGGGGTTCTTTCTCAGCACCAGCCAAAGTGCCAGCAGTTTGAAACCCTCCTCAGGAATCGCTGCCACAACGAAGGCGTCCACACAGTGGCTGATGAAGGAAGATGCCTCTCCTCCCTCTCCGAAGAGGAAGTTGCTAATCATATTTTCTATGATCACAATCGGGATGACTGTGGCAGCACCAAACAATATCGCCTTCCAGATTTGTCCTTTCGGCTCTGGCTTTGCGTCTTTCTTGTAAATGTAAATCAGCAATAAGATGGCTGGCAATACAGCCACTGCAAATGCAATTAAATAAGATAACATCTCTTTTAATAAATAATTTAACTTTCGGAAGTTACCGCTTTGCTTAGGAGTTATAGGAGTTATAGGGAGTTAAAGCCGATACTCTGTCAACTGTGGAGAGGAGTTTTTACGCCAGCATAACATTTGGCTTTAACTCCTCTAACTCCTTTAACTTCTTTAACTCCAAGAAAGTGGAGCTTGCGAAACTTGAGTAAATAATATATATGTGAATTCTTTATTTGAAGATCATCTGAGCAAACTGGTAGATGCTTTCACGCCATACAGGCCATGTGTGACCACCTGGGTACTCGTAGTAATCGTACTTGATGCCGATTTCGTCAAGACGGCGGCGCATCTCCTTGCAGTTCTCATAGGCGATGTCTTCCTGACCACCCATCGAGAACCAGAACTTCTTGATGTTCTTGTTGTAGATGTCCTTCTTCTCCTTCAGCACAGCATAGTTCTGGTCGTTGCTGCCACCCATGGCAGGACCACCATTGTTCTTGAACCAGCCAGAGCTGAACACACCCACGTAGCTGACGAGGTCGGGTTGTGCGATGAGGGTGTTGAGGGTGTGGATGCCACCCATTGACAAACCTGCCAAACCACGATTCTCCATTCCCTTCTTGGCACGGAAGTTCTTCTCCACAAATGGGATGCCCTCCTGTGTGAGTTCGGCTGTGAAGTCACGTGTGTTGCCATCGAGCATGGCAATGATCATAGGAACAGCCTTGCCCTCAGCAATCAGGTTGTCGAGGATGATGTCGGTGAGACCCTGCTGGTTCCAACCACGTTCGTCCTCACCACCACCATGCTGGAGATAAAGCACTGGGTAGTCACGCTTTTCCTGGTCGTATGTAGGTGGGGTATAGACATACATGGTCTTCCAGGCATTATCCACATGAGAATAGTAGCGCTTGCGATGCACGTCACCATGAGGCACGTCCTTGAAGGCGAAGCGGTCAGCCTTGGTGGCATCATATGGAATCTCCAAACCGCTCGACATCATGCTGCAACCATAGAAAGACTCGCTGTTGGGGTCAGCCAGTTGCACACCATCAATATAAAGG
>JAFZVN010000002.1 GCA_017617805.1 Bacteroidaceae bacterium | reverse complement strand
GGGAGCGCCACGGAGTGACCTTCCGTCGCCCATGCCTTGATCACTTCGCCGGCTGCGTCCCAGCAGGCTTTCATCACGCCCTGGCTCACGCCGCTGCGCAGTGCAGCCTCGCGGATCACCTTCTCCTCCTTGAGGGGGATGTACAGTTCCGGTTTCATCACGTAGCGGTACTCGCCCGCATCGTTCTTGTCAAACTTCAGCAGTCGTTCCACTGCTTTCACTTTCAATGCCATAATTTGTTAAAATTTTAAGGATAAATGTGTTTTCCGCTTCCTTAAAACCTGTTGCCCGTTCGCGAGCAATGAAACAGATGACTCAGAAAATCTGATAAATCTGTGAAATCACCCAGAATGGGTATGTTGAAAAGTGAAAAATGAAAAGTGAAAAACAAAAAAATTGGGTGGTTGAAGAAAAAAAAGGGAGATTTGTTGTGTGTTATCGGAAAAAGAGGTATCTTTGCACATATATCGTATTAACGCTTAACATTAATAGTATTATGGGATTTTTAACTAACGACAAGCTCGTGATTGTGGGTGCCGGTGGTGCAATCGGTTCCACGATGGTTCAGTTGGCTCTGACAATGAAGCTGACTCCTAATGTGTGTCTGTATGATGTGTATGCTCCTGGCATGGAGGGTGTGATGGAAGAGATGTTCCATTGCGGTTATGATGGCGTGAACCTGACGGCTACCACTGATGTGGCTGAGGCGTTCAAGGATGCCAAGTACATCATCTCTTCTGGTGGTGCTCCTCGTAAGGCTGGCATGACTCGTGAGGATCTGCTCGCTGGCAACTGCAAGATTGCTGAGGAACTGGGTCAGAACATCAAGACTTACTGCCCTGATGTGAAGCACGTGACCGTGATTTTCAACCCTGCTGACTTGACTGGTCTGGTGACACTGTTGTACTCTGGTTTGAAGCCAGGTCAGGTGACCACACTTGCTGCCCTCGACTCTACTCGTCTGCAGTCTGCTCTGGCCAAGAAGTTTGGTGTGAAGCAGTATGAGGTGACTGGTTGTGCTACATATGGTGGTCATGGTGAGCAGATGGCTGTGTTTGGCAGCGCTGTGAAGGTGGCTGGCAAGCCTCTCAACGAACTCATCGGCACTCCTGCTTGCACTCAGGAGGAGTGGGAAGAGCTGAAGGTGGCTGTGACAAAGGGTGGCGCGAAGATCATCGAACTTCGTGGACGTTCTTCATGGCAGAGCCCTGCATTCTGCTCGGTTGAGATGATTCGTTCCGTGATGGGTGGTGAGAAGTTCCGTTGGCCAGCTGGCACATACGTGAACAACGAGAAGTACAACCACATCATGATGGCGATGGACACCACGCTCGACACGAACGGCTGCACTTACAAGATGCCTGCTGGTACTCCTGAGGAGATGGCGAAGTTGGATGCTTCTTACGAGCACCTCTGCAAGATGCGTGATGAACTCGTAACGCTCAACATCGTTCCTCCTATCTCAGAGTGGAGCAAGATTAATCCAAACCTCTAAAGATTGAAGAATTGAAAGATTGAAGAATTGAAGTTGCCATGCGGTTTGGAAAGCGTAAGCTAACTTCAATTTTTCAATTCTTCAATTTTTTAATTTTCAGAATGAAAAGGTACGGAAAGTATACGCTTTTAGGTTGGAGTTGGCGCATCCTTTTGTGGATTGTGCTAACTCCAATCTTCTTATTGCTGTTACTTTTCGTGTTGATTTATCTGCCTCCTGTTCAAAAATTCGCAGTCGATAAGGCAGCAGAAGTGCTGAGCGAAGAAATGGGTATGGAGGTGACTGTGGAAAGCGTTCATCTGAAGTTTCCACTTGACCTCTCGATGGGAGGAATTGTGGCGATTGAGGAGGGCGACACGGTCTTGGCTGCCCGTGAGTTGGACATCAGCGTGAAGGCCTTGCCACTATTGGATTTGCAGGCTGAGGTGGATGGCATTCATCTGTATGATGCCAAGCTGAACACAAAGGGGATGATTGACGCTTGTGTCATCAAAGGAAACCTGGCAGAATTGAGTCTCAATTCCCACAGCACAGACATCAAGAATGGACTTGCTGTGGTAAATGAGGCACTGTTGAGAGAAGCTGATTTGGCAGTGCTGATGAATGATTCTGTGCCCGAAGACACAACGACGGTTGACTGGCGAGTGCAGCTGGATGATTTGACGCTGCAACAGGTGAAGCTGAACATATTGCTCACGCCGAATGCGGATAGCACATGGGTGGGGGCAGACATTGGTCAGGCCAACACGAAAGCCTATCTGGACTTGAAGGAAGGGGCTTATCGAGTAGATTGGTTGGATTTGCAAGATTCTAAAATTGCCTATACCCTTCAGAAAGAGCGTCCAAAGCCAGAACAACTTGACCCCAATCATTTGCTGTTTGATGTAGCTCACTTGCGATTGGATTCGCTGTCGTATGTGGGTGACGATTTCTCTGTCCGTCTGACTGAATTGGCTGCCACAGAGCAATCAGGACTCACCATTGCAGAGATGCAGGGACGAGTGGAGATGGATTCGCTTTCTCTGACGGTTCCCAAGCTCCATCTGAAGACGGATGAGAGTGATTTGACGGTAGCTTATCGGATGGATTTAAATGCCTTCGATGATGAGAATCCGGGCAAGTTCTCCCTGCTTGGCGAAGGTCAAATCGGAAAAGGCGATGTCATATATTTCACCCGTATGGGAGGAGCTGACACGAAGGAGACATGTGCCATGCTGAACAAGGAATTGCCTGCCCGTCCCATCGAACTGCAGTTGAAGGCAGATGGCAATCTCGAAACCCTCGAAGTGAGTGAGCTGCACCTCAAAGTGCCAGGCAAGTTGTTGGCAGACGGAAGTGCCACGCTCTGGAATGTGGCTGATGACCTCTCGCTGAAGACTCGTCTAAAGGCAAAGGATGCGAATGGGGCAAGCGTTGATTTGGAAGGTGGCTATGTGATGGCCTCCGATGCGTACAGGGTCAATGGTTCGTTCAACAATGTAGTGCTCAATCACTATGTGCCGTTGGAAGAATCTTGTGTAGTGACGGGCAAGGTAGATGCGACAGGACGAGGCTTTGATGTCTTCTCTCCTGCCACCACGCTCGATGCAACGGCTCATCTCTCCAACGGTTATTACGGTAAGATAAACCTCAGCAACATCGATACAAATGCTACGCTGAAGGGTCAGAAGCTCTTGTTAGATATGATGGCTGACAATGACCAGCTGCAGACGTCCTTCAATTTCGATGGAACGTTGAAGAAAAACCTGGTAGAGGGCGTGTTGAATCTCGACCTGCCGTTTGCTGATGTACAAAAGATGGGCTTCAGCGATGACATCCTATTGGTCAGCACGAACGGTTCGATGAATTTCTCTTACAACCTCGACAAGATCTTCAAGGTAGAATCGGATATCACCTCGCTCCATCTCAATTTGGGAGGCGACAGCATCATCACCCATGAATTCAGCCTCTATGCAGAGGCGTTGAAAGACACCACCCTTGCCACCCTGCGAACAGGCGACCTCAATGCCGTCTTCTTCACGCCTAACAACATGTTCAACCTCAATCCACAATTGGTACGATTCCAGAAGGAAGCTTTCAGACAGTTCAAGCAGCACGATGTGGATCTCGATGCATTGAAGGCCTATCTGCCTGCCCTTTCGCTCCATGCGACAGCAGGACAGGACAATCCCTTGCTTTCAGTGCTCAACACGTATGGCATCCATTTCAATGAGTTCTCAGCCGATGTGGAGTCTTCGCCTGAACGTGGATTGGTGGGATATGGACATGTGTATGGATTCAAGAAAGACAGCCTTCGAGTGGATACGGCCTTCTTTGAAGTGGAGCAAGGCGAATCACAACTCGAATACTATGCAGGTGTGCAATGCAAGGATCAGCCACTCTTGCCTGCATTCCGTGCTTATCTTGATGGACATGTAAAGGCCAACGAGGTGGATGCCCATTTGACTTATTTCGACAAAAAGAACCGTCAAGGCATTGATTTGGGTGTGAAAGGCTTGGCCAACGATACTTGTGTCAACTACAGCCTATATCCCCAACAACCCATCATCGGATTCCGGAAGTTCTCCATCAATCCAGACAACTACATCGTCACCCATCCGAATCGACCCATCATGGCAGATGTGCGACTGACGGGCTTGGCGGACAGTTGTTATGTGGCAGTCTATGCCGATGAGGGTGCTACAGGCAAGCAGATTGCCAATGTGATTGTCAACGACCTCAAGCTTGGTGAACTATTGAAAGTGCTGCCCATTCCTGGATTGCCCACGATGGACGGCATGTTGCACCTCGATGCCACCTATATTGACCAAGGAGACAACTTCCTCGTGGAGGGTGAGGTGGATGCCCAGCAATTCAGTTATGAGGGTCAGCAGATGGGCGACCTATCCTCGAACTTCACTTATATGCCGAAGGGCGATACAGAACACGACATCAATGCGGAATTGGCCATCAACGACCAAAAAATTCTCCAACTGGAAGGTATGTACGACGCAGAAGGCGAAGGGGAAGTCAATGCCGACCTCTCCTTTATGGATGTGCCGATGGAGATGTTCTCACCTTTCATCCCTGGACAAATCGTGGGCTTCGACGGCCATTTAGGAGGCAATATCAAGGTGACAGGTCCTACCAGCGCACTGATCTTCAACGGCGCTTTGCTGCCCCAAGACGTGCATTTGCTCTCTGTGCCTTATAACTTCAACCTCGCTATGGCCAACGACAGCATCGTGTTCAACAACAGCCGAGTGGACTTCAACGACTTCAAGTTCTATGGTGCCGACAAGAATCCGCTTACCCTCAATGGTTATGTGGATTTTGCCAATCTCGACGAGATCTTCATGTCGCTCTCCCTCAATGGTCGCAACGTCAAGGTCATCGAAGCCAAACAGACCAGGCGCTCTCTGCTCTATGGCGACATGTATGGCGACTTCTTTGCACGTGTCATCGGCTCCACCAAGGACTTGACCATTCGTGGCCTCGTGCGTGTGCTCCCCACCACCAACATCACCTATGTGCTGTCTGAAACGGCGCTCTATCAGAGTGACCGTCTCGAAGATATTGTCACCTTCGTCGATTCTAGTGCCCCACCCGCTTCTGAGGAGTTCATCCCTCGCAAGTCGTTCACAGGCATCGATATGAACCTCACGCTCAGCATCGAGGATGGCGCCAAGCTCAATGGTGAGTTCTCTGCCGACAAGCAGAGTTATGTGAATGTGCAGGGAGGCGGCTCTGTCACGATGACCTACACGCCTGAAGGAGCCATCAACATGCAGGGACGATACACCATCAATGAGGGTGAGATGAAATACACCCTGCCTGTCATTCCGCTCAAGACATTCACCATCCACAAGGGCTCTTATATTGAGTTTGTGGGCGAACCTACCAATCCCACACTCAACATCGCTGCCACAGAACGGGTGAGAGCTGCTGTAGGCGATGGCGATGGCGCCAGTCGAACGGTGCTGTTCGAGACGGGTCTGAAGATTACCAATTCGCTCAACGATATGGGACTGGAGTTCACCATCGAGGCACCAGAGGATCTGGCTGTGCAGAACGAGCTGGCCGGTTATTCAGTCGAAGATAAGAACAAGCTTGCGATCGGTATGTTGGCGACAGGCATGTACCTCTCAGGCAGCAACCGCAAGGGATTCACGGCTGGCAATGCCCTCAATGCATTCCTTCAGAACGAAATCAACAACATCGCAGGCAAGGCCATGTCCACGATGGTGAATGTGGATGTGGGTATGGAGAAGATGACACGCGATGATGGTACCACCCGTACTGACTACTCCTTCAAGTTCTCGCGCAAGTTCTTCTCCGACCGTCTCAATGTGGTGATTGGCGGTAAGGTCAGTTCCGATGGCGACAAGACTCGTCATGAGTCAGGTGCTTATATCGATGACGTGTCCCTCGAATGGCGACTTGATAACGGAGGCTCACAATATGTCAGACTCTTCCACCAGCGAGACTTCTCCAACCTCATCGAAGGTCAGATTGACATGAATGGTGCAGGTATCCTGCTCCGTCGCAAAGTCGATAAGCTTTCCGACCTCCTCATCTGGCGCAAACAGGAAGAGGAAAAAATGCCAGAACGTGCTCGCAGGAGCATGACCGATGCCAAAGAAGAGCAGTCTGATACGAACACAGAAAAGAAAGAAGAATGAAGAAGGTCATCACACACATAGTTATATTATATGTATTGGGCATGCTGGCAGGATGTTCAGTGATTCCGAATCTGCCAGAGGATGAGTTCCTCTACACCGGCATCGACAAGGTGAAGGTGGAGAACGAGAAAGGAACGCTGGCTGAGGAGAATGCTTTGGTCGAGGTGAAGGCAGCCCTTGACTATGCGCCCAATGGAGCCATCTTAGGTAGCTCCTACGCCCGAAGTCCCTTCCAGTTGGGACTGTGGACCTATAATGCGTTGGTCGATAAGCAACGTACAGGTTTCAGCAAGTGGTTCTTCAACGCTTTTGCTTCCACACCCATCACCATTTCGCAGGTTTCACCCGACATCCGTGTGAAAGTGGCTACCAACCTCTTGCAGAACTACGGCTATTTCCGTGGCAAGGTCGATTACCACCTGGTGGATCAGCGTCGTGACCAACAGAAGAAGATTGCCTACGACATCACGCTGGGCGAACCTTACCTCTTCGACAGCATCCGCTATGTCTTCCCACCCGAACAGGACAGCCTGATCCATGCGACCCAAGAAGAACCCTACATCAAGATGGGAGGACAATTCTCCACATTCGACCTCACCAGCGAGAAGACCCGTATTGTCAATGCCCTCCGCAACAACGGCTACTACTACTATCGACCTGACTATGTGACCTATCTGGCTGACTCGATGCTAATTCCTCAACGGGTCAAACTGCTCGTGGCTCCCGACATCAACATTCCTGAACGAGCCAACCGAAAATACCACTTCGGCACCATCAGCGCCTACATCCGTCAGAATATGCGAAGCACAGAAGGCCGTCAGCGTCGTTTGGCCGGTACCCAAAACACCTACGACGATTCCCTCACACGTCGCAGCATCAAGGTCGCCTATCAGGGCAAGAGCCTGCCTGTCGCTCCACGTGTGCTCTTCAAGAACTTCAAGTTCTGGCATCGTCAGCTCTTCGACCAGTCGAAGGTGGATCAGACACTCAACAACCTCCACTCGATGGACATCTTCTCCAGCGTCAAGCTGAATTTCATCCCCCGAGATTCCGTGTCCGCCACCGACTCCTACCATTCTGTCAAGGAATTCCTATCCACGTTCGACAATCCACTGAAGACAGACACGCTGGATGTGCGCCTCGACCTCACCCTCGACCAACTGGTCGAGGCAGAGGTTGACTTCAACATCACCCAAAAGTCCAACTCCCAGATAGGTCCTCACCTCGGACTCACCCTTTCCAAACGCAATGCATTCCATCATGGCGAGACACTCTCCGTCGGTCTCAAAGGCAGTTACGAGTGGCAGACCCGTACTCAGTTCGATTCACCCAAGCGCATCGACTCCTACGAGCTTGGTGCCGACGCATCCCTGTCCTATCCTTGGATTGCCTTCCCCTGGCTCAACAAACGCTTCTACAAGTACCCCACTTCCACCAAGTTCCGCCTCAGCATCGACCAGCTCAACCGCGCTAACTACTACCGACTCATCTCCTTCATCGGCGAGTCCACCTACAGCTTCCAGACCTCACGTTCGTGGAGCCACCAGCTCTCACCCTTCACCATCTCCTACAACAAGATGCAGGAGACCACAGAGCGTTTCGACTCCATCATGTTCCGCAACCCATCCCTTTACGCCTCCCTGCTCGACCAGTTCATCCCTGCCATACAGTATTCCATCATCTACGACAACGTCTGGAACAAGCGCATCCCACACATCATGCACTTCGAGGCCACCGTCAAGGAATCGGGCAACCTGCTCAATACCACCAACGCCCTGCTTGGTTTCGACTTCTACCAGAAAGACAAGAAACTCCTCTTCACCCAATACTCCCAGTTCCTCAAGCTGCTCTTCACCCTCAAGAACACCTTCCACCTGACTGAAAAGACCTCCATCGCCACACGTGTGCAATTAGGGGCGCTCTGGTCATACGGAAACTCCGACTATGCCCCCTACAGCGAAATGTTCTACATCGGAGGTGCCAACAGCATCCGCGCCTTCGCCGTCAGGAGCATTGGTCCTGGCCGATACCGCGACACAGTCAATGGCACCTACCTCGACCAGACAGGTGACCTAAAGCTTGAACTGAATGCAGAATACAGGTTCCCCATCATTCAGCAGATACAGGGAGCCCTCTTTGTGGATGCAGGAAACGTGTGGCTGATGCGCGATGACGAAGATCTTCCAGGTGGTCGTTTCGGAGTGGATGGCTTCTTCAATTCCTTGGCCGTAGGCACAGGCGTAGGCATCCGCTACAACCTCGATTTCCTCATCCTGCGACTCGACCTCGGAGTCGGCATCCATGCGCCCTACGACACAGGCACCTCCTCCTACTACAACCTCCGCAAGTTCAAGGATGCCGTTGCCTTCCACTTCGCCATCGGCTATCCGTTCTGAGACTATGTGTCATCACCGCTGCCGCTTCCTGCTTGCATACAAACGGGCGACAATCGCACCGCTGATGTTGTGCCACACGCTGAAGATGGCACCAGGAATGGTAGCCATAGGATAGGCCGCGAAATGGAGCGTGGCCAATGACGAGGCAAGACCAGAGTTCTGCATACCCACTTCGATGCTGACGGCACGCTTCTTCGGTTCAGCAAGTCCCAACAGACGTCCTATCAGATAGCCAAGACCCAAGCCGCAGATGTTGTGGAGCATGACCACAACAACGATCACCAGACCGCCTGTCAGCAGCTTCTGGGCATTGGCACCAATGACGATAGCCACGATGAAGGCAATGGCAAGCGAGGATATGGCTGGAAGATAATCAACAGCCTTCTCCGTGAATTTTGGCCAGAGACCCTTCACTATCAATCCCACGACGATGGGCAGGATGACCACCCAAAGGATGCTCAGCAGCATGCCAGCCACATCCACATCCACACTCTTTCCTGCCAAAGCCCATGTCAGCAAAGGCGTCAGCAGCGGAGCCAGCAAGGTGGAAACACCTGTCATTCCCACAGAGAGTGCCAGGTCACCCTTTGCCAGGTAGGTGATCACATTCGATGCTGTGCCACCAGGACAACAACCCACCAGCACCACACCAAGCGCCAGAGCCTCGTCCAGCTGGAAGGCCCTTGCCAGTCCCCAAGCCAGCAGCGGCATGACCGTGAACTGCGCCACACAGCCAATGATGACATCCTTCGGACGGCAGAACACGATCTTGAAGTCCCCGAGGTTCAGCGTCAGTCCCATGCCGAACATCACCACACCCAGCAGGTAATTGATGACCGTCGGACGTATTTGTTGCAATACACTTGGGAATGCCAGTGCCAGCACAGCCGCCGCCAGCACCAACACACCCATGTATTCCGATATGTAATGACAAATTTTTTTCATTCAGCGTCTTGTCCGTTTCATCCTCAAATTCTCATTGACCGCACCCAGGCATCCCTGTTCACCACAAAATTTATACTTATTTATCTTTGATGATGTTCACACATGCAGCACCGATGAAGAGGAGGATGCCAGCGAGGACAAGCATGTTGGATTCAGGTGCCAGTTCGCCTTGTGTGGTGAAAGTATGGAGGATGAGTCCACCAAGGCTGGCAGCCACAATTTGGGGTACACAGATGGTGCCATTAAAGAGACCAAGATAGGTGCCCACATGTCCACCCTTTAAGGAGTTGGTGAGCAGGGTGAATGGCAGTGCCAACATCGCCGCCCATGCACAACCGATGAGGAGGAAGGATATAAAGAGCATGTAGTGGTCGTGAATGAACTGAAGGGAAACGAAACCGATGCCACCCAGCACAAGACTGACCACATAGGCAAGCTTGTAAGACTTAAAGCGTGGGATGACCACTGCCCAAATCACAGAACCCACAGCCTGCACAGCGAAGAGGATGCCCACCCAGTCAGCTGCATCCTGATACTGTGTGGAGGTGGTGTCGAGCACACAAGCCCCATCCTTCATGATAGTCGGCGCATCAAATGCCCCAGCAGCCACCGTTCCATTGGTGTAGGTCCACATGAACATAAACGCTGCCCAGCAGAAGAATTGAACAAGTCCCACTGTCCAAAAGGTCTTAGGTGCCTTGACCAACAGCTGCAACATGTTTACTTTCTCTTCCTTCTCTCCCACAGGATGATATTCGTTGTATTCTGTTGGTGGATATTCCTTCACCTTTGCCGTCGTATATACAACACAGAGGATAAGGATGAGGGCACCGATGTAGAAAGAATAGATGACGGAATCAGGGATGACACCTTCTGGAGCCACGTTGCTGATGCCGATGGCTGCAAAGACGAAGGGGAAGAGGTAGCCAGCCAGTGATCCTGCATTGCAAAGGAAGGACTGGATAGAATAAGCAAGTCCCTTCTGACGCTCATTCACCATATCGCCCACCATCATCTTGAAAGGCTGCATAGCCATGTTGATGGAGGTGTCGAGGAACATGAGTGAGAGGAGTCCGAAGGTCATCGCAGCACCAGCCGCCATACCGAAGGATCCTGCGTTGGGGAGCATGCACATGACGAGCACAGCCACCAGCGCACCTATGAAGAGATAGGGAATGCGGCGTCCAAAGCGTGTCCATGTGCGGTCACTCCAAGCCCCCACAAAAGGCTGCACGATAATGCCCATCAGGGGCGGCAGAATCCAGAAATAGCTAAGACTATGAGGGTCTGCTCCTAAGGTGGAGAAGATGCGCGATATATTGGCTGACTGCAAGGCGTAAGCTATCTGCACCCCAAAGAAGCCAAAACTGATATTGAACAGTTTGATGAAGGGTTGATCTGGTATTTGTTTCATCTTTTCATGTACAATTTACCATGTACAATGTACAATTATTATCGAGTCTTTCAACGAACAAGGATGATTTTGCCGTTCTGAATATAGAGCGAGCCTTTGAGAGGCTGCTTCACCTCAATACCCATCAAGTTATAGATGCGAGATGAGTGGTCAGAGGTGTGAGGTGTGAAGTGAGATTTCACATCGACCGTTGCAGTCACATCCGTGTACTGCACAATACCATCAGCGATAGTGGCTGTGTAATACTTGTCAGAAGTGAGGTTGGTGATGTCACTCGTCTGAGGCTTGCCACTGCCTTGATTGAAGATGATGTTAAAGTAGTAGTTGGCGGCGTTGATGTCCACCGTCTGATAATACCACGTCTCACCATCAATCACCTTGGTGGCAGGTTGTTTGCCCGGCCAGTTGCCATTCAATTGGGTATTGTTGTTGCTATCCCAGATGTAGAAATAGACAGGGGTGAACTCAGCCTTCACATAGACAGTAGCCGTATGTGGCGTAAACTGCTGTTCCTTCTCCTTCTCAGCCTGTACCTCAGCAGCGATTTGGGTCTCGACAGCATCCCATCCAGCGGCAGTAGTGTCATCCAGATAATAGATGTAGTCGGAAGCTGAGCAAACCTTGGTGTAGCCAGCAGGAGCCGTATAAGCAGCAGGGGTCTTGCCCACCACACAGATGAGCGAACCCGTTGCACCCGTTGTCTTCACAACATAATAGAGCTGAGCAGACGCCAACTTCTCGAATGTGCTGGTGGAAGTGATGCCAGCCAAACGACGTGCCGAAATCATACGCTTGAGGTCGCTCTTGGCATTGAGCCAATGCTTGAGGAACACACAGGGAGTACCTGGCATAGCCAACAGATAGGCATTAGCTGCCAAAGTATCGGCCTTGATAGGGTCTTGCTGAGCCGTCGAAGAGCGATATTCCGTATCGTGATTCTCCACGAAAGTGACAGCGTAAGGGCGATATGCCTCCTGATAGGCCAGCGGATAGCCACCTGCATCAGAAGCATTGCCCTGAAGGAGTGACCAGTTGTTCTGATTGATGGCATCACGCACACGATAGCGGAACTGGAAGTCGAAGGCAGAAGATGTTGGTGTGCCATTCACCTTGGTACCGTCTATCCACGCCTTGATGACACTGGAGCCATCCCAGCACTCACCCACTGAGAAGGAAGGCTTGGAGGACGTGTTGTAATCAGCTGTGAAGGAGGCACTATAGCCTTTCACCATGTCGTAGCGGAAGCCTGTATAGCCGAGGTCGTTGAGGAGGTAGTCGAGGTAAGCCTTCACCACCTGCTGCACATTGGCTGACTTGTGGTCGAGGTCACGACAGCCATCCCATCCCTCACCTGTATCATTGTTGGCAGAGAGCTCCACACCGTCGATTTTAGCCTGTTCGAGCGTAGCGCCTCCATCGTCATTTCGACAGATGTCAGTGCTCTGCAACTGATAAGTCACTCCCTTGTAGGTCTCAGCAGGGAACGAGTACCACCCATTGGTGTTGTGATGGTTGATGACCACATCTGCCACCGTACCCAATCCTTTCTCCTTGAATGTGGCAATCATGCTACGCAGTTCAGCTTCTGAGCCAAAGGAAGAATTCTGATTGAAGTAGTAGAGCGGCATGTAACCCATATTGTTTCTTGCTTCACAATAGCCGGAGTTGGGCACCCAAATGAGGTCGAAATAACGAGCCAGCTCATCTGCCTGCTCTGTCAACTTCGTCCATCGAGTATCACCATAGCTATCCCAATAGAAACCTTGCAGCATCACCTCCGACTGAGCAGAAGAGAATAACGTTGCAAAAACAAAAGTGAATAGTAAAAGGAACTTCTTCATGGTTAAAACCAATCAAAAAAGAAGAAATGGAAGCAGGAAAGAATGTCACTTCTTTCCCACTTCCATCTCTAAAAATTATTTATTGCTTCGTAAGCACAACCTTGTTGCCACCCTCGTAGGCGAGATAGAGCTTGATGTTGTAAGTACCAGCTCCATCGGCAGGAAGGTCAAGGTCTTTACCACCATTCTGACTGAGGTCGTTGTAAGCAACAGGATCGCCATTTGAGCCACCCCAGCTGACAGACCAATCATCGTTCATGGCGAACTTGAAACCATTGGAGTCAAGGTTGAGTGTAGCCTCCCAATAACCACCTTCCACGTTGTAAGTCATGTGGGTGCTCTGATCAGCCTGATTCCATCCGTTGAAGTTGCCCACCACTGTGATGGAGTTCACCTTCGTAAGATTGTAAGTACCTGCTGCGAGGTCAACATCAATCTGATAGAAGCCTGCACCTGGATCTGGGCAATTGTCAGAACCCTGACCAATCTTTCCTTCACCAATGCACTCATAGTCGCCATCCCAATTATCCACATTGGGCTTGAACTTGAACTGTCCATCAAGATAGTAGTAACCTTGATACTTGCCATCGTTGTTAGGACCATAGAGAGGATGACTAGCAGACCAACCACTTTCATTGCCAATCTCATAGAGCCAAGAGCCGAAGTTCAGCGGAGTGATAGTATAAGTCTGGTCAAGCAGATTGATTGAGATCGTGTAATAGAGACCTCCATTAACACCCTCATCTATCTTCCAAGACTGAGCCACCTCATCGTTCTTGCCTACGACAAGTTTTCCTTCGAGGTCAGAAGTTCCATTGACAGCCACACCAACCATGTCACCACCCCAGAAACCTTCCTCACGGGTGTAGGCAGATGCAGGTGCAATCTTGAACCAGTGGTCACCACCCACAGCAGGAACAGTGACAGTAAATACAGGATTCTCGTATGGATCTTGATCTCCATTCGACAACTTGTAAGTCTGGTCAGAATCGCTCCAACCCGTTGCGCCACCCACATAATAGTAGGCATTCTCAATCACTGGAGCCTCTGGAGTGACCTGAAGGGTCAAGGTGTCAGTCACAGAACGCACCACCATATTCTTGGCAGCCGAGGTGTAAGCGTAAGCCTTCGTGAGGATCTTCACCTCACGAGGCGTTGGACGCTTGCCAAACATATTCTCTACCACAGCTGCAAGGTTTACCTTGTCAACAGACACTACTCCTTCAGCTTCTTCATAAGCCAGCGCATTAAGCTGCCCAGCCGCTTCATCTAACACATCGACGGAGAGAGAGTCATACACATAACCCTCAGGCAAATTGAGCGTGTAAGTGAACAACGGTATCACATCGTCAGCTGTAGCGATGTCGATGTCGTCGGCTGCAGTAGCCGCAAACTGCACCGACTGAGATTCTTCTGGTGCATTGCTCTGTGGCGAAGCCCAATCGTCGAAGTCTTCGCTACAGGATGTTGCCAACGCAAGAATGGCACAACAATATATCAATTTCTTAAACATAATCTTTTTGTTTTTTGTTTTTAAGTTCTTGAAATCATTCAGCATGGAGCTGATTACTTTCTAACGAAACGGAAGAGACCTGTGAGGTCGTTGAAGAAGATGTCGTAAGTGCCGTCCTCTGCGATGTAAAGGTTAGGACCATTACCAACACCATTACCATAATAGCCATAGGAGAGCTTGGTGAACTGACCACCCC
This sequence comes from Bacteroidaceae bacterium, assembly GCA_017617805.1. Lineage (GTDB taxonomy): Bacteria > Bacteroidota > Bacteroidia > Bacteroidales > Bacteroidaceae > Minthosoma. The sequence goes on along the minus strand of JAFZVN010000002.1, from coordinate 67,673 downwards.
AGTTGAAGTCCCAAGAACCTGACTGCTTGAACTTCACCTCTGCACCAGCCGTAAGGTCAAGCGTGAGGTACCAGTCATGATTCTCACAGGCAGTGGTGACAGGAGTCATCTCTGTGTCGCCCCAACCATTGAAACTACCAGAGAGAGCAATGCCATCAAACACACGCACAGTACCATCATATTCTGTGATGACAGGAGTATTGGTCTTCGTATCGAGCACAATCCTGTAGCAACCATCAGCAGGAACAGTGATGTTGCCTGAACCGCCATCGTTCAAAACGAACTCGCCGAAGGAGCCGCCTTGACCAATCTGTACTGCCCAGTTGTCATCAGGTGAGCCACGGAACTTGAAGCCATTCGTCATGAGATAGCCTGCCCACGTGATTTCACCTGTACCAGACACTTCATCGTAAGTGTTTTCCTGACTCAGATAGAGTGGCAGACAACCAGTTGGAACAACAGAGTTCCAAGAGCCATCGCCGATACAAGAACCTGTCAGATACCAGATAACAGGATCAGCGGCTACCAGAGCACGGAAGTAAGGAGAAACCTTGAATTTGACAACGTTAGAATAAATCACGTCTGTGGAGTAAGTCTGTGCCGTTACACGGACATAAACTGTCTGCTCAGCAGGAACTTGCTCTTCCTTCGTGATGTCCAGCATGTGCATCAGGTTTCGATTCAGATCTTCCACTGCGATGGCACCACGGCACACTGTCAGCGGCTCATCCTCCTGCACAAAATTGTTCGTCACATTCCCATCCGCATCAATCTCTGATGAGAAAGCTTCGTCGACAGCATACTGAATATAGTAAGTGGTAGGTAATGGCATACCACCATAATCAGGCTGCGACCATGTGAGCACAACCGAATCGGTTGTTTCCGCCAAATCTATCGCCAAATCCGATGTTGCAGGAGTATTGAGCGTGAACGATGTTGGCTGATGCAACGTAGGATTGGAATCATTGTCATCCGAACAAGAAGTGACGGCAACAAGTCCAAGACCCACAAGCATAGGTGTCAATATATTTGTAAGTTTCATAATGTTGATTTCATTTATCGTTTATCATTATTCATTTAGCGAAGCGCCTTAATATCCTGGGTTCTGATGTCCCTGCAAGTTTGGATTCGCGTCAAGGTCAGTGGTTGGGATGCCGAACACATTGAAGTTGGATGAGAACGATCCACCTGTTGGAATGTTATTCATAAACTCCCAAAGATATTCTGACTGACCGCCGAAACGTCCGAAACGAACCAAATCCATACGACGGCGACCCTCGAACCAGAACTCACGAGCCCACTCATCCAACACATCGTCGAGTGTATAAGACGATTCCTGGGTAGCATTGGCACGCTTACGCAATTCGTTGATATAGCCGTTGGCAGTGGAATTCTGACCATTCTTGCGAATTGAAGCCTCTGCATAGGTGAGGTATGCCTCTGCCACACGCAGCAATGGGAGGTCGGTATCCACGAAGTTGACAGCACTGGCAGCCTTACCATCCGAACGGACGTTACGGAACTTCACACAACTGAATCCTTCGTCAGAAGCTTCCGTCGTGATATACTGGGTATAGCCCTGGCTGAAGAAGAGCGCACGGTCATCGCCAGCAGCAGCAACCATCGTGGCAAGATCATCCGTCTGAGGTGCAGCCGTAGAACCGAAGAACTTCTCTACCAGCTTACCTTTCACACGAGCACACTTACCCCAGCTGTTGTTCGTACCAGAAGGAACTGTAGCATTTTCAGCACTACCGTAATTAGAGAACACCAAGAAGTTCATGGCATCATAACTCTGTGTCTGCAAACCATCCATCAGGGCAGGCATCACAGCCTCATACTGAGCACCATTCTCATTGTTGTCAGCAAGGAAAAGCATCTGATAAGCAGAATAGCCATTCTTGCCTGTAGTGTTGAGGTGATAATATGAACTCTTGATCACCTTCTCCGCATACGTCATGGCATCGTCCCAACGGGCAGTACCAGAATATACCTCTGCATTCAGATAGAGGCGAGCCAGCAACAGATAGGCAGCAGCCTTATCCACACGTCCGTAAGTGTTCTTACCCTCATCAGCCAAGTCATCGATGCAAGCCTTCAGTTCAGACTCGCAGAACTCAAAGAGCTGAGGACGCGTGTAGTAAGGAGCATACTCAGAAGAAATCTTTGTCGATAAAGGACCAGCTCCATACATATCCATCACATACATATAATTCAGAGCACGAATCAGACGCACCTCAGCACTCTTTTGAGGGTCGCTGACCAAATCGAGGTATGAGTTACACAACGTGATGGTGAAATAAAGGCGATAATAAAGCGCATACGAGAACTGATTGCTTGCGTCAAAAGCATTGTGGAGCAGTTCTGGCACACCAGGGTCAGACCACACCCAACCAGCCTCGTCAGAGGAGAACTCGTTGAGCGACCAAGTCATACGATAGAAGCCTGACATACCTTCATTGCTGAAAATCTCAGCAGGGATGTCACCCTTTCCAGCTCCTCCTGCCTGTCCTGTCAACGAGAAACTTGCATACACCTTGTTGAACAATGCATCGGGGTCGAGCACCTGCTCCTGCTGCGGGTTAATTGGCGTCACATCCAAATCCCCCGTGCATGAGGCGATCATTCCACCCATTGCCATAGTAACGACAGCAGTCGTCCATATTGATTTTTTGATATTCAGTTTCATGATTGTTAGTTTTTAGAAGTTAAGACTTACACCCAAAATACCCGTGAATGGACGTGGATAGATGGCACTATCGTAACCGCCAAACACCTCAGGGTCGATACCCTTATACTTGGTGATGGTGAACACATTCTGCACTGTAGCATACAAACGACCATTGATGCCCGTCTTGCCCACATGGTCGAAAGAGTAACCCAACGTGATATTGTCACACTTCAAGAAGGAAGCATTCTGAATGAAGTAGTCAGACTGTGAATCAATGTTGCTCACATACTGCCAATTCTTTGGCAACTGATACTTCACCACATTGTGCCATGTGTTGTTGCTATACACGTAGGCTGGCGACACGTTGGCACGGTCATTCGCCTCGATAGAGTTATACATATAGTTGTTCAGGCTGGCACGAAGCGAGAAGCTGAAATCCCACTTCTTATAAATCAGCTTGGAGGTGAATCCCATCACCACGTCAGCATCGGCCTTCTTGTAAAAATACTTGTCCTGCTCATTGAGCACGCCATCACCATTGCGATCCACGAACTCACCTTCGATAGGCAGGCCAGCCTCATCATACACCTGCTGATACACATAGAATGCGCTGGCTGGATGACCCTCTGCGTATGCCTTCACAGCACCAGCACCACCACCACCCACGGTAGCCCAAGCATTGCCGATAGGCTTGCCGTCGGTCGAAACAAGGTGGTCAATCTTATTCTTGTTCCAAGTCAAGTTGTAACCCACTTCCCAACGCAAATCCTTCATCTGGATAGGACGGTAAGTCAACTGAAGCTCCACACCCGTGTTGTGCAGCGAACCGATGTTACCCATCACACGAGTTGCGAAGTTGACACCTGCAGCCAATGGAATGGTGTTCAGCAGGTCGTTGGTCTTACGATAGTAGTAGTCGAAACTACCTGTGAAGCGGTTGTTGGCAAAGCCGAAGTCAACACCCACGTTATAAGTGGTGGTCTTCTCCCATTTCAGGTCTGGGTTATAAGCCTCAGGACGGAAGGTGACGCCGTCGCCAGTCACAGGATAGTAAGCACCTGCACCACTCATGGTATAGACAGGCAGATAAGCATAATCGCCGATATTTCCTTCCTGCTGACCTGTGATACCCCAACCCAAACGGAGCTTGGCGTCAGACACTGCAGAAACATCCTTCAAGAAAGACTCCTCATTGACTTTCCATGCCAAAGCTGCGGATGGGAACAAACCCCAACGGTGGTCTTTCGAGAAACGTGAAGAACCATCATTACGCAGCGTGAAGGTCAAGAGATAGCGGTCAAGCAACGAATAGTTCACACGTCCGAAGAAGCTGACCAGATAGTTCTCCGTCTTGAAGAGAGCATTCTTTGTCTCTTCATAATCAGGGTTCACCAGTTCGCCAGGATATGTGGCATGCGTTTCAGGATAATAGACTGGGTAGTCGTAGTCGGTCTTGTGGTAGAACTTCTGCCACTCATAACCTGCCATCACATCGAAATGATGCGTCTCGTTCAGGTCTTTCAGATACTGGGCATAAGCCGTGAGTGAGAGGTTGTGCTTGTCACCATGGTTCCAACCCTTGCTTCCGTAGTAGATGTTGGTGCTGTAGTCGTAGGGCGAAACGGTCTTGTTGCTGCGTCCATGACCATAGTCCATACCTCCCTTCAGATGGAGGTGCAGATCTTCAAATCCATGAATGGAATAGTCAATATCGACATTGCCCATGAAGTCATTGCTCTTACCAATGTTGCTCTGATTCTTCAGCTTAGCCACTGGGTTGTCGGCATTCAGACCAGAGTAAGAATGAGTCCAGGATGTGTCACCAAAATCGGCTGTCACAGGCCACTGCCAGTAACCGCCATACTCAGCTGCCTCTGCCCTGTCATCATAGATAGGCTTGGTGGGGTCGGCATAGATGGCCTTGCCCACAGCTGACGTTTCAGCAAACGAATGACGGGTGAATGCCAACTTGGCATTGAGGTTCACCTTCAAGTGGTCGTCGAGGAACGATGGTGCCAAGCTCAAGCTCATGGTGTAGCGGTTGAAGTTAGAAGTCTTCAGCGTACCATCCTGATGCGTATAGCCTGCAGAAACACGATAAGGCATCCACTTCAGACCACCCGAAACCGTCACGTTGTGGTCGGTATTGAGACCCATACGGTAGATTTCCTTCTGCCAGTCGGTATCAGCAAAAAGATGATTGCCTGCTGCATCATAGTAACCAAGGTTTGCATATTGACTGGATGCTAACCATCCTTCCTTGTCATTCTCATAACCAAATAATTTCTGAGCAAAATCTTGGAATTGCTTGCTGTTCATCACCTCAAGGCGCTTGGTGTTCACGCTGAAGCTGACATTACCATTGTAAGACACCTTTGGACCTGAGCTGACCTTACCTTTCTTGGTGGTGATGATAATCACACCATTAGATGCACGGCTACCATAGATGGCGGCTGCTGATGCATCCTTCAGAACGGTGAAGCTCTCGATGTCGGCAGGGTTGATCATCGACAGGGCATTGGCTGCACCTTCATTGGCTCCGTAAGAGTCGAGTGCCAAGCCATCCACCACGATGAGAGGATCGTTTGAGGCATTGAGCGAGGAACCACCACGAATGCGGATGGAGGCAGCACCACCAGGTGTACCATCGCCAGGAACGACGCTCACACCTGCAATCTTGCCCTGAATCATGTCTTGCGCACTGGTCTGGAGACCATGATTCATTTCATCAGGTTTGATGGCAATAACAGAACCTGTCAAGTCATTCTTTTTCACTGTACCATAACCGATGACGATTTGTTCGCCAAGGAGTTTGGAATCTTCCTGAAGGAAGATGTTGAGTGTTGGAGCAGCTGTCACTTCTTGGGTCACATAACCCACAAAGGAGATGACAAGCGTTGCTCCGCGAGGAACACTGAGTGTGAAGTCACCGTTCAAGTCGGTGGTACATCCGTTGCTCGTGCCTTTCTGCAACACAGTGGCACCAGTAACCTCACCCAAATTGTCCTTTACGTGGCCCTTCACTGTGATGTTCTGGGCGAACGCTGAAACGGACACGAAGATTCCGATGAGCAATGTCATGCAAAATCTCAAATTTAGTTTCTGTTTCATGTTTTGGATTTAGGATTTTGAATTAGTTAATAAATAGTTGATATATAAAGTTGTTTACTTTCTCTTACCTCACACCTTTCACCTCTTTTATACTGATAGCGAATCCACCGCCAGAAGCGCTCTTCAGTTTGAGGACACTCTTGCTGGTGACCGTCTGAGTGGTGATGGTGTAACTTTGCGGATTCTTGTCCCAGCAGGCATCTTTACCATCGGCATAGATGATGGCCTGATACTTCTTGCCTGGCGTGAGGAAGTCCAAACGGAGGGTGCTCACATGACCATTCTCATCCACTGAACTGCCCACGTACCAATCCTCTGAATGCTTGTCCTTGCGGGCAATCGTCACATAGTCGCCAGGCTCTGCTTCCAGATAGATGCTCTTCTGCCAATCGACTGGCACATCCTCAATGAACTTGAACGCATCCATGTAAGGCTCGTAGTTCTCAATGAGGTCGGCTGCCATCTGAAGGGGCGAATAGAGGGTCACATAGAGCGCCAATTGACGTGCCAACGTACTGCGCACATGGCTGGTGTTCTGGCCTGGAGCTGTCTTCGAGAGATCCATCTGGAAGATGCCTGGCGTATAGTCCATCGGACCACCCACGAGACGTGTGAACGGCAGGATGGTCGTGTGGTTGACAGGATTGCCACCAAAACTCTCATATTCTGTTCCACGTGCACTTTCATTGCCTATCCAGTTGGGATAGGTGCGACAAATACCTGTAGGACGGGTTGCCTCATGGGCATTCACCATAATCTTGTAGTCAGCCGCCTTGGTGATGCAACGCAGGTAGTGGTTGTTCATGAACTGGCTGTAGTGGTGTTCTCCGTAGGGCACGATGTCACCCACATATCCGCTCTTCACAGCAGGATAGCCATTATCAACCATGAACTGATAAGCCTGGTCAAGGTGACGCTCATAGTTGATGACGGAACTGGAGGTCTCATGATGCATGATCATCTTCACACCCTTGCTGGCCGCATATTCGTGGATGCCCTGCACATCAAAGTCTGGGTAAGGGGTCACGAAATCGAACACATAGTCTTTCTGATGACCAAACCAGTCTTCCCAACCTACATTCCAGCCTTCCACCAATACGCCGTCGAAACCATGCTGGGCAGCGAAGTCGATGTAACGCTTCACGTTCTCTGTGTTGGCTGCATGACGTCCACTGGGCTTGCACTTCGTGTAGTCCGTCTTGCCCAACTGCACGCTGTAGAGGTCATCCGTATAAGACCAATGGGAACGACCACTGATCATGTCCCACCACACGCCCACATACTTGGTCGGCTTGATCCAACTTGTGTCCTCAATCTTGCATGGCTCATTGAGGTTCAATGTGATGCGTGATGCCAAGATGTCAGCACCCTTCTCACCCACGATGATGGTGCGCCAAGGACTCACACAATCAGTCTGCATGTGTCCTTTGTCACCCAACGCATCAGGAGTCAATTGGGATGTGAACGTCTGGGAAGCCTCGTCATAGTTGAGGTGCATAGTCGCATAGTTGATGCAGGCAGCTTCATGCAGGTGGATGAACAACCCATCGTTCGTCTTCATCAATAAAGCCGTCTGCACAGAAGTAGGTCCAGCTGGGGTCTGCGAGGAATTGTCACAAATGGCATCTTTCATGCGTCCACGAATCTCAGAGAGTTTTGTCGTTTGCCATTCATATTCCTGCGTGTCGTAGTCACCAGCAATCCACCATGCCAAGTGGTCACCCATCATCTTGAACTGCGACAGTTCCTCCTTGATGATGAAGTAGGTCAGATTCTTCTGCGAAGGGAACTCATAGCGGAAGCCCAATCCATCATCGAAGAGGCGGAAACGAATCATCATCGTCCTGTCGTTCTTCTCCTGACGGAGGGTCACCAAGAGTTCGTTATAGTGATTGCGGATGCTGCTCTCCTCACCCCACACAGGTAACCAAGTCTCATCGAACGTACTGGTCTTTGTGTCAGCGATGGAGAAACCCGTCTGCAAGTCGGCCTTACGCAGGATGGACTCCTTCTCTGCAAAGGTCTTGTACTCAAAATCTGTAGCCTTATCTGGATTCTCTTCTTTCAACTGATACCCCAGATGACTGCTGTCAACGACGGTCTTGCCCTTGTAGGACAACTCGTAGGTGGGACGACCTTCCGCATCCACGCTGAAGTTCATCTCCATCTGTCCATTAGGCGATGTGAGCTTTTGTGCATTCATCCCAAGTGCCATCAATGGCAACAGGAAACTCAATATCGTTTTTCTATTCATATGCGGTAGCCAATTTTTCACTTTTCATTTTTAACTTTTCACTTTTCACTTAAAAGCACAGCACATAAATTCCTCGTTTAGGCAACTCCAGCTGATCCCCCAATGTCACCTCACTGTCTGAGATGACATCGTACGCCTTGCTGGCTGGCATCACCTCACGATAAACCTTCAAGTCGAGCGTCTGTGGCTCGTTGGTGCCATTCATCACCACTGTCACCGTCTTACCATCCTTCTGACGGGCATAGACATAACAGCCATTACGGATGGCATAATGTACCAGCTTGCCATAAGCCACCGTTTCATTGCCCTTACGCCAGTTGAGCAGCTTCTTGGAGAAATTGAAGTATTCGTTCTGCAACTTCGTTCTGCCTGCCTCTGTGAAGGAATTTCTCCTGTCACCAGGGAATCCGCCAGGGAAGTCCTGACGCAAAGCACCATCGTTCACACTCTTGTTGGCATACATGCCAATCTCATCGCCTACATAGAGCTGTGGAATGCCACGCAAGGTAAGCAACAGGGTCAATGCCTGCTTATAGCGTGTCACATCCTGTGCCTTCTCCTTAGTAGGCTGGTAGCGGTCTGTGTCGTGGTTGGCGAGGAAGGTGAGCAGATGGTTCACATCAGCATACACCATGTCCTGACAAAGGTATTCATACACTCTGGCAAGTCCCTTACCCCACTCGTCTGTCTCCTCATCGTAGAAAGAGTCGAGGATATACATCAGCGGGAAGTCCATCACCGTCTTCAGTTCGCTGTTCTTGGGAGCTGCCAACTTGCTGTCTTTCTGCCAGTAGCTCACACCCACATTGTTGTTGATCCAAGTCTCACCCACGATGTTGAAGCCTGGGTATTGAGCCTCCACCTCCATACACCAGCGACGCATGAAATTAAAATCGTTGTAGGGGTAGGTGTCCTGACGGATGCCATCAATGCCTGCATACTCTATCCACCAGATAGAAGCCTGAATCAGATAGTCTGCAAAGTATTTGTTGTTTCCGTTCACATCAGGCATCTGCTCTGTGAACCAACCATCTACAGTCAGCGAGAAATCCTGTGATGCTGCATGAGTGTCACTTGCTGCACCTGTCTTATAACCTGTCTGTGTATATTGGCTCCCATAGTTGAACCAGTCATCAGCTGGGCGGTCTGCAAAGAGGAAATTGAACGAACCACAATGGTTGAAGACGATATCCTGAATGACCTTGATGCCTCTGCGATGTGCCTCATCCACAAACGTGCGATACTCCTCGTTCGTGCCGAAGCGTGGGTCAGTCCTGTAATAGTCCGTGATAGCATAGCCATGATACGACTGCTCTGCCATGTTGTTCTCCAAAGTGGGCGTTGGCCAGATGGCGGTGATGCCCAGCTCCTGCAAGTAATCCAAATGCTGAGTCATTCCTGCCAAGTCGCCACCATGACGTGCCATATCTACCGTTCTGTCCCATGTGTTTTCCCTCATGTTCTTGTACATCTGGTTCTTCTGCTTTCTCGTCGTACCAGTGGCAAAGCGGTCTGGCATCAGCAGATAAACCACATCGCTGGCATCGAAACTCTTGCGAGTCACCTGCGCACGCTCTTGCAGTTCGTATGGAACCGTCTTCACGGTCTTCTGGCCTTGTTTCAAGAGGATGGAAAAACGCTGGGCTGGAGCACCCTTCGTATCTATATATATAATAATGTAGTTCTTGTTGTCAAACTTCACCACATCTTTCACTGCAATACCCTGGGCATCCTTCAGTTCCACATCGAAAACGCCGATGCCTTCACCATGCAGCATGATTTGCAATTCGGGGTTCACCATGCCAGCCCACCAATTCAGTGGGTGCACATGGTCAATAGTAGGTGAGGCTGCCTTCAGTTCTGGAGAGGCAAGCAGATTTAGAAGCACCATAAAAAGTCCAATTGTACGTTTCATAGGTTATTGATAACTTAATGATTGTGTTGCAAAGTTACAACAAAAATTAACATCAAATATAAATCATAAAAAAAATATAAATGCTAAAAACACTTAGTTATCTGAAATAAAGATAGTTGACTATTATAAAAATACCTTAAAATATAAATTCATTGATAAAAGAAATGCGGAAATAATTTGGTTCATTAAAGATTAAATCGTACCTTTGCACCCATGAAAAGACTCATTCTTATACTTATGACCATGTTGGGAAGCGCTCTCAGCATGCAAGCGCAGGAGCTGCGAGCCCTGCTGTTAGAACTGGACAAATGTGTGGAGAAGAAGGAAAGCTATAGGGCTGAACGGAACGAACGGATTGACAGCCTGAGGCAACAGATGGAGACCGTCCAAGGTGCGCAACTATTGGAAGTGTACGAGGGGATGTATCAAGCCTACTCGCACTTCCAGACAGACTCTGCCCTCTTCTACCTCGACAAGATGAACGAGCTACCTGAAGTGCAGGAAGACCCACAGAAACACACATGGGTGGCGCTGAACATGGCTGAACAGTTGGCCATCATGGGCGCTTACAGCGATGCAGAGGACAGGGTGAGGAAATTGCACACCACCAACATGAACAGGGAGGAACGCACGAGATACTACCATGTGTGCCGCACCATCTACGGATGGATGGCTGACTACATGAGCAGCACTCCATCGCTGTCGAAGGAATTGAGGCACAAGATTGACCTCTATCGAGATTCCATCATCAACACAGACACAGACCCTCTGAGCCGTGACATCGTGAGGGCTGACCACCTGTTGGCGAACGGCAAAGGCGAAGAGGCAAAACGACTGATTGAAAAGCACCTGCCCCATGCGGAGAAGGAACAGAAGTCCTACCTCCACTACATCCTGGCTGGCATCTACCGTCAACAGAAAAACACCAAGGAAGAGATGCGCCAACTTGCTTTGGTGGCCATCGAAGACCTCCATCGAGGTGTGACAGAATACGCTGCCCTACCCTTGCTGGCCACCAAGCTGAAGGAGCAAGGCGAAGTGGAGAGAGCTTACAACTACCTGTTCTGTAGTATGGAAGATGCTAACTTTTGCAACGCCAAACTGCGTTCGATGGAAATCAGCGAAGTCTTCCCCATCATCGAGAAATCGTACAAGCAGAAGGAACGTCTGGCACGACAAACAGAACGGGGTCTGCTGTTGGGTGTGAGCGTGATGACCATCATGCTGGTGCTGGCTGTGCTCTATCTGCGCAGCCAGATGCACAAGCTTACCCTGACACGTCATCAGCTGTCCATCGCCAACGACCAACTGGAAGAGGCCAACCGCCTTTTGGGAATGAGGAACGACACGCTGCAAGAATCCAACACCATGCTGCAACAGATGGACCGTGTGAAAGAGGAATACATCGCCCTCTTCCTCGACCGCTGCCGTACCTACCTCAGCGCATTGGAGAAATACAGGAAGTCACTCTTGAAACTGGCCAAGAGCAATCAAAACGCAGAATTGATGAAGAAATTGAAAGATGACACCCTCATCGAGCATGAGCAGCAGAAGCTGTACAATGACTTCGACGAAGCCTTCCTCGACCTCCACCCACGATTTGTGGAGAAGTTCAATGCCCTGCTTCGTCCTGAAGAGCGGCTGACTCCCAAGCGACATGAACGCCTCAACACAGAACTGCGCATCTTTGCCCTCATCCGTCTGGGTGTGACAGACACAGCACAAATCGCCGAGTTCCTCGACTACTCCATGCCTACCATCTACAACTACCGCTCACGTATCCGCAGCAAATCCATCTACAGCAAAGAGGAATTTGATCAGAAGTTGATGGAATTATAATCAAACACCAGTTCCGCATCCTTCAGACGTGGGTGGTGAGCATCTTTCTCTGACAGGATTCGGTTCTCTGTTGGCACCTGCCAATCAATGCCCAAGTCTGGGTCATCCCAGGCAATCGCACCCTCACTCTGAGGTGCATAGTAGTTGTCGCACTTGTACTGGAACACAGCCTCGTCGCTCAACACAGCAAATCCATGTGCAAAGCCACGTGGCACGAAGAACTGCAAATGGTTCTCAGCCGACAGCACCGCTGCCACATGCTGACCAAACGTGGGACTTCCCTTGCGGATGTCCACTGCCACATCCAGCACAGCACCCTTCACCACACGCACCAACTTCGCCTGCGTGAATGGCGGCTTCTGGAAATGCAGGCCACGCACCACACCAGCCACAGACTGGCTCTCATTGTCCTGCACAAACACGGTCTTGCAGACTTTCTCCTCAAACTCACGCTGTGAGAAAGACTCGAAGAAATAGCCACGAGCATCCCCAAACAACTTGGGCTCAATCAGCTTCACACCCTCAATTTTGGTGTCAATCACGTTGATCATAACGATTCCTTTTTAGATTTGGATGCGAAGGTACAACAATTTGGGGACATTACAAAATAAAAAAACAAATTTAATTAACTTCGTTGAGCTGAAGGTTCTTCAATTGGCTACGCCGAGCTAAAGGTTCTTCAATTCTTCAATTCTTCAACTCTTCAACTCTTCAATTCTTCAACTCTCAACATCCTTCATTTCCCCAGGTATTTGGTATCCAGATAGGCTTGAAAAGCTTCTTTGTAGATATCGCCAATGGGAATATCGACATCGTCCAAGAAGACACGGTTCTTGTTCACCTCCTGAATCTTGTGGAGGTTGACGATATACGAACGATGGACGCGCATAAAGTAGTCTGGGAGCCGTTCCTCCATCTTCTTCATCGACAGCAAGGTGATGATGGGCTTTGATTCACCTTCCACCCACACCTTCAGATACTCGCTCATGGCCTCGACATAACGGATATTGGGGATGCTGACCTTGACGATGCGATAATCGGTCTTGAGGAAAAGCGTATCATCTCTATACATTTCTTGCTCCTTGCTCCTTACCCCTTGCTCCTTGCTCCTTGCTCCTTGTCCCTCGCTCCTTCCTTCTGACAGACGGTCTTTCAGACGGTTTGCAGCCCTTTGGAAATCTTGCAGACCAAAGGGTTTCAGCAGATAATCGACAGCATTCACACGAAAGCCCTCGACAGCATACTCAGAATAGGCCGTGGTGAAGACCACCAAAGGCGGCACAGCGAGCGACTTCACGAAATCCATACCATTGAGGTCGGGCATGTTGATGTCACAGAAGATAGCATCCACCGTGTCTTGCTCCAAGAACTTGCGAGCCTCCAAAGCACTCTGACATTGGGCAGCCAGTTGGAGGAACGGCACCTTACTGATATAAGCAACCAATTGTTGCAGAGCCAACGGCTCATCATCGATAGCGAGACAGCGAAGCATTGAAGAATTGAAGGATTGAAGAATTGAAAAATTGAAAAATTAAATGGGGATGATGAGTTCAACCATATAGACGTCAGCAGCATCGTCAATGCGGAGGGAGTAGTCGTGGTCATAGAGCAGGTCGAGACGCTTGCGCACATTATCAAGCCCTACACCACCCTCTTGCTCCTTGCCCCCAGCTCCTCGCCCCTTCGAATTTCTGCATAAGAACCGCAGCGTCTCACCCTCCACAGCCACAGTCACCTCGATGAACGACTCGTGCTGATAACTGATGCCATGTTTGAAAGCATTCTCGATGAAGGTGATGAGAATCAACGGAGGTATCTGACGGTCAGGCACCTCCTGAGGCAGGTCGATGCTGATGCGCACCTTGTCTGTATAACGCAGTTTCATCAATGCGACGTAGTGGCGGATGAAGTCCAGTTCACGTGTCAAGGGCACACCCTGCTTATTGCCCTCGTAGAGCACGAAGCGCATCATCTTCGACAGTTCCAAGATGGTGTCCTTCGCCTTCTCAGGGTCGATATCCACCAAGGCATGGATGTTGTTGAGTGTGTTCATGAAGAAGTGCGGATTGATCTGGTAACGCAGATATTCCAACTGCTGTTCCAAGTTCTGCTTCTCCAAGGCAGCCAACCGCTTGCGGTCTTCTCGGCTACGGAAATAGCCCTTGATGCCCAGATTGGCACCAAACATCAGAATCAGCACCACGATGGACAGGATGTCACGCTCACCCACGATGGGAGGAGGCATTTCTCCTCTGACTCCCTCCTTATGTGGAGGACGTGGAGGCATGTCCATAGGACGCTCCATACCCCTTGCCCCTTGCTCCAGCCTTCTCTCATGCGGCATTCTTCCATCCTCCCTCATGGGGATAGGACGAGGATGATGTCCTTCAGGCCTGCTGCTGCATTGGTAAACCGTGAATGCCACCAAGATCACTCCCACGATGGTGAAATACGCCATGCGCTTGTGGCCATACACCAACAGCGGAGCCAACAGGAAATTATGGAGGAGGAAGAGCAGCAGAAAGACAACAAACTCCTTCCACACGATGAACACCTCCTTCCAGTCGAACACGACGTTGGCATCGCTGGCTGTCCGCACATACAGACTCAGCAGCGGGGCTGCAAAAAGCAAGCCCCACACTGCCAAGTAGATGATGTTCTCTCGGCTCCAGATGTTTCGTCGCCCACCTGTAGCTTTTTCTATCTTCCGCATCCAATGAGTTCTATTCATATACAATAACGTAAGAGACGAAAGATTATTGTATATATCTCACCTGCGACTGCTGCTCGTGTAGTCAGAGAGGGTCACAGTGGTGCCACCGCTGATGGTGGGACTGACATTGCCCATGCCATTGAAGATGCTGGTACCACCGCTGACACTCACACCCGACTTGAGGGTAGGTTTAGAGCTGCCGCTCAACACGATGCCACTGCCACCGCTCGAAGGTGTCTTGAAGGCGAAGGTGTCGTTTCCCACCGTGATAGCATACCAGGTGCTCTTGCTCCATGAGCTAGCAGAGTAACATGATTGAGTCAAGCTGCTACCGCCTTCTATGCCACCAATGGCGATGATGGTGCCACCCTGCACGTAGAGTTTCTTACCACCCTCCGTGTTGGCGTCCAATGCCACCTCAGGCGTACCAGAACAGATGGCATAAACCAATCCACCCTTGATGTACATGTTTCCGTTGGAATCCAATCCGTCATTGCCTGTGGAGTAACCGCACACCTGTCCACCGCTGACCGTCAAGTCACCAGCTGCATTGATGGCATCGTCGCTGGCTTGCACATAAAGCTGTCCACCGCTGATGGTGATGTTGCCTTTCGACTCCAGTCCCTCATGGCTCTTCGAATAGACGTTGGTCGTTCCGCCCGTGATGGTGATGTCGCCATCAGCCTTCACACCCTTGGCATACTTGTGGCTCGAAGTCGTCGTGTTGCCACCCCAGCCACCCCAGCCGCCAGGTCTTCCACCACCACCTTGATTGTTCGACGAACCATAGTTCGTGCCTTGTGCCTGGGCATCAATCGTGCCGCCGCTGATGGTGAGGGTTCCATCCGAATTGATGGCACGTCCACCCTGTCCTGTGTTGGTCAGCTTCAACGTGCCACCACTGATGTCGATGGCCTTCTCAGCCTTCAGACAGGCACTACCCACAAGGTCGCTGGAGTCGCTGGCATCCACAGCACCGCTGTTGGTCACAGTCAGGTTGGTGGTCACATTGCCCTCCCTGATGTAGAGAGAACCCTCAGCGTTGACTCCCTTCGAGCCTGTGGCAGAGGTGCTGACCGTCAGCGTACCACCCTCTATGTAGATGTTGCCTGAGTTCTCATCCTCATGGTCATTGGTCTCGCCTGTGGTGTCATCATCTTCTTCGAGGTCGCACTGGATACCCTCATCGCCAGTACTGGTGATGGTGACAGTACCGCTTTCCATCACAAAATACTTGTTGCACGAGATGCCATCACCTGCCGTCGTCTTGACGTTCAGCGTCAGGTTCTTCACCGAGATGTAGTCACCACTCTTGATAGCATGCTTCGTGTTGCCATTGACGGTCAACGAACCCTTGCCCTGCAACTGCATCTGTCCCTTGCTGTAGAGGCAAGCTTTCCAACTCTCGTTGGCGTCAGCTCCATCCGTCAGCGTGTTGACCGTACCATTCTTGGCACTGATCTGAATGCGCTTCTTGTTATTGATATTGATGGCAGCACCTGTTGGATTGGTCATGGTCACACTAGCCAACGAAACCGTACACTTATACGAACCATCGAGGGCG
This sequence comes from Bacteroidaceae bacterium, assembly GCA_017617805.1. Lineage (GTDB taxonomy): Bacteria > Bacteroidota > Bacteroidia > Bacteroidales > Bacteroidaceae > Minthosoma. Next base: position 51,606 of record JAFZVN010000002.1, on the reverse strand, counting down.
AACTCACCATCTGTGGTGGTGCCGCTCAACACGTAGGTGATCTCGTCATCATCCACAGCATCCGTGTTCGTCTGCGCAATGCTGACATGAGCACCACTGATGGTAGGCGTGACATATTGCGCCACATTGCCCGCCACAGTGACAGAAGCCTGCTTACCATCGTAAACCACAGCCACCTGATTGTCCGTCACCTCCGTCTCATCCACCGTCATGGCATCGATGTCAGCCAACACAAACGTCTTGCCCATGATGGTCAGCGTCTCACCATCCTCATAGGTCATCTCGCCCGTCTGCGAAGCAGGGAACTGATACGTTACGCTGCCCACCTTCACGTTCAGCGTCTGACCCATCGCTGCAATCGTCAGCATCAAGGTCATCAAGAATACAGACACCTTTTTCATCGTACCGCAATTTTATAAGATTTGTTCTTTGTCTTCACAATATAGATGCCCTTCCTCATCTGCGCCTTCGAGACCTTATGTCCCTGGAGGTCATAGATTTCAGTGGCCTCATCAATCGTTTCGGCACTGATCTCCTCAATGCCCGTCGAAGTCTCATCCGAGTCCGAGAAGTACATCTTCGCAAGGTTTGCGATGGTGAAAGTCTTTGAGCCCACCGTCAACGTGTTCCCGTTGATGGTCAGCGTCAATGACGAAACAGCGACAGAGGCTTTTTCTCCATCCGTCATCTCAAAAGTCAGGTAAGCATACTCTTTGGCCTGCATGGTCAGTACCCCGACCCAAGCCATCAGAATCAATACAATCTTTTTCATGTTCAAAATAGTTTTAGTTGAATTTCGCTGCAAAGATAAGCACAAATACCCTCCCCCACCAAATTTATTCAACGAACACCCATATTTGTTCAACGAACACGAGTTTAGGGGTTAGAGATTAGGGTTTAGGGCATCGCCTTTGACCTTCGACCCTTACTTGTTAGTAGAAAATTTTTCTTTTGTCTTGAGAGTTGGCTTCTGGGTGTCCCCTTAGGGGTAAAATTTGTTACTATTAATGCGTGCAAATTCTATACTTAAGGGTAACGAAATTTTTCCTTAATGGGCGCCTTTTTCCGCCTCTTCTTTTGACACTGCAAAGTTACGATATTTTTCTGAGGTGTGCAAATAAATGTAGTGCAAAATGCTGAAAAATCGTATTTTTGAAGAAAAGACAGTTGGGACACTTGTCTTATATGTCTTCTGAAAAAAAATGTTTGTTTATTTTGTTCAAAGATTCAAAGGTGCCACGGCGGTAGTTGGAGGAAAGCCATAAAAAAACGAGGATGTGCCTGTTGACACACCCTCGTTTTGTGAGTTCTGTTGGGGGATTACTTGACATAGACTTTGCTTACTCGTCCATTGGACATCTTCATGATGTTGATGCCCTTCTGAGGTGCTGCGAGACGTGTGCCGTTCAAGTTGTAGAACGAAACGGTAGCCTGCGAGCTGGCCTGCTTGCCTTCGATGGCAGTGGATTCGCCTGTGGTGGCAGCTCCTGCTGGAACGTCGAAGGAGTCGTAGGTGAGCGTCCAATTGTCGAGTTTGAACCATCCGAGTGATGCCTGTTCGGAAAGGAGTCCATCCACTGCGCTGATGCGGTTGGAACGGAAACCAAGGGTGATGTCGCCTTTCTCAGCCAAGCCGAAGGTGAGGGAAGTGGTGTATGGGATGCCTGATGTACCATAGCTCTCGTGAGAGTAATTACCTGCATAGTTCAGGTGCTTGTATTCTGCGTCGGCATTGAGGGCATCGATTTCAGCAGCTATGCGCACATCGGCAGGGAAGGTGTTGTAGAACTCCTCGTCGAAGTTCTGGATGTAGTCTGACTCTGAACCATAGAGTGTCACATAGTCGTTGGCGAAAAGATGCTGCATGCCGAGGTTCATGCCTGCCCAGTCGTTCTGCACCACTGCATCGACGGTAACGGTGTATCGTCCTGCGGGCATTCCCTTGAGGGTCTGAGAAATCTCGATGACTGGCACAGCACTTGCCCAAATGCCCCAGAGGTGGGTACCATCGGTGTATTGGTTGGTAACGGGATTCCCTTCGGCATCATACACTTCGCTGAGGTTGTCGCCCTCGTTGATGGCGCACCAGTTCACGACACCTGCGGCATTCAGCTCAGCAGCTGTCTTGCAGAGTGTGCCCTCCACATAGATGTCCCATCCTGCAGGTGCGTCGGACACGCCGTTGGAGCTGTTGCCGTTCTGGCTGGAGAGGTCCTCATACGATGGGTTCTGGATATATTCCGTCAGATTCATGCCCTCTGTGATGTCATCGGACTGGATGCACGCCTGCAATGCTTCGTTCAATCCAGCGATGATGGCATCCACAGCTGCCTCATCAGCAGCAGAGCCGCTGTTGTAAACTTCATCTGCTTCGTAGATCACATCTGAATACTCGCCTGCACCTGCCTTGTTCTCATATTGGTCGAGGTAGTCAAAGTGCTGGTCGATGGCAGCACGAAGTTTCTCGTATGCCTTCACCGATGCGTTAACCGTCACCATCAGGTCTTTGGCACCAACGATAGCTGCGATGATTTCTTCCTGAGTGTTGGCTGTGGTGATAGCCGCCTGCTGATTGCTCTCAAGCTGCTCCTGAACATTTGCAGCCATGAATTCACCATCATATTCATCGAGGAGATCAGCATAGTGGTTGTAAATCTCCACAGCGTCTTCAGCAGAATAGCCTAAGTTCTTGATGGTAAAGTTGTCGGCCTTGAACCATCCGTCGCCACCAGCACTGTTGGATTCTGAGCGATAATTAGCTGAGACGTTGCCATCTGTGCGAACGCCGAAAGTGAGTGTACCATCATAAACGAATGCCTTCACAGTGACAGGACGCATCTCACGGTCGGTCGTGAGGATTTCGTTACCTGCAAAGTCAAAAACCTCTGTCTGGTCAAGTTCCGTGAGGTCGTAGTCTTCCTCGCTGGCATAGTAAGTGGAATTGAGGTTTCCAAAGATGCGCTGGGTGGTGAGACGGGAGCCATTACCATTGCTGCCAGCCATCAAACCAGCCGTAATCTCATAGGAGCCAATTTCCAAATCAGTGATGGTCTGAGAAATCTCATAAGTAGGCACACCACTTGCCCAAATACCAAATGCATAGCTACCATCCATGATGTCGCCCTCTGCATCGTTGTTCACACCATGCCAAGCGCCAATGCCTGCATTCCTCACCTCATCAGCAGTCACAACCTGATTTCCATTGATGTACACATTCCAACCCACAGGTGCGCCTGCGACGCTTGACGACTGGTTGCCGTCTTGAGCTGAAAGGTCTTCGAAGGACATATTCGTACCTAATGAAGTGATGTCGCCACTTCCCATAGAATAGTTCGACTCAGCCTGCTTCAGGGTATTGGTGGCATTCGTCACATCTGCAGAAGCGGTCTTGGTATTGAAAGCATCTTTGGCAGCAGCAATGGCGGCATTCAACACAGCATCACCTGCCTCGTTGAGCACGATGGCAGCTTCAATCTCATTGTAAAGAGCCACTTTTGCATTGAGCATGTCTGCAATACCAGCCTCGAAGAGCGCATCATCGTCAGTTGCCTCATTATATATTTTAGCAGCAGCCTCATACGTAGCCATGAAACCTGTTGCGTAGTCTTCAATGTCACAATACTGAGCAAAGAACTTGTTGATGGCGCCAGAATACTGCATATCAGCATAATAAGCAGGGATATTTTCCACGGACACAAAACCCCAATAGAAGGAGATGGAGTCGCTGGCAGCAAAGTACAAATCACCTGTTGCCTCATTCTCCGTCTCAGTAATACCGCCATAGCAATCAGGATACCATGGACCTTCCGCATAGGTCACACAGAAATACTGACCGTTGGCATTCAAGTGCATACGCAAATCTTGTGTGGGCGTGAAAGACGCCTGTGCAAGCGCCGAGGGATTGTTGCCCTCGCCAAGAATCAACTGATAGAAACCACCCTCTTTGGCATCGAGTTTCCAAGAAACAGGTGTCGTGGAATTAACATTCACATTGGCTGAACCACCAGGAAGCACCATGTAGGTGACACCATCTTCGGCAGGAAGCGTGAACGACCAAGAACCATCCTCATTACTAACAGCGGTCAACGCATAATCAGCGTACTTCGAATCAGTCTCTCCAAGGAAATAGAGTGCGCCATCCCATGAAGTACGGGTTGTGTATTGCGATGCCGTTTGTGCCTTATTCACCAACACATAGGTTTTACCTGCGACAGGAGCCTCAGGCTGAACTTTGGGTGTTACCTGTGCACTTGCAGCAATGGCTGAAGTTAACAGACAGGACAGAAGTAATCCTTTTTTCATAATTAAATAAGTTGAATTAGTTAAGATGATTAATTAAAGATTATGTATATGAGAAAAAGTCAAGACTGTTCAGCACACAGGAATCATCGTTTTCCGCTGCAAAAGTAGGGCATTTATATGAAGAAAAAAGCAAAAAACCGTCTCAAAAAATGTAATTTATGTAACAAAAAAATTCAACTTACTTGCAAATTCCGATTTTTTTCACTACCTTTGCAATGATAATCATTTCATAATCAGAAAAATTGGAGCACAACAATGAGAAATAACCGATTCCTTCGCTTTTGCCATTTTGTTACATTTGTGATAGTGTATCAGGTGTGCTTTTCGCAAGAAATGGTGCCGAAAAGCCTCCCGACAGAGCATTTTCTACCATCAGCCAACCTGCATCATGTGGCACGAGACAACGAGGGATATATGTGGTATGCGACAGAAGATGGCGTATGTCGTGACAATGGTTATCAGATAGATGTGTTCCGTCGCAATTATCTCCATCCCGACTTCTGGCGTTCCAACTATATGGTGGAGTTTGCCATTGGTCGTGACGACAAGGTTTGGGTGGCGACACTTGATGGACTATACTACATCGACAAGAAAGATTATCGTGCCCGTGAAGTCGTGCATGAAAGCATTCTGCCCCACTCGTTAAGCAATGTGTGTGTGAGCAGCGATAGTTCCGTGTGGGTATTAACTGGTCCTCATGTGGCTCGTCTTTCCCCTGAAGGACAGGTGCGCAAGGTCTATCGTCTGAACCATCCAAGCAACGACGGCCACTACGCAAGTGTCATCCACGAAGACAGCAGGCAACGTCTGTGGCTCTACGAGTGTCATGGAGGCGTGAGGCGCTATGATGCCAAAGTTGATTCGTTTGTCCGTTGTGCGTGGAATTGTCCCAACGACCCACATGGAGGTTTCTTTGAGGACAAAAAGAATCGATGTTTTTGGATTGGCACTTGGGGAAATGGCATCATTAAATATGTGTTGGGGAAGACGGATGCCGATCATCAGGTCATCATGCAGCCTTGCACCTACGAAGGTCATACCCTGAGCGAGAGCAAGGGAAAAGTCATCGACTTCACCTGCGATGGGAAGACCATCTGGTGTGCAGCGATGGATGGTTTCTATGCCTACGACATCACGGATGAAGGAACCCTAAAGCCCCACCCTATTGACCACCTGCTGCCATCTGGAAAGAAAGTGTTTGCTGCTCCCTACGCCGATGCTCAAAAGAATATCTGGGTGGCCAGTTACTCACCTCGAACCTTCATTCTCTGTCCTCAAGAGGAAGGTTGGAAACGCTATACCATTCCTTCCATACAACGAGAAACAGGTGTGGAAATGATGGTGGAGAATACTGTGCAGGATACAGAAGAAATGGTCTGGCTGTGGCACCTGCGTTTCGGCCTCGTATTGTGGAACCCTGCCACCAACGAGACTAATATCGTGGTGGATCGCCAACATCAGCAGATGGGGTCTTCCCTACTTGAGCGGCGCATGGCAGGAGGTGCGTGGAGCGCCGAAGGAAACAAGGTGGTGATGCTTGGCCATGAAGGCATGCACGTGACACGCCAAGAAGTGGTGGATGTGGGGCACCCTATCCGCTGCCTGTTGGATGCAGGCAATAAAACCTTATGGATAGGCACTGATGCAGGTATCTTCGCATACAATCCCACCACGACTTCGCTCACCCCTTATGGAAAGGGATTAGGCAAAGTGGAACGTATTTGTCAATCGAAAGAAGGGCAGTATCTTTATTTCATCTCATCAGAAAAAGGCTCAGGCAAAATTGACACCAACAACGGTTCCGTTCTTTGGCTTCCCAACCCATCAGCTGAACGGTTCACCTCTCTTGCCGTTTCACCCTCCGATGAATTATGGCTGGGAACCGACATGGGCAGCATCTACCACTATGAGGAAAAAACAAACACATTGGAACGTGACCCCGATGCAAGTCTTACTGATGACAGCGACATCATCCAATTGGCAGCGGATGGCAAGGGACATCTATGGGTGCTGGCCAGTCAGAGTCTGAAAGAGTACAGTCCCCAACACAAGACCTTCAGAATCATCAAGGCCGACGATGACGGGGTGGATTTGGATTATTTCCTATGTATGGGAGTGAACACCAATGCGTGGGAAGAGGGCGTTTACGTGGGTGGTGCTGGTGGTCTATGCCTATTCGCACCCACAGCAGCACTCGATGAACGAAAGCCGATGCCAGTACCCATATTCACCTCTGTCGTGTTGGGAGGCGAGAAGCGTATCCTTTGTCAAGGAGAACGAGAAGTGACGCTCTCGCCTGACGATGTAAGCCTTAATGTCAACTTCAGTACCCTCGACCAACTGAATGCCGACCATATCACCTATGCCTATATGTTGCGCCACAAAGGAAATCCAGAGGGAGAGTGGACAATTCTGCCCAAAGGACATAACACTGCCAATTTTACTGCTCTGCCCAAAGGTGAATACGAACTGCTGGTGAAGGCCACTGACCGTTATGGCAACTGGGGAGAGGAAGTGGCTCAACTCTCCATCGTCAGATTACCTGCTTGGTGGGAAACATGGTGGAGTTATACATTTTACATCCTCATGGGCATCGCAATTGTGACCAGCATTGCCTATTTCCATTTCCGTAGCAGAATGCAACGCATGGAGATAGAACGTCTGGTGGCATTAGCTCAAGAGATGCGAAAAGCCCCAATGGCACATGAGACAGAAAAGACTTCGGAAGATGGAAGGACGAACTCATCAGGAGCAATCCTAACAACAGAAATGGATACAGAAAACGACACAAAAACAAGTTCTGCGCCTGTTCTATCAAAAGAGGACCTGAAAATGCTGCAACGAGCCAAAGAAAAAGTGGAACATCATCTGGACGATCCCAATTACACAACCGAACAATTGGCCAGCGACATGTGTATGAGCCGTATGAGCCTCTATCGCAAACTGCAACGCACCACAGGACAGACTCCTACCGAATTTGCGCGTATGGTTCGACTCCATGCAGCAGCTGAGATGTTACGTACTGACGGGATTCCTGTATCTGAAGTGGCCACTCGTTCAGGCTTCTCCTCACCCTCCTATTTCACCAAGTGTTTCAAAGAAGCCTTCGGTGTTCTGCCTGGCGAGTATCGGCAATGACAACACGTTGTCACGAGTTTTCACTTCAAGTATTTTCATATCTTCATCCTGCGCCAAATCCAGTTGGGGATGAGACGCCAGAAGAAAGTGAGGAGGCGGTAGCGGAAGTCGATGATGCGGATGTGGTGATGGTGGTGGAGGGAATGGACGATGTCACGAGCGACGGCTTGGGGTTGCATCAGCATCGGATAACGGAAATCGCCACGAAGCAAGGCGGTATCAACAAAGCCTGGACGGATGTCGGTGAAGCGGATGTGCAGGCCCCGTTGGTGCGCTTGCTGCTCCAAGGCTTGAAGGTAGGTGGCTTGCATGGCTTTGGTGGCGGAATAGGCGGGTGCTGGCCCCAGTCCTTTGGTGCCTGCAATGGAGGTGATGGCTGCGATATGACCTTCACCCCGTTCGGCAAAGTAACGGTAGGCGGTGCCTATCATCCGAGTGAATCCCACAGCGTTGGTGTCCATCGTTCGCAGTTCGATGTCTGCCTCCAACATACGATTTTGGTGGCCAATGCCTGAGGCATGGAAGTAGAGTTGGATGCCGTCCATACGCTGAATGAGCGTGAGCAGGAGGTCGCCAGCATCGGGTTGGGTCACATCGATGGTCATCACTTCCACACGTTCTGGTGCCAAAGCCTTCAATTCCAACAGCGGTTCCATACGTCGTGCCGCCAAGCCCAAATGCCAACCTTCAGCCAGCAGCAAGAGTGCCACTTCACGTCCGATGCCTGAACTGGCTCCCACTATGATTGCTTTCTTGTTCATCCTCTTTTGATGGTTGAAAAAATTGAGTTCTGGTTGCAAATGTAGGAAAAGAATCGCATGAAGCAAAAAAAAGCGAACAAAAATTGTTTTCTTTGTATTATATTCGGCTTTTTCTTAACGTTGAGCTACGCTCGAAGGTAGGATGCGCCTCAACAATAAAAATAAAAGCGTTTTTATTTTGTATTGTATTCGGCTTTCACTACCTTTGTCCCCCAAAATGATAGAACGTATGCATACATATCTTGCAAGAATGGTGGCCCTTGGCATGATGCTGATGAGTGCCATCGTGGGTTTCGGCCAGGAAGAGGAACAGGAGACAGCAACAGAAATGGTGTCGATAGTGGACTCGTTGAAGGCTGTGAATGACTCGATTGTGGGGTCACTGAACCACCAGATTCAGGAATTGAAGCTGCAAGGCATCATGATGCAGGAGCAGCTGGAACGGACGGGCAAGAGCGCAAAAGAGGATTCGCTGCGGCAAGCTGAACGCAAGGCGAGAGTGGATTCGCTGCGGAACGTGACACCAGGGGCTCCGTTGATTATCGATGGCGACACGCTGTTGGTGATTTATGCCCGCAAGGGTGGCATGCTGCCAGAAGCGCGTGTGAGTGCCGTGAAGAGTAAGGTGATGGAGGTGGGCAAACGGCTGACGATGTTTGTCGATTCCATCTATGTGTTCGACAGCGAGGTATCATCGGACGTGATGGTGGGCGAGGATGTCATTCTGAGCGTGACCGACCTCGATGCCCTGTGGATGGGTATGGAGCGCATGGAACTGGCGGAGACCTATCGAGAGGCCATCAGCAAGAAGGTGGAGGAGTTGCACAAGACATACGGCTTGCGACAGAAATTGCAGAGCATGGGATGGGTGGGACTCATCATCGCTGTGCAGGTGTTGCTCATCTGGTTCATCGTGTGGCTTTTCCGTCGATGGAAATTCAGCACCACCAAGAAAATCCTGAGCAGCATCAAGTCGGTGAGCATCAAGAACTATCCCTTGCTCGACACCCACAGGTTAGGCATCTTCATCATCTTCCTCTTCAACCTGGTACGTCTGCTGCTCATCTTAGTGGTGGTGCTGGTGGGCATCACATTCATGTTCTCCTTCTTCCCAGAGACAAAGGCATACACCTATACGGTGTTTGGCTTCATCTGGAATCCACTTAGCGACATCTTAGGGGCTGTGGTGAATTATCTGCCCAACCTCTTCAAGATTGCCGTCATCATCTTCTGCTTCCACTATCTGCTGAAGGCCATACGTTACTTTGCGAATGAGATTGCCAGTGGACGGCTGAAAATCAATGGATTCTATGCCGATTGGGCAATGCCCACCTATAGCATCCTGCGTGTCCTGCTCTTATGCTTCATGTTCGTGATGATATGGCCATTGCTGCCCAGTTCAGACTCACAAGTCTTCCAAGGCGTGTCTGTGTTCATTGGTGTGGTGGTGTCATTAGGTTCCACATCTGTGGTGGGCAACGTGATGGCAGGGTTGGTGATGACCTACATGCGTCCCTTCCGTCTGGGTGACTACATCCGCTATGGTGACACAGAAGGTGAGGTGGTGGAGAAGAGCATGCTCGTCACTCGCATCCGTACCCGCAAGAACGAGATTGTGACGATTCCCAACTCGAACATGATGAGTTCGCAGACGTCCAACTACACCATTTCGGCACAGCAATATGGGGTCATCGTCCACACGAAAATCACGATTGGCTATGATGAGCCTTGGAAAAAGATTGAGCGTCTCCTGTTGGAAGCCGCTGACAAGACTGATGGCATCAAGAAGCATCCCAAACCCTACGTGCGCATCACCTCGCTGGATGATTTCTATGTGGAATATGAAATCAATGGCTACACGGAACGCTCCAGAACCATGCCTGCCGTCTATTCAACCCTCCACCAAAACATTCTCGACACGATGCATGGAGCAGGCGTGGAAATCATGTCTCCTCATATCGAAGCAAGACGAGATAATTTGCCTGTGCAGATTCCAAAGAGTGGAGAGTGAAAAGTTAAAGTTTCGTATGTTCATTTTAACACAAATTTCACGAAAGAAACGAAGCCATGCGGACAGATTTTCTTATTGCTCGAAGCCGCAAGCGGCTACTAATTTGGCTACGCCGAGCTAAAGGTTCACGAACCGTCCCGGATGGCCTTCGTGAAATTAGTAGCACAGAAGGTGCTTTGTGTGGTAGATTCTTGTTGCTTAGTTTTGTAAAATTTCGTGTCATTCGTGTTGAAATGAACAAGTTGAACACTTGCGAAAGTTGAGTTAAAAGTTAAAAGCGGTCAAGTGTGCTTTTTCTTTGACTTCGAGGAATCATCGACCAGGGTGTTGTCTGTCCAATAGCCTGACAGCACCTGGCCGTTAGTGGTTCGATAGATTCCATACCCTTGACGAACGCCGTGGTGGAAATGTCCCACATACACAGCTCCGTCTGTATAGAGGTAGGTGCCTTCGCCCTCAAATTCGGAATGAAAAAACGCACCTTCATAGATGGATCCGTCAGCATAGCGATAACAGCCATATCCTTCCTTCTCACCATTCACCCACTGACCAATGTACACATCGCCATTGGCATACTGATAAGTGCCTCGTCCGTGACGAAGGTCATCTGACCATTGTCCCATATAGACATCGCCCTTCTTCGAACGAAAGACACCAAATCCGGTCCGTCTGTCATTCTCCCAATCACCTTCATACGTGTCGCCATTCGACATGGTCAAGACACCCTTACCATGCCGTTTACCAAGATGCCATTGACCTTTATAGGTATTGCTCTTATCCACATAGATGGCCACTCCCTCATTCTCTTGCAGACCCTGATGGAATAATCCTTGATAAGAATTGCCATCTGCCCATCGGTAGATGCCATACCCTTCAAACTTTCCATCTCGGAGGGATCCCTCATACACATCGCCGTTGTCATATCTACACACCACGTTGTATTCTTCCAGCGCCTCCCTACTCTTCTTCGGAGACTTGTCCATGACCTTGTTCTTCGAGGAAGCTGTCCCTACGTTTTGAGCCGCAACAGAGCCTGCCATGAGACAGGCATACATCAACAAGTTATATTTTTTCAAAATGAATTAAATAGATTTTGTATGGAATAATAGGTTATAAAAGTCCCCCATCAATCACTGGGGGACATTAAAGTGCTTCTCCAACCGCTTGTACTCCTTCTTGGTCAATCGCATGAAGCTGCCATGCTGAGGAGCTGTAACACCCTGAATATCGACAGGATTGTGGAATCCTTTGAGGTATTCATCTGTTTGACAGATGCGATAGTGCTTGGGGCGGTCGCTGTACTGAATGTAAGCCACACGCCAACCTTTCTCGCCAATAATCTGGAAGGCGCTGCTGCCCTCACACTTCTTCTTGCCCTCGAAACTGACGAAGTCGTTCTCATCAGGTTCTGGCCAAGGACCTGTGAGTTTGTCCGCCTTGGTCTGGAAGATGCCAGGATGTCCACCTTCTTTCTTGATGAGCATGTGGTACTTGTGATCACTTTCGAGGTAGTTGATATCGGCATCGATGGTGGCATAGCCCCAATCGAAGAGCACACGAGGTTTGGTCAATTTAGTGAAGGTCTTATCGGCATAGCTATACACCATGCGGTCGTACTTGTCACCTTCGTTGAAACTCCAGATGGAGTAGTAGATGAAGTAGCCGCCTTTGTCGCCATTAGCCCACACATAGTCAGGATCCCAAAAGATTTGAGGTGCCCACACGCGATTGATTTTGCTCCAGTCAGCAATGATGTCTGGACTCTCAGGATCGCAGAAAATTTCGTTGCCCTTACGGAAGTCGAAAGTGGTGGAAGTCCAATGGATGAGGTCATCGCTCTTCAAGAGGTCGATGCCATAGTTGTACCACTGCTTGCTCTTCCCCACACACATGTCGGTGGTGACCATGAGATAGCCTTTGCCTGAGTCAGACTTGCGACACACATAGGCATCACGCTGTCCACCCTCGATGCCAGCCAACTTGCCAGCATCCATGATGGCCTTGCCCTCGTTGAGGTCATGATAATGAAGACCGTCACGACTGAGGGCATAAGCCGTGAATTCACCATTGTCGCTCATGTGACAATATAGATAACCATACGTACCCTTCTGCAAGTTCTGTGCTGAGAGGGAGATGGTGGAAATTCCCAAAAGGAAAGTAGTTACAAATGATTTTAGCATAATTGAGTTAATAGTTTAGAGTTTAGTGTTTAGAGCTTAGTGCTTAGAGTTTTGAGTTATGGGTGGGCCGGAGTCCGACTTTGTGCATCAACTTGTTGTCAGAACGGAGGAGACGCAGGATGTAGTGACGAGCCATGATGATCATCAGGATGAACACAACCAAGAAGACGGACACACCAGTATAGAAGAGAGGATCGTTGAGGTCGGCAATCAAAATCGAACAATCAAAGATACCATGATAGGCGAAGGGAACCAGGAAGGCGAGGATGTAATACAATACACGGCGACGGCGTGAACCATAGATGGCAAGCGAATAATAGTAACCCATGAATACGCCATAGAAGAAATGACCTGGCACACTGAACAATGCCCGTCCCACTCCCCAAAAAGCGAGATCATCAAGATTCAACAACAGATAGCCGATATTCTCCAAACCTGCCAATCCCATGCCGACACATGCCGCATAGACGATACCATCCATACGCTCGTCAAAAAAGGGATTGCGACGCACCAGCAACCAGAAAAAGAGGTATTTCATGATCTCCTCCGAAAAGGCAATCACGATGAAACTGTAATAAACGTCACCCCCCAAGGTATCCAAATCGCAATCAGGCAACAGGATCTCGATGAGGACAGCCCCAGCACAGGCCATCATGCCATACCAGAAGGACTTGACAATCCATTTTACAGGCTCGCGCCGATACTTATCTTGCCAATAAATGAACGCGATAAGTACCAACGCGGGAAGGATGCCTGATAGGATTGCCAAGAAATAGAGCATGCGGCTTCCTTTATTTTACTTCTTTACGAGGACGGAAGCGACTGAATGCAAACCATCCAAGAGAAAGAATGAGAATAGCCACAAGAACCCAGCCGAAGGTTGTCAAGCCGCCATCGGCATAGATACCATTCTTAATAGCCGTCAACAAACCTTTGGTAGAGTGTGATTCACCCACAAACTTGTTATTTTCCCAATTGCCAGCCAGTTCTGTTCCTGTGGGGGTCTTGTAAACGCCATAACCATGACGGCGACCATCATGGAATGTGCCCACATAGACAGAACCGTTTTGAGAGGTGTATGTACCCTCGCCTTCGAATTTGGAGAGCACAAAATTTCCTTCGTAAAGGGCTCCATTGGCAAATTTATATCGACCTTCACCTTCACGTTCATCATCCACCCAATTACCATTGAACACATCGCCATTAGCCCATGTATATGTGCCCTGACCATTGCGCTGGTTGTGATCATAGTGACCCGCATATTCATCGCCATTGATGGCAGTGAAAACACCTTCGCCAGTACGGACATCATCCACCCAGTCGCCTTCGTACATATCACCATTGGCCCAATGGAGTTTGCCTTTTCCGTTGCGCTTGCCATTGTGCCAATTTCCTTCAAAGACGTTTCCTTTTTTGTCATAATAGGCAATGCCCTTACCTTCTTGCTTGCCGTCCTTGAAATAGCCTTGATAGAAGTCGCCATCAGCCCAAGTATAGACACCATAGCCTTCTATCTTTCCCTCAACGAAACTGCCTTCATAGACATCACCATTCTCCCATCTGTAAGTGCCTTCACCATGGAAGAGTCCCTTTTTCCTTGGTCCCGTGTATTTACCTTTAGTACTGGTGTTCACAGGTTTCACAAAATCCTTGTCATGGTCAGCCCACATCGTACCTGCCATCAAGAAGAATGCAATAATAAGAAATGATAACTTTTTCACGATATGAAAGTTTTTAGTGTAAAATAGTAATTGTTTTTGCCCTTGTTTTTGAGTTATCTCTTTGCAAAAGTATTAAGTTTTCCGCACCTCACAAAATAATTAGAGAGAAAAATGCTCCATAACAGCAAAATGGCATACTCTTCCCCCTCTTTTTCACTCACTTACATCATTTTTCACCAAAGCTTCAGCAATGGTCAGGTCGAAAGGAGTGGTGATTTTGATATTTTCACGATTGCCTATGACAAGGGTCACAGGATGTCCGAAGCGTTCCACCACAGAAGCATCGTCTGTAAAGAACTCAGTATAGGGCTGTTCGTAGGCCTTTCGTAACAATTCGGCAGCAAACACCTGGGGCGTCTGGACAAGCTTGTACTCAGCACGTGGCACTGTGACACTCTGATTGCCCACCTGATGGCGTACCGTCTCCACCACATCCACAACAGGCACAACGGCCTCCGAACGTACTGCTTCCTCATAAGCAGCTTGAATGGTGGCAAGTGAAACGAAAGGACGCACTCCATCATGCACCCCAATGAGGGTAGCCTCAGGAGAGACTTTAGCAAGTCCATTCTTGACAGAATGAAAGCGAGCCTCCCCACCATTGGCCAAGGTGTAAGGCTGAGCATACTGGTACTGCTCACACAAAGACCGCCAATAGTCCTGCTGACTTTCAGGCAAGACCAACACCACCTGCATCGACGAGTCGTACTGCAAGAAACGGTCGATGGTGCGCATCAGGATGGGTTTGCCCCCAACAGGCAAAAACTGCTTGGGAATGTCGCCACCCATACGAAGTCCCTTTCCCCCTGCAACGATGATAATAGCGTTCATGAGATGTGATTATACATCATGCCTTGTCTGAGTTGGTCGGCCACTGCCTTACCACAGAAATGCTCCACTATGGCATAGCCAAGACCTAAAGCTGCAGCAGGACCTTTGCCTGTGAACATGAGACCATCACGCTCCACGAGGGCAGCCGTATAGGTAGCACCTGTGAGGAACTGTTCAAAACCTGGGTAGCAAGTCATCTTCTTGCCTTGAGCAAGACCGAGGTTACCATAAACCATCGGTGCCGCACAGATGGCTGCTAATGCCTTGCCTGCCTTGTTGTGAGCAAGGATGACTTGGCGAAGTCCCTCATGGGCATCGAGGTTCGTGGAACCAGGCATACCTCCAGGCAGAAAGAGCATGTCGGCATCGCTGTAGTCGTTATCAGCAAACAGGGTGTCGGCCACAATGCCCACTCCGTGCGCACCCACAACAGTGAGTTCATCTGTGATGGACACAGTTATTACGTCAAGACCTGCACGACGGCACACGTCGATAGGGCCGAGGGCTTCCACTTCTTCGAAGCCTGTAGCGAGAAATGTATAAATCTTCATATTTTCTATTTTAATCTACTTCAATTTAAATCTGTACGTGATGGTACCGTTCTCTGTCTTTTCTCCCTCAGAGAAACGGGACTGTTTAGCAGCCGCAAGTGCAGCATTCTTGAGAGCTGCAGATGAGGTGGTGCTGCTGGTTACACTGGCACTCATGACAGTACCTGAGGCACTGACCTGAATAGAGACAAGCACGGTACCCTCGCTGGTTGGGTCGGCATAGTTAGGCTTGGCCAAATAGACCACCTTACGATTGCCCACATTGGCAGTAGTACCTGTGCCTAAGCCACCTGTACCAGTCGTAGCACCTGTGTTGCTGTTGCCTGTGGGCGAACCCTGTGCCCCATTGCCAATAGTATTGCCACTGCTACCTTTATTGCCATTGCCAAAGGCTCCTGCCACACGGTTGTTGGCAGCAGCAGCGGCTTGGCGATCAGCTTCCGCTTTTCTGCGAGCCTCTTCTTCCGCCTTCCGTCGAGCCTCTTCCTCAGCACGTTTCTTGGCAGCTTCTTCTGCTGCTTTCTTACGAGCAGCCTCTTCAGCAGCACGTTTCTTGGCGGCTTCTTCTGCGGCCTTCTTACGAGCAGCCTCCTCAGCAGCACGTTTTCTGGCGGCTTCCTCTGCAGCCTTACGTTTTGCCTCAGCCTCTGCTTTGAGCCTTGCTTCTTCGGCAGCCTTCTTCTTCGCCTCTTCAGCGGCTTTCTTCTTAGCCTCCTCGGCAGCAATAGACTTCTCTTGGTCTTGTGTGATCAATGGTTTGGCAGCTGGCTGTGGTTTGGGAGCAGGTGTTGGCTTGGGCTCTTGCTTGGGAGCAGGAGGAGGAGCCACAGGAACTGGATCCACCTCGGCCTCATCCGTTTGGTTCTCTTCCGCTTCGGGGGAGTTGGAGGGGGCTTCCTCAGCAGGCAGACCACCAAGGTCTTCACCTCCAGCATCTTCGACCATACCCAACAGCACAGGCACACCATCCTCCTTGTCCTTGTCAGGATGTGCCACAGAAAGGGTCAAGACAGCCAGCAGAATGATCAGTGCGGCATGCACCACAAGCGTGGTGATTCCAGCCTTCAGGTTTTTCTTTTTGTTATCTTCGGTCATAAGCAAGCATCAAAGCGTTCAGTCTTTGGCAGATGGCGGCCGCGTGGCCAACACCATCTTAAAGTGGTTCTCGTTGGCGATGCTGAGAATCTCAACGATATTTCTATAGGGTACAGCCTCATCCGCATAGAGTGAGACAAAAAGTTCGGTAGAGTCGTTCACCTGCGCATTCAGCACCTGAGGCAGTTCCTCTAAGGTGACAGGCTCCTCTTGGTCGTTGCCAGCAGCGGCATAGAGATTCAAGTCCTTATCAATCACCACCCTCGCTGTCGCCTTCACCGTGGTCTGCTTCTTGCCTTGTGGCAACAAGACCTTGATGGCATTGGGCGACACCATCGTGCTCGTAATCATAAAGAAGATGAGCAGGAGGAAGATGATGTCGGTCATCGACGCCATATTGAATGTCGGAGTGACCTTTGTACGTCTTTTGAACATGTTCCTAATTATTAATAATGTCCATGAAGGTGAGTGACTTGGCCTCAATCTCATTCACCACACCATCAATCTTCGCCACCAGATAGTTGTAACCAAACAGTGCTACGATGCCAACAGCGAGTCCACCCACCGTAGTAATCATGGCCTGATAGATGCCACCTGAGAGGAGGCTAATATCGATATTGCCACCAGCGTTGCTCATCTGCCAGAATGCCTCCACCATACCAATGACAGTACCCAAGAAACCTATCATGGGTGCTCCACCTGCGATGGTTGCCAACACAGGCAGACGCTTCTCCATCGTGGCAATCTCAAGGTTGCCTGTGTTCTCGATGGCAGTCTGAATCTCAGCGGCAGGTTTTCCGATACGGCTGATACCACGTTCAATCATGCGAGCAGCCGCCGTATTAGTGTTACGGCAATAGTTGATGGCTGACTTCACATCGTTGTTCTGCATGTAATCACGGATGCGATCCATGAAGAGTTTATCGTCCTTGCCAGCACTGCGAATGGCCAAGAAACGCTCCACAAAAATATACACTGCGATGACCGAAAGGATGGCGAGTACAATCATGATCCAACCGCCTTTCGATGCCAGTTCAAGAATACTTAGTTCTTCCATAATGTGCCAGGTGTTAGTATAAATTATCAATTAGAAGTTACTTTTCCGCGCCTAAGACATTCTTTATCAAATAAAAAATGTACCTTTGCACTGCAAAAGTACGATTTTTTCGTACACCACCCAAATAAAAACTCTTAAATATGACTAAAAAGCTAAAGTTTGCCCTATTTGGCAACGTACATCAGGAGCGAAAGAGTGCTGCCGTGCAAAAATTTTTCGCTATTGCTGCCGAAAGGAAAGCAGAGCTTGCTATACCTGAACAGTTTTATCTCTTCTTGAAAGAGAACCTAAAAATAAACATGCCTGAATGTGAAATCATCACCACCAACCAATTCACTGCTGACTATGTGGTGTGCATGGGTGGCGATGGCACTTTTCTTGATGTGGCAAGCCGCGTAGGCAACAAAGAAATTCCCATCATTGGCATCAACACTGGCAGATTAGGCTTCTTGGCCAGTTTCTCACCTGACCACATTGAGGAGACCATGGCAGACATCTACGATGGGAACTTTGGTGTGGAGGCACACAGTGTGCTCAATATCTCATGTGACGAAATGGATCTCAAGGACTACCCCTTTGCCCTCAATGAGATTGCCATTCTGAAACATGACATCTCTTCGATGATTTCCATCCATACGGACATCAACGACGAATATCTGACCACCTATCAAGCGGACGGACTCATCATCGGCACCCCCACTGGAAGTACCGCTTATTCGCTCAGTGTGGGAGGACCTATCATCGTGCCACAAAGTGATACCATCAGCCTCACGCCTGTGGCACCACACAGTCTGAATATGCGTCCTTTGGTGCTATGCGACAACAGCGAAATCTCTCTGCGAGTGGAGAGTCGCAGCCACAGTTTCCTGATTTCGTTGGACGGACGAAGCCAAAGTTATCCTGACAACATCCACTTACGTATCCGCAAGGCGCCTTATTGCGTGAAAGTGGTCACACGACAAGGTCAAAGTTTCTTCTCCACCCTGCGAAAAAAGATGATGTGGGGAGCGGATAGTAGAGGATAGGGGGAGGATTCCCTAATCATCTTGTTGTTCATTGGCCAGCAGCACGACACCCTCTTTCTTCATGCCGTCTATTTTAATAGTGAGAGATTGACCAAAACGCACGTGACGTACATGTTCTGTCTCTTCTACAGCAGGAAGGGCATTGAGAATGGACTGTTTGTAGATGCCATCGCCCAAGAAATCATTGATGGTGAAATAGCCAACCCCCATCGACGTGAGGTTCTGGAAGAAGTGGGTACCCTGACTGGGGTCAACATGGAAATTGCTCAGTCCTGCCTCCACAATCACCTTGGCTGCTGAGATGTTGGGCCATTTGACAGGAATGCCCAACCACGAATCGCTGGAGCCCCAACGTCCTGGTCCCACCAACACATAGTTCTCGTTTCGTTGCAAGAAACCACGGTTAATGCGCTCCACCTCTTCGGCTATGGCAGGATTGGTGGAAGCGTTATAATTATCTGTCTTGATGTAAACCACATCATAAACATCCGTGATGATACCATGTCCAATAGCATTATGGCTACGCAGCAGACAAGCTTCGTCTGAAATCAACGTGACATCCTCATCCAACTGCAACTGGTTGTCCACCATCGGACGAATCTGCAACAAGTAGAACTCGCCAGTTCGGTCTTCGTGGAGATTGACAGCAAACTCTATCTCGACAGGACGTGCCATCTCTTTCTGACCATAATATAGCACCTTCTGGAGCAATTCTGGCAAGGGGAAGACGCCATTCTGCAGAACACCAGAGAACGAGATAATTTTTCGGTTCTTCCCTTCATAGTATCCATCATAGATGCATTGGTCGTATGGGTCGAAGGTAGAGACAATCCACTTGAGGGATCCATCATGGTCAGCATCACGTACAGTGACTTTCTTGAGGTTGAAGGCATCATCCACCTGGAAAGTCAACGAGCCATTCGTTCCATCCTGATTGCAGTCATCCACATCCAAGGCATAGAACTTGGTCTGTGTCTCCCGCAAGGCAATCTCCATCTCGCTCGTCTGCAGAACCTTATCAGGATGATGAGGGCAAACACGCAAACAAAGCCCTCCATCGACAATGTATTTACCTAATCCCAACGCCAATTCCACAATACCCTCCTCTGCCTTCTCATCACCAATAGGATAGTAGTTGATGCTACGCCCCACACCTGAAATGGTGGGATAGAAACCACTCTCATAATTCTGTCCAACGACCTCTTGAAGGATGACCGCCATCTTTTCCTGGTCAATCACGTTGGACGTGGCTACCATATAGTCTTTCGATGCCCGATAGAACACGCTGGCATAGACACTCTTGATGGCATTCGAAAGCATTTCCAGCCGTACATACTTATCCTTTGCACGAGGTATCATGTAGGTGGAATAAATGCCAGCAAAGGGCTGATAGTGGCTATCTTCCAACAACGAAGAAGAGCGGATAGCCACAGGACCATTCACCACATCCATGAAAGACATGAGGTCATCAGCCAATTCCTCTGGCAATCGTCCATGCAGGAAGTGCTGCAAGATTTCCTCGTCAGGGATATCTGAGAGTGCCACCTCATAGAGTGAATTGCTCTCCATAAAGCGGTCGAAAATATCCGTACAAAGCACCACCGTCTTAGGGATCTGCACAGTGGCATTCTCAAATTCATTGAGGTCAATGCGGCGTTTGATGATGTTATCGAGGAATGCCAAGCCTCTTCCCTTTCCTCCCAATGAACCTTCACCAATGCGGGCAAACTGGCTGTAGCTGTCGAATCTGTCACGATGGAAGATGGCCACCACACCTTGATTCTTCATCTTTCGATAGCTGACAATGGCATCGAAAATGTATTGGCGGTGCGCATCCACATCGCTCTCCACCCTCCACGTGATTTTCTTCAGGAATTCGGCCACAGGGAAGATGGCACGTGATGCCAACCAACGGGACACATTGTTATGTCTCAAATGATAGCTGAGCGAACCCGCAGGCAAGGTAAAGATGTTGTCCTGCAATTCCTTCAAATTGTGTACACGCGCCACTTCTTCCATCGTGTCTGGGTTACGGAAGATGAAATCACCAAAACCAAAATGCTTGGTCAAAACATCCTTGATGTCCTGGTTGATTTTCTTGGAATTCTTATCGATGAAAGCCGCCTTGCATTGATCTGCGTAAGGTTTCTTATCGCTCTCACTGGAGTTAAGCACCAACGGCACATATTCATCCACCTCACGAATGGCACTCAACAATTTGAAGCCTGCCAATTCGTCCTTCTCCTTACTGTCAGCCAACATGGGGAAACGACAGTCACTGATGACGCCCAGCACATTATCACTGAACTGCGAATAAAGTGCCCAGGCTTCCTCGTATGAACGAGCCAGCACAATTTTAGAACGTCCACGCATGCGCAACATCTCCAATTGGGAGTTCAGTGCCTCTGTAGCAAATTCCAAACTCTGCTGGAGGACGAACTGATAGAGGTTCGGCAACAAGGAAGAATAAAAACGAATGCTGTCTTCCACCACCAAAATCATCTGTACACCAGCAGCCAAATCATTCATCAGATTCATCTTATCCTCAATCAACTTGATGATGGAGAGCAGCAGTTCCGTATTCCCCAACCAACAGAACACATACTCAAACGCACTCAAATCCTCATTCTCCATTCGGCGAGTGATACCATGCGAGAAAGGAGTCAGCACCACAATAGGCACTGTTGGGAATTTCGTCTTGATGCCACGAGCGATGTCGAAAACATCATTGTTAGCAGTACCTGGCATACAGATGACAAGGTCAAATTGCGTCTTCAAAATCAAGTCTGCTGCATCCTCTTGCGAAGCTGCACGAAAGAAACGAGGCGGATAGCGCAAACCCAGTTTGGCATACTCATCAAAAATCTTCTCATCCACACGTCCATCATCCTCAAGCATGAAAGCATCGTAAGGATTCGCAATAATAAGCACGTTGAACACGCGCTTCTGCATCAAATCCACAAACTTCGTCTCACGAAGTGTGGGGTATTTGTTATCGGTATTAGCCATACGTCAGAAAGTTTGATGCAAAGGTAACCAAAATATTTCAACAAAAGAAGAAGTTCCAGGCATTTCTGCTTGGAACTTCTTCTTTCTTGATGATATTCCCTCCAAAGAGGTGATATGTTTAACGCGATGGCATCGTCAGATACCAAGGCTTGCCAGTCATGTTGGAAGTCGTACCATACTTGTCTTCGATGCAAGCAGGCATCGTGATGGTCTTACCAATGTTCTGACCGCCCTTCAAATCTTGCATCTGATAACGCATGATGTCATAGAAACGAACACCTTCAAACATGCCGTCCAGTGCTTCCTCTTCAAGAATCAGCTGAGCAACACGAGCCTGACGCGTTGCACGTACCTCGTCCGAAGCGAGGTAAGCCTTATTGGCTTCATTGACACGTACCACCTCTGCACGATAGAGAGAGTCCTTTTCTGCATTAGCATCAAAGACTTCCTGATAAGCAAGAGAATCCTCGTGAGTGGAAAGCGCATCCAGTTCAGGAAGTTCCTCCAATTCAGGAACTGCTGGTGCAGGCTCCAATTTTGCTAAAGTTGCATCATCATCCAGATAGTAACGAGCGTTGAACTCTGTGTCACCACAACCCAGAGAGTGAATGCCAACTTGTATAGCCGAACCACCAAAATGTTTCGAACGGTCACCTGTTGTGGCCTTATCATAAATGCCAAAGACATTAGAATTCCAAATCACAACTGAGCCACTTGTCTTACCTGCCAGTTCTGCGTCATCCACATACTTTGACTCCTGAATAGTGAAGCCGTATGACTTAATCTCACACAGACGATCGAACTCATCTTGAGAGACAATACTACGGTCACTCAAAGTATAATAAGAGATACCATACTTCAAGATAGCGTATGCCGTCTCAGGGAAGCCTGCGCGATTCAGAGCTTCAGCAAAGTGGAGATACAGGGTGTTGTTGCGATAAAAAGGAATGTACGACAATTTAGTGTCGTTACGACCATCGTACTTCTTAATTGAGTACTTCATGGGATTCACATCGCTGTTATACTGACTTTCACGGAAGTTGCTGGTAATGTCGTAAACAGACATGAGACGAAGGTCACCTTCCTGCATCTTCTCATCGTAGTAGTTTGGATCGTGAGGACCATAGATAGTATCAGCACGGTTATCCTCATACAAATACATACAATAGTCCTGAGCCTTAGAAATATCCTTCATGCGCTGAGATGGCATAACAGCTGGATAGTACTTGTTTGCATACAGCGAATTAAACACTGCACGGACATCAGTCACTGTACCATAATATGCTGTAGTGTCAAGGGGAAGAACAGCTGCATTATTACGAGAAGAATTGCTGAAATAATCTGTGTAGCCATAATTGGGTCTTCTGTTGAATTCGCGATCGGACCATGTAGAGGCATTATCATACGTAGCGATTTCCTCCCCTGGGAAGGTGAAGTAATCGTGATACATACGGATGGCATTGATATAATCCTGCTGGTTGTTGGTATATGAACCACGCCAGAGATACAACTCAGCCAACAGCGCACGAACAGGCAGGAACATATCACGGTAGCGGATACCTGCATAGGACTGGTTACCGTATGCCTGACGAAGCTCGTAGTTCTCATTCATGTAAGGATACTTCTGCAAGTCCTGAATACAGAAATCAAGAATCGTCGCCATATCAGCCTTCTGACCAGAAGCAACGATCTCTTCTGCCTTGTCTGAATTATCAACAGGTTCTGTCACGAAAGGCACTTCACCATAGTTCTTGAGCAGTTCGAGGTAGCACCAAGCACGATAGCACTTGACAGCGCAAACCTCTTTCTCGAAATACTTACGGGTACCTTGTGCATAACGGTTCGTATCCACACCAGCGAGATAGATATTACAGTTGTTAATGACTGCATAGTAATCAGCAGGCTTGTTATAGATATTATTGATTGAAACACTGTTGGAAGCCAATTCTTGGATGTCAACTGATGCATGCAGAGGATCCACCTCCACCAGGTCAGCACGAATTTCACCCAACAACACAGTACGGTCGGCCAACTTCTGCATACGCTTCACAATACCCATCATCTGGTAGAGCGTATCCTTCGGAGCAAGGTCAGTCGTTACGAGAGTGTTCTCTGCCGTGAACATATCCTCGCAAGATGTAGTGGCTGCCCCAACTCCGAGCAGGAGCAGACCACATGCTATAATAGATTTCAATTTCATGATAAATACGAATTAGAGGTTAATCTTAACACCGAGATGGAAGCTGCGACCAGAAGAGAGGTAGCCTGCATCAATGCCCTGATAGAGAACACCATTGCGGCAAGAGAGCTCTGGGTCTGTGCCTAAATACTTCGTCAGCGTGAAGAGGTTATTTGCTGCAGCCCAGAAGGTGAGGCCCTGAATGTACTCATTCTGGATTGGCACTCTGTAAGAGAGGGTCACATTCTTCATCTTGAAGAAAGAACCATCTTCAATCCAACGGTCTGAGAAACGGCTGTTACCCATGGGGTCGCCATACACAGTCTTAGGAATGTCTGTCACCTGACCTTCTGCCATCCAACGACGGTTGACAGCAGTCGTCTGGTTGATGAAGTTGGATCCGCTTTCAAGCATCGCGCGCTGATAGTTGTAAATATCATTGCCCACAGAATACTTGAAGTTGGTTGCCAATGTCCAGTGCTGACCTATGTGGAACTTTAGATTGACGTTACCAAAAATGTCAGGGTTAGGATCGCCAATCACATAACGGTCATCAGCATTGATTTCACCATTACCATCCTTATCCACGAACTTCACATCACCTGCACCGAAGTAAACAGGATTGTTCGAGTCATCACGGATGAACTTGCCATCAGCGGCCGCTGTTTCAGAATCCTTATAAACACCATCTGTCTTGTAGCCATAAAAGACACCAGCTGCACGACCCACCTCAGAAAGAATGGTACCATCGTAAATGGTTGATTCAAAGGAGGTCATCCCTTGTGGCAAACTCTTCAGCGTGTTCTTGTAATGACCGATGCTTGCGCCTACTTCCATCTTAAAGTTCTTCTCGTTGATCACCTTCGCATTGAAAGCAGCATCAAAACCATTGTTCTTCAAAGAACCATCGTTGGTATAGTAGTCTGTCAGACCAGCCACGTATGCCAAAGTACCGAGTGTCACCAGATTGTTTGTCTTGGAGAAGAAGTAGTTAAACTTCAGATTCAAGCGGTTGTCAAAGAAATTACCTTCCATACCCACATTAAAACGATTCGTGGTTTCCCAATGGAGAGAGGGATTACCGATGTTGGCAAGACCAATCGTGGAAACATTATTACCAAGCATCAAAGAAGATGCAAGATACGTCAGCGTTGCTGAGTTGTCAATCGCATCGTTACCTACAGACTCAAAGCCACCATTCAACTTCAGCATGTTCACGTATCTGTTGGGACGGAACCAATCTTCATTGGTCATTACCCAAGCAGCCTGAGCAGATGGGAATACACCCCATGCCACACCGAATAACTTAAGACCGCCTGCATCCTTACCAAAGCGAGAAGAGGTCTCCATCGAGAGCTGACCACTCACGTAGTACTTCTCCATGTAGTTATAGTCGGCATTTGCATAGTAAGCAAGAGATCTCCAGTTCGTATCAGTTCCAGGAATCTTCTTTGAACGCTGGCTGCTAGTGTTATTAGGAGTCTTATCATTACCCGTGTTATCACCATAGAGATAAGAAGCCGTGAACGTATCGTTCATAAAACGAATACCACCTAACAATTCCAGACGATGAGCACCGTTAGAAAGGATATTCCAGTCAGCACGTGTGTCTGAGAACACAGCATTGTGCTTCGAGAACAGAGAGTACTTCGTGTTCTCCGTTTCACCCTGGCTACCTGCTACCGTATAGTTAGGCATACCAATAATTGGCGTGAAATAAGCCTCATCGAAGCTCTGCATCGTATAGCTGAAACGCTCTGTGAGTGAGAAGTCCTTCGTTGGCTCCCACGTTGGAGCGATAGCAATGTTAATCATGGTGCAGTCCGTATGGTTCTTGTTCTTCGCCTCACCATTCTCGAGAATAGCGACAGGGTTAGCGATAGAACCCCTACTTCCCAACACCTCATACATATAATCATCTGCATCAGCAAGGAAGGCTGACTTCTTACCATCCGTCGAGAAATCAAAGGGTGTCAAGAATGGAGCTTTGATATTTGCCAAAGAAGATGGAGAAGCCAAAGCTTGCAACATCTGACCATTAGCCCAACCATCGCTTCTCAAGTCACGAGTCACGTTGGTGTAGCTGGCGTCGAACTGGGTATAGAACCACTTGTTCAGCACGATGTCCGTATTGAAACGTACATTGAAACGTTGCATGTCGTTGCGCTGAAGGGTTGACTTAGCATCCATGTAACCTACAGAGAGGTTATACTTAGCAATATCATCACCACCTTGAATGGCAATACCGTAGTTCTGTGTCCATGCTGTTCTCGTCACTTCCTTGTTCCAATCCGTATCATTATGATACATATTATAATAATAGTAATTCGGATCGGTGTTCAAGAACTTGAACTCAGTCAGTTTTGTATCGGCTGTCTGCAACAAGTTAGATGCGTACAAACGATATTCACCTGCATTCATCAAGTCGATGGTCTTAGGTCTCAATTCTACACCTCCGCTGATGTTCACATCGATGCGAGTTGCCATCGAACGGCAGCGCTTGGTCTTAATGACCAGTACACCATTGGCAGCCTTAGCACCATAGATAGCGGTACCATTCTTCAGGACCTCTACAGACTCAATGTCATCCACATTGATACCTTGCAGCAGGTTGTTGAAATAGCCTGTGTGCAACATCTCCGTATCATACATTGGATCAAAAATCACATTGTCCACAATGACCAGAGGCTGGGCATTGGAATTCAGAGAGTTCAAACCGTTGATGAACATAGAGACACCCTGGCCTGGATTAGCAGAACGCTGAATGGTGCGAATGTCGGCACCTAACGAATTCTGAATCTCCTGATCAATGGTGATGGAAGGAGTATTATCAAAGTTGTCAGCAGAAACTGACTTGCGAGCAGTCGCATTCGTGGTGTAATCAGCCTTCAGAAGATCTGATTGCAGGCGGACATTCACATCTGTAGTACGACCGTTGATAGACACATTATTCAGATTATAACCCTGCAACTTCACAGTCAATGCAGTCACGAACTTAGGCACTTGAATGGTATATTCACCATTTTCGCCAGCCATGGCTGTATAATATCTGTTGTTGAAGGCCTGAATCTGAGCACCGGGGAGTGGTTCGCCTGTCACAGCATCCACCACCGTACCCTTCACCTCTATAGTGGGGTAATTCTTCGCCGGTTTGATTTTCTTAACTGGGGCAGCCACCTCGGTTGTAACCTCCTCTTGTACCTCATCCTGTGCGACTACTGGAAGAGCCGTACCCAGGAAGCACATCAGTGCTGCGATTCCGTATTTATTGAAGTGCTGCATATTAATTACGTGTATTTGAAGTTGTCAACTTAGAACTTTTTCTCATTTTAGCCTCTTCTGCTACAGGAACCACCACTTCTTCTGATTTTCCATCGCGTGGTTTCAGAATGATGGAGCTGATGAGCATCTCACGAGAGTACAGGTCTGTCTGCTTAGAAGTGATGTATGTCTGGAACTGGATTACAACACCCTCATCATTGCGACCATAGTAGGCATTCTTGAAGGTATATGAACCCAGATAAGTCGTATCATTCACGATGATGTGACCATCTTCCCCGTATGTCAAACCTCTTGTCTCGAAGTAGTTTTCACCTGTAGCAGGATTATCCAAGCGAGGAGCCGACGAAGGATATTCACCCATGTTCTTATCGGTATCATCACGCTCGAATACATATGCATAGAAACGATATGGGCGTGCATCCCACAAAGAATCTTCAATATTGGCATAATCAGTGCTCAACCAGATGGGGCAAGTGACAACATATAGATCATAAGTGCCAGACAATGTGTTCGGAATATCGAAGCCCACTAAGGGGTTCACAGACTTAGTAGAAGGAACGATATCTACATAATTGTAATTGATGCTCTTTCTATCGATAATCTCATTAGTTAATGTGTCACGCACAAATGATGTATAAGTACCAGATGAAGATCTAAAGGTTTCACTCACGTTACTGGTAAACTTCGTTTTACCTTTAGAATCGAGATCAAGGTTAATACTTCTTGAATTAGCAGTCACCTTGATTTTCTTGAAGAACTGCTCATATTCAGACATAGGATATTCATCCACCAAATAGCCATCGCCATTGGAGCATTCAAAAGGAGTACCACTTTTGGCAAGGATATCATTCAATTCCGTATCTTCTGGCAAATCCTTTGGCATCTTGCTGTAATACACATGCTCATACCAAGGCATACCTTTATAGAGAGTCGATTTCAATGAATCCTGCCAATGCTCATTAGCATTCTTATTGAAGAACAAGTCTGTCATAGCGAAGTGGTTGGCATAGTGACGCTGGAGAGAATCGCAAGCACCTGGAGTGCGGGAATCCTCCACAGGGTTAAACTTCAACAGGCTCTCAGCAATCTTGTAACGCTCAGCCCATGCCTTGGCAGATGGAAGGATAGCGATGAAACTAGAGTCCTCTTCATACAGTTTGGCATCCACATTCTTCAAGATGGTATTGTTACGCATCACGAAAGAATCGACCCAAATCTTATCACCATTTTCGTCCACACCACGGCTCACCGACTTGTTCTCAATCAGAGAGTCTTGGTTGTTCTCTGGATCATACAGGAAAGCATAGAGAGAAAGGGTGTCCTTTCCTGGAGTATCTTCCTCACGATACTGCTTGTAGATCAATTCAAACAGGTTATAACTGTAGGGAGAAGCTGCATCAATCACATGAAGAATACCATTCTTGCATGATAAGTTCTTCTTCGTGATACGTGCACTACCAAACAAACCATCAGCAGTCATAGTTGCTTTCTTTTCATTCATCAGACTGAAAATTTGGTCTTCAGCGTTGAGCGAGAGAGCATAACGGGCTACGTGATTCTTGATAAATTCCTTTACCACGTCAGTAGAGTCCGCTATCATCTTGCCATTAGAATCAATATAATCGGAGATGTTAAACGAACCATTAGCAGGAGCCCAAACAGTATAGACATTGTCTGAAGCAAGTTCGCGATCATAACCATACGCTTTGACCACCTTGGCGAAGTCTGAAGCATTCTCCTCCAATGCCTGCATGGTCGTGCCGTCATAATTGAGCATTGCCGCAGTCTCATAGTGGTCATTCCACGTGTCAGTACATGAGTACATAGCAACCAGCCCTGCTGCTATCGCAAATCCTGCACGGAATGTATTTTTTATCTTATTCATATATTTATACTTATTAGGAGCTTGTCTCGCCCACTCGTCTGAGCAGACGAGACAAGCAGATTGTTATTTACCAAAGAGGTTCTGCAAAATACTCATTGTTATAAACAGAACTTGGACAGATTTCCAAATAGTCAAAGTTCAACTCGTTGTTCTCTGACTCCATCTTCTGCTGGATACGCATATAGCGATCCGTTCGACCATCAGAAACAAAGGTACCCACCACCTTTCGAATCGTGTTGTCCTGACCACGCATCGTCGTAGAACTGGACTCGAAACTGGACTTATGACCACAATGGTAACACTTTGGTCCCTTCATCCAACCAATGTTGTGGATAGACTTGTCAAAAGCCGTGATGGCATCGTCATCACCAAGGTCATCATCCGATTTCCATCCAAATAGGGTACGGCCACCAGGACGCATATCGAATGGAATGCCCTGAGGCTCCAAATTCTTAGGATCAGCACCCAAGTAGTACTGGATAATTCCTCGAGTAGCGAAGCCTACGCAAGTCATCATACGTACCTCGTAAGTTCCAGCTGGAACAGGCGGCAACTTGATGGTCACATCATAACGTCCTTTGAAGATAAGCTCATCGCCCTCGTAAGACCAGAACCACAAAGAACGGCCACGAACATGCATGTGAGTATTTTCACTATATGAGAAGTTACGAGCCTTACCAGGCTTGAAGCCGACACTTCGGTTTGGATTACTTGCAGCCACACCACTGTTGACAGCCGAAGAGTAGCGTTCACCATTACGCCAATAGTGACCACGTGCCGTCTGGCCATCCGTCAAGAGGGTCATGAAGTCAGGAGACAACGTCGTGCCATCCATACGCATGCAGTCATTCATGACCACTTCCTGCATCTCCTTGTCGTATGCCACGATACCATCAATATAGTGATAGAGACCATTTGTTCCATCAAACTTGGTATCAGGGAACCTTGAAGGATCCATCACTTTCGTACCTGGCACAAACACACCGCGCTCATCTGCACGTGACTGAACACCACGACGGTTGATGTAAAGACCTGACTGAGAACCCGATGGGAAGGAGAACTTCATCAGTGAATAAGGCATCAATGTCTCATACCAGTCATTCATATCATACTTACGACGGTTGAAGTTGTATTGCAGATTACCACTACCGCCATCGTATGGAGTCAACTTATAATAAGCGCCATTACGATTCAAGATATGATAAGAGATGAAGCGGTTAAGGTAGTTGCGACGGTCTGTCTCATCCGTCACATCTGCATCCTCTGGATAAACTGGCTCATAGAGCTCACGCGCCTTGGCACGGAGGTCATCGATGGTCTCAATGCCATACTTCGCTTTCAGAATGGAGTCAGGACATACGAAAATGGTAAAGTTGAAGTAGCGCTTTTCAGGATAAGCCACATTATCGTACTCACCACCACCACCATTCAAATCCTTGGCAGTAGGAATACACAGCTTGTCGTTGGTCCAAGTACAAGAGTCAATACGATCCTGAGAAGTAGCCCAACCATAATCAAGATCTTGGTCAATGTTCAATGAGTCAATCATGTGCGTCACCTCCAAGGCTGCTGTGTACAGAAGACAAGTGGAGTCGCCCTGAATCAGTGAAGCCACAAAACCATTGTAGGAGTCCACCAGTTCATTCACGATATGTACCACACCATTGCTGACGGAGTCATTCTCATGTGATACATGCGCCGTGTTGATGTAAGTCACAGGAACGGAATCCTGGGCAGCAGCATCCCACTCCAAGAGGAACTTCCATCTCAACTTGCGCTCCAACATGTTAGAGATCATGTCATTGCAATCGTCCGTTGTAAAGTAAGCCTTACCATCAATGATGGAGTTCAGTGCGATCGTGTCGCAATCCTCTTTTGACAACTCTTCCACAGAGCTTAAACCTCTTGAACGGAGGTACTTGTCAATAGCATCATTGGTTGGCGCAAAGACCGTATAAGCTCCATAGGTTCCGAGCATATCAACCAAACGGAGGTCACCACGCTCACCAGTCGCTTTCTGGAGAATCTGGACATATTCAGAAAACTGCTCACGATTCTGGAGGTAGTCAGAAGCATATTCTCTGACAGCTGTATAGTAGTTCTCCACACCTGGGTCGTCAGAACAGCTTACCACGCTGACCTGAACCACCGAGAGGAAGAACAGGGCTACAGCCCATAAATTAAATTTTATCTGTTTCATAAAGCTTTAGTTTTTGATATTTTCCTCTTCATCCAGATAGCATGAGTTCTGAATAAGAGCAGGGTTCACTTTCATTTCAGATTTCAGAACTGGCATATACATGAAATCCATCTGCACCATCTTCACAGCAACAGCACCGTTAGAATCTGTGTATTTCGAAGACATGGCCTTTCTGAATTGTTCTGTTGTGCCAATGCGACGTGCTTCACGAACAAGGTCAAAATAACGCTTTCCTTCGAAGAGGAATTCACGTCTGCGCTCATTCATCAGCAGGGTGTGATAACCTTCATACGTAGAAGGCTGTGTTGGAGCATACTTAGGCTGCGTCTTCACCACAGGGTTCGAACGGCGATACACTGCTGAAATCAAATTGAATGCATCGAGTTTCAATTCATCTGGATCAGAAAGAGAAGAACCAGAAACAGCCACAGAAGAATTATGGAACTGTTTGCCTATCTTACGCATCTTGCCAGGTGCAGAAGTTGTATCTGCAGAGGTTGTGTCAACTGGCTCCACAGGAGTTTCGGCCGAATCCATATTGAATGCCATTTCTATCTCTGCTTCTGCACGAATAAGCATAATCTCGGTAAGACGATAGAGAATCCAGTTAGCAGGATCACTACCACGATAGCTCTGAGTGCGGGTCGCTGCGGTGTACGCTGTTCCTACACGTCCATACTCACGTTGTGGATCGCCAGCCTCGTTCTTTTCAATAGTATATTTATAGATATTGTATCCACCAGATGATTCATTGAAATAGAAGGATGCGATGGAACGATAATCAGATGGAACTGAGAACAATCGATTGTCTGAGTAGCTACTGTTATTGTCTGGCTTACTCTCAAACAACTTCTCGGCTCCAACCACTGCCTGTGAGCTGGAAGAGGTGCCATATATACCGTCAACAGCATCATTCGACTTGTTATCGCCACGATACTTATAAGTAATCTCGAAGATAGTCTCGAAGGAACCACCATCACCGAAAATAGAGTTTGTGGCTTTAGGTCCACCATTGTTCGTACCAGGGGTCATTTCTTCGGCAAGCAGTGGGTAACCATATTCCTTGTAGACTTCCTTATCCACTACCGTTCTGAGGTCAAGACCCTCAATCTCATTATCCTCATATTGCTGAACCTTGTAGTTGAGCACCCAGTCACAAGCTTCAATGCACTTGCTGTAGTACACATTCTGCTGAGCTTTTGTCAGATTCACATCAGCTGCACGCCACAAATACAATTCAGCCAGCAACGAATACATAGCAACACGAGTCACCTTACCTGTATTCTTGGCCACCTCTGAGTAACGGTTCGGAGCATAGTTCTTACAACCCTCAATGTCATTGATGAGTGTATCGAGAATCACTTCGAACTTCGTCTGTGGAAGGCGGAAAGGCTGCGTGTCATCAATAGACGCTTCAAAAGTGAAAGGCACATCCTTGAAAGTCTTGATGAGTGTCAGATAGGAATAAGCACGAATGAATTTACACTCAGCGATATTAATGCGGAGATCTGATTCCGTGTAGTTTGGATCCTTCTCAAACACAGCTGGAGCCTCATGAAGCACCACATTACAATGGTTGATTGCTTTATAAATAGAACTCCAATTACAATACGTATTTGTTGTTTTAAGACTTCCCTTCAAAAGGTGTCTTAAGTCATCACCAGGACTGGTACCTGCCGCCACATTGTCAGAACGAGTTTCACCCCATACAATCAATCTTTCCACATAATCCTCGTCCATTAGGGACGTGTAACAGGCCGCCACAACACTTTCCACATCATCCTTGTTCGTCCAGAAGTTCTCATATACCACTTCGTTGAGAGGAAGCAAGTCAATGTCACAAGCGGTGAGGCCAACACCTACAGCAAGATATGCTGCTGCAGAGTATATGATATTTTTAATCTTTTTCATGACTATTCACCTAAATTAGAATGAAACATTAACACCCAATGTGAAGGAGCGTGAGATTGGCAGCGTACTTCCATCTGTTGCTGCACCGTAACCACCCTGTGGGTGCTCTGGGTCAATACCGGAATACTTGGTCAAGCAGAACAAGTTGTTGAGCGTCAAGTTTGCACGGAGTGCCTTCAGACCGATCGTCTTCAGCAACGCAGGCTTAAAGGTGTAAGACAGCTGTGCATAGTTAAGACGAACGTATGAGCAATCCTCCACGAAACGGTCGGAACCCAAATAGTTGTAAGTATCGAACTGGGTCTGTGTCGTGGCAGCACGAGGAATGGTGGTGATATCACCTTCATTGTGCCAACGCCAGTTCACTGCGATAGACTGGTTGTTGTTGGTAGCCATGTTCTCCAGTTGCATACGGGCATTGTTGATAATCTTCTGACCGAAACGGAAGTTGAACTGAAGGTTCAGCTGCCAGCCGTTGTAGTTGAGTTTCGTACCGAAACCACCTTGTGCCTTTGGCAGAGAAGAACCCAAGTACACGATATCCAATTCGTTGATCTGACCATCATGGTTCACGTCATCGTAAATAGCATCACCACCTACGAATGCGTATTCCTTCGAGCCACCATAGTTGAAGTACATGTACTTAGGTGCACCCTTGGCATCGTAAACAACTTCGCCAGCCGCATTGCGAACCACTGGGGAGTTTGGACCACTCAAACCTGGAACCTCCTCTTCAGTGAACTCAGAATACTGGTAAACACCCAAGTAACGGAAACCATAGATAGAACCTACAGGGCTGTGCAATTGTACACGAGACAGATATTGTTCATTTTTGTATTGAAACTCATCATTCAACTCCTCCATCTTCGTCTCATCCATTTCAAGAATCTGGTTACGGTTGTTCGCCATTGAGAGGTTGAAGTCCATTGAGAACTTACCAATCTTGACTAACTGGTTACCATTGATATTGAGTTCCCAACCATTATCACGGAGAGAACCACTGTTGAAATTGCTCAAAGAGGTATAACCTGAAGAAGATGGAATCTTGAAGTTTGGAAGCAACTGATCACTGGTTGTACGTGTATAAACGTTCACGTCACCTGTAATCTTATCGAAGAATCCAAAGTCGAAACCAATCTGGTAAGAAACCTGTTTAGCCCAGCGGAGACCTGCCAAACGGATATTAGATGGTAATACAGAAACCTGACCCATATAACTGCTACCGCTACGATACTTAGAGCGGAAGAGGCCTTCACCACCAGGAGCCTGACCTACAATACCCCAAGATGGGCGGATAGACAGCATCGTGAGCCACTTAACGGGTTCCATGAATTTTTCATCACTGATATTCCAACGGGCTGAGAGACCTGGGAACCAACCCCAACGGCGCTCTGGACCGAAAGCTGTGGAGCAGTCACCACGAAGTGTGGCTGTCACACTGTACTTACCCTTGTAGGAATAGTGGCTTTGGAAAGTCAGGTGCTGACGTTTCCATTCATTGGCTTCAGAACCGAAAGAACTAATGATACCACCCCCCAAAGTCGATTTAATGTCGTCTGTTGTTGGTATATTTCTTGTACCCGTATTCTGACGAGAGGAATTACCCTGAGAATACTCATAACGGCCCATCACCTGCAGTTTGTGACCTTCATTCTTGAAGTAAGGTGTGTAGGTCAAAGAGTGACGAGTTGAAAGCGTGTGGCTCTTATAGTTAGAAGCGGATGTAGTGTTATAACTGTCATCAAACATATTGGAAGAGAGCAACCAACCTGGCATGAAAGAGTCATTGTCGTTGCTGCTGATGTCGAACTTGATCTGACCATCATAGTGGAGACGATGCTGCTCTGGCTGCGTGCCCAAAATCTCATAACCCAAAAGGAACTCTGGAGAGAGAGACACATTTCTTTCGCGATTGCGACGGTTGTACGCTTCAGCTATCGGGTTCACAATGCCGTATTGGTCGCTCAGATAAACACGAGAGGCCTCATAAACACCCGTCTCTTTAGTAATGTACCTATTCATCGTATAATACTCGTCCGTGTCATTGCCATCTGCGTCCTCACGATAAATAGAGAGGTTTGGCATTTTCCTCATGGCTTTTCCCATGATATCTCCTGAGTTACTACGGTCGTTGTTCGTATAAACGAAGTCGAAGTTAGTCTGCACCTTGATGCGGTCAGATACAAAGTAGTCAAGAGCCACACGTGTGGTGAAGCGGTCAAGCTTATTGGCTATGACGGAGTTTGTGTTGGTCTCATAACCACCAGACACACGGAAGTTTGCCTTCTCACCACCACCTTCAAGAGAGAGGAAGTGCTGCTGCTGAACACCAAACTGCTTCACGGCATCCACCCAGTCGGTGTTGTCGTTATACATATTATATTCTGACCAGTCTGGAGCGTATGCGATTTCAGGCATGAAATCTGAAGAGTTCTTGTCGGCGAAACCAGACTGCTGGCGAGGATTGAAGTAAGCTTCCTTCAGATACATGGTGTAGTCATCACCATTAAGAAGCTTATAACCACCTGACTGCCAACGGCCTGTGAGACGATAAGAGTAATTCACCTTCGTCTTACCCTTGGCACCACGCTTGGTCTTAATTTCGATAACACCATTTGCACCACGAGAACCCCAGATAGCGCAGGCTGCAGCATCCTTGAGGACGGTGATTTCCTGAATATCTTCAGGGTTCACATTCAGAAGTTCGGCGAAACGCTCTTCGTTGGCATTGGAGAAGTCGAAAGACTCTGCCAAGTCATTGTTGGAAAGGATGTTACCATTCACTACCACGAGCGGGTTATTATCACCGAAGAGGGTAGATACACCACGGAGACGCATGGTAGTACCTGAACCGAGGGCACCTGAGTTCTGCACGATATCCAAACCTGCGATACGACCCTGAAGGGCTTCATCGACGGAGGTCATGGCAAGACCTTCAAACTCCTTCATGTCGATGGTCTGGGTAGCAGAAGAAATCTCCGTCATAGGGATGGAGAGACCTGTGGTCTGGCTCTTCTTGACTGCCTTCACGACGACATCTTGAAGGACGGTATTGCTCTTGAGGACAATACGGCCGAACGCCTTCTTATTGATGGGCAGCGTTACGGTCTGACATCCGATGTAAGAGATACGGATGTGGTCCTTTGGATTCTTAATCTGGAAAGAGAAGTTACCGTTGATATCGGTAACGCCATGGGCTACGATACGGTTGTTGTGGTCAACCTCGACAACGTTACACATCATCAGAGGATCGAAATCGTCCCACACCTGACCGCTAATAATATCGCCCGCTTTTACCTGCGCACTTGCGTTGATGCAGAAGCACGCTAAAAGCATTAGTATTGAAAATATCTTTCTCATGATATTGCTTAGTTATTGGACGAAAGTGGCTTATAAATATACTTGAATTGTGTAGGAGTCAATGCACCATTGGAATCGTAGTGATTGCCATCTGCATAAATCAGCGGAGCATCGATAGCATGAACAACAACAGAAGATGAATTGTTGATATTGGCCTGCCATGGGTTGCTCACCTTGGAAGTACCATACCAATATTCGCGCGCCATCAGATTGTACATGCCTTCCTTCATGACTACATTAGCGGTGTTGCCACCAAGAGACACATGAGAGTTTTTATCATATCCGTTGCGGCAGTCCGTCACTGTCATGCCAGAGGAAGAAACGTTCACACGAAGTTTGTATGGACGACCTGGCGAGAACTCACCTGTGTAATAGCTGACAGAACCATTGTCAAACCACTGAGAAACCTTGTAGTTTTTACCTCCGATGCTAACAGAGTCTGCACCTACTTTCTCAATGCGGTCTGTATTCTCTTCCACGTTGACAGCAGAAATCAGCTCCGTCTTACCAGACTCGTATTCACCCGAATTGAAACCCTCGTCGATATAGATGGAGTTATCTTGAATATGATACTTCACAAAATCGAGCATTACTTCCAATACCTTGGCAGCATTAGATTCAGGATCTGTCGCCTTCATGCCGAGAGAGTCGTCAAGCAGCTCAGCAGCTTCAAGGTCATCCAGTGTTGGGAGACCTGCGTCAAATGCCTTCTGCATAGCTTCGTCTGTTGGAGCATATACAGTATAGTGGAAGTTGTTGAGCAGATAGGTTGCCTTGCTGGAAGTTGAAGTCTCAGCACCCACACTACCCTTTTCTTTCAGGTTGAAGAGGTTACCAAGCGTCTGATCACCTGCAGCCCAAGAGTCCTTTGAGTTGGTGGTAGCAAGCGCACAAGCCTTGACGATATTATAGAATTCTGTGAAAACAGGTTCACCATCCACTTCCGTATCACGAAGAATCGTCGCTACAGAACGACGTGTACCCATCACCACACCATCGAGGGTGATTGCCTTACCATTTTCCATGTCATACACCTCAATAGACTTAAGAGGCTGCTGACGCTCCCACTGGAATGAACCAGAAACGTAGAAGTCGCTACCATCCTCTTCGATCTTCACGAAGTTACGTCCTTTGGTCTTATAGTACTTCTTACCTGGAACGTATGGTTCAACCACGATAATGTTATCGAGCATGTCTTCCATACGATTCTTGATTTGAGAGTTACCCGATTTGTTCTTAGGTCCACCTCCTACACCGCCTGTTACCGTCGTTTTCTTGGAACCCTTTTCCCATGTGCCATCATCATTTAAAGTACATGTGAACACATTCGCACATAATTGCTCAGCACCTTCCTTAGAGAGGTCAAGATAGAACTCCCAAAGGTTTGACTGGGTCTGTCCATAAGAAACTGGGTCAATGTAAGAGAGCATACCCTTATTTGTAGGCAGCAAGAAGATATACCTTGACACCATTGAATTGATGTACTTATCATAGTTCATGAAATCAATGGCGTTTTTGATAATCTTGAAGTTTGTTGTATCAATGACAGCAGGGAACAACACTGAAGAATAAGTGGTTGGCGCGAAGACCTTGTTGGTGAGGAACACCAGACCATTACAGCAACGATAAACGCTATCCACATCATCCTTGGTGATACCCAGAGGCTCGTTGGCGTCATTGAGCACGCCATCAAACTTGGATGGAACGGATGAAGCGAAAGAAGCAAGCTGATTCACACGAATCAGGTCATCGAGCACTGAATTAGGTGTAGCATCCAATGTATGATAGTAAGTCTCAATTACCTGACCACCACCATTGTTCCACCAATCAGTAATAGCGGCATCGGAAGGAACCAACATGATAGCCATATCCTCCATCATCGGCTCACGGTCGTTACTGATGTAAGGCAGGTATCCATTCCATCCTGGATCGTACTTAAGATATGTGTTACCATCATCGAATGGCTTACCGTTCTTATCAACCAGGAAAGGCACATTGTTCGACATGGTAGAACCTGCAGAACGCTCGGAGAAGTAACGCTTCACAAAGACAGTGTCAATGTTAGTACCCTTTGCCTGATTGTAGGTGCGGGTCAAAGCCAACGAATCGTCTGGTGCAGCAAAACGCTCCAACAGGCGGCTGTAAATCGTCATGTTCGAATTCTTGCGAATGATTTCTGCCATGTTGTCCAATGGCATCACCACATTGTCCACCTGATGGATAAATCCGTTCTTACAGAAAATGTTGGCATCAATCACCTTGGAGTCGTTGATATAGACGTCATCAGACTTGAAGGTACCTTCAGGCTGGTTGTAGATGAAGTCGATATCGGTGTTCTCCAACTTGTTCGACGTCACAAACTTACCCGTGAAGTGAATCATCGGAGCAGCGTTAGATGCATCGGTGAACAACACGATGGAATCATGATTCGCACGAACATCATCAAACAGCGAGTTGTCAGGCAGGATGCCCTTCTCATCGGTAGATGCGATGACCATCACTGAGTCCAACAAGGACTGAGACGATGAACGACGACACACTTCGCCCTTGACAGGACGACCAGACGAACCTGTTGACTGTGCAGAAGACAACATACTCGTAGAGTACGGGTTGTCAATCATCGACGAATTGAGCAGAAGCTTCTTCTGGGCCAACGAGAGTTGACCATAGTTCTTCACGCCCCAGCTGTTCGATTCATAGAACCGAGCAAATGCATCATCGTCGGCGATGAACATTGTCTTACTACCGGTCTTGGAGAGAATCTCTGCCTGACCAAGGTCGTCAATCAGATGCAAGTAATTGGTGAAGTTACCCTTCCTCTGCATATAACCATAGATGTTATCCAACCCTGACGGTTGTTTATCATCTAAGTCATAACGATCAGAACAAGAGAACATGC
Source organism: Bacteroidaceae bacterium (assembly GCA_017617805.1). GTDB lineage: Bacteria > Bacteroidota > Bacteroidia > Bacteroidales > Bacteroidaceae > Minthosoma. The sequence continues at coordinate 12,209 of JAFZVN010000002.1, read as the reverse complement.
CCAAACCTGCAGCACACAGCGCACCTCCTACCAAGAGGTGTCTGTACAGTTTTTTTCTCTGAAAGTGATACAACATAATAATATTAGAATAGATTGTTTGTCCTTCTAAAGTTTGTTGAAATGTTTTAGCAAAGTTTTACTCAAATCTTTGTCATGGAATAGCTTTTTGTGGCAACATTTGGCCAAATCGCCACTTAGGCTTTCATAACGTTTGCAAAGAAACGACTTTTTCGCCACATAAACAAAAAAAATCTTAAAAGTTTGGGGGTAAGGGTTAAATTTAACAATTCAGCGGCTTGATTTCATCAAAAAAGGTTAACCAAAGTTCACATGTCCTCTCATTTTTGTTCCACCTGCTTCTTGACGATGGTTCACCTGCTTCCTGACGATGACCGACCCGCTTCTTGAGGGTCGATTGGCTATTTGGCAGCACCATAAAATACAAGTTCAAGCGCCTTGAACCTGAGTTCGCGGCGCTTGAACATAGAACTGCCATGAAAGGGCAAAAAGAACTATTGGGTTTTCTTCGCCCAGTAAGTTTGGGTGTTGGTGCGATAGCCTGCCATCACGATGGTTGACTTACGAGCAGAGGCTTCCCAATCGAGTTCACGTGCCACATTGAGGGAGAAAGTGGTGCCTGAAACAGTGACTTTCAGGATATTCTTCTCGGCATCGAACACAGCACTGCCAGAAAGCGCGCCACTTAGGGATACACGATTCTCGCTGATGGTGGACTTTTTGATAGTCAAAGCAGAAGAGGTCTTCATCTTGCCATAGTCATAGGTGAGGTCGATGAGTTCCCAAGTACCTTCGAGATCATCGACTGAAATCAGCGCATCCTCTACCCCTGCATAACGCTCTGGCGACACAACTGGCCATCCATCGCTAGTCCAATAGATGCGACGCACATGTCCCATCATGATGGCATTTGGAGCCCAAGAACCATCCTTATAGTCGTTGGGCTTGCGGCCTTGGCTACAGAAGAACCAGTTGCCTTGTCCATCGTCCCATACGGCACAATGACTGATGCCCACCCAACCATCGTTCGCCACCTTGCTGCTGAACTGATATGGATGGGTCAAAACAGGGTATGCGTCACCACCTGCAGTCGTCACATTCGCGCCATTCTTACCTTGATAAGGACCATCTATATTCTTGGAACGCACCACGCGAGTATTGTAAGGCACATCAAGTCCATCGTAAGCAAGGAAGAGGTAATAGTAGCCTGTTTCAGGGTTGTATATCACCTCAGCACCTTCAGAACCTTGCCAGCGGCTGCTCTTGTTACGTGTGGCAATCAACTTTCCATAAGTCGTTGTCTGACCAGTGCCGATGTTCCATGGGTCACCTAATGGCTGGAGAGTCTTACCTGTTTCAGGGTCGAGCTGGATGGCAGCGATGCCACTATGCCAGGAACCATAGATGAGCCAGTGTTCACCTGCAGGAGTGATGATGAAAGAGGGGTCAATGGCATTGAAGCGGCAATAGGCGTTGTAGTCACTCTCACTGCTACGGGCATAGGCACTCTTTCCCTTGTCAGAAGCAGAACAAAGCACCCCACCCTTATCTACCCACTTGCCTGAAGCAGGGTCTGTGGTTTCAGCCAGTCCTATCCATGAGGATTCGTTCCAACTGCCATCGAAAGTGGCACTGCCCGTCTTAATGCAGTTGCCCACGACAATACTGTAATACATGCGATAGAGGTGATCGTTCACCTTACGCGTGCAAGGCGCCCAATACCCAATTCCATCCAAGTCGGCAGCCGCAATAGCAGCCAGTCCACGACGGGCACGAACGGCATTGATGGAATCGAGCAACCATGCCGGAGTCTTCTCAGGCAAAACCATCGAGTTATTATAGCTGCTGGCAGGCTCCCACTTGATGAGATCTTTGGAACGACGCACATAGAAATGGCCTTTGCCAGACTGAGGATTGCCAAAACCTGCATCGGTCTGCGACATATAATAATAGCCATCAGCGGCTTTCATGACTGTAGGGTCATGCACGTTGGCAAGCTGCCAGGTGGTGCGGTTATTCCATCCTGCATTGTTACGATAGTCATCGGCATAGGTGGGATAGGACTTGCTGTAGTTCTTGTCGTGATAGGCAAGATGAGCACGCATCAACGCATCTGGCGCATAGAAAGTGATACTGTCGGTCTCTCTCAGCAAATAGTCCACGTTCTGCCCGTCGGCCAATACAAAACGCAAGGAGTCACTCCGTCCTTTCAAGACAGTCACATCTCGATGAACGATGCCCATCTGCTGGAGGTAGGCACGTGGATGGATGGTTGTCTTATGCTGCGATTCCTGATGCACATAGACTTTCTCTGGAAGCTGCTGCACTTGGGCACGTGCCACTGAAGACATGAGGAGCAGAACAAGGGTGTGTATCGTCTGTTTCATATTACTTCACAAGTATTTTGGCAGAGGTTCCAGCCAATTGAACAATATACATACCTGAGGGCAACGTCAGAAGCCCCACACGCTCACCAACAGCCACGGCATTCACCGACACTTGACGACCATCAATGCCATAAATTTTCAACACACCAGCACGTTGGGCAATCAGTTGCTTACCATCAAACATGATAGCATTTGTCGCAGGCATCTCAGCATTGAGGTCAAGAATTGCCGAAGGAGCAGTGTCGAACTTCATCGAGGCATAAGCCGACAAATCAAAGACTTTAGAAGTGCCATCTTGGTAGTTGGCAGACATGTGATTGACGTAAACAGAGGAGCCATCCGAGGCTTCTTCCTGTGTCTGGGTGAAGCTCAAGCTTCGTAGGTTAGAGATGACGAGTGGCGTGTAAGCACCATCTTCAAGACCAATCAAATAAAGGTCTTGCTCATCATCAGCCTTCGCTGTCTTGACAATGCATAACAGGAGCAGCAGGAGGCAGAATTTAGAGATTGTTTTCATTGTCCTTTCGCATAAACAGGTTAATATCGCCTGCAAAACTACTAAAAAATCGCTGAACGAACACAAACTTTCCTTCACTAATTCAAAAAATGACAAGAAAAAGTTCCCCAAAGACAAAAAAAGCAAAAGAAAAGACCGCACGCTGGGATAGCATGCGGTCTGCAAGATATGTTTTTGGCAATGAATTACTCTGCAGGTGTTTCTGCGGGAGCTTCAGCAGGAGCTTCTGCTGCAGGAGCCTCTTCTGTTGCTTCAGCCTTAGGAGCTTCAGCAGGAGCCTCTGTCTTAGCAGAAGACTTACGAGAACGACGAGTACGAGTCTTCTTAGCCTCAGTCTTTGCCATGTTCTCATCGAAGTCAACAAGCTCGATGAATGCCATTTCAGCATCGTCAGAAGGACGATTGCCCAACTTGATGATGCGAGTGTAGCCACCTGGACGGTCTGCCACCTTTGTAGCAATCGTACTAAAGAGTTCGCTGATGGCGTACTTGTTCTGAAGGTAGCTGAACACAACACGACGAGAGTGAGTCGTGTCATCCTTTGATTTATTAATCAGTGGCTCAACATATACACGAAGAGCCTTAGCCTTGGGAAGCGTAGTGGTGATTCTCTTGTGCATGATGAGCGAGATTGCCATGTTGGCAAGCATCGCCTTGCGGTGAGAATGCTTACGACCCAGATGGTTGAATTTCTTATTGTGTCTCATTTTTGATTAGTCTTTGTCTAATTTATACTTAGAAATATCTGTTCCGAACGACAGGTTCAAGCTCTCAAGCAAGTCGTCAAGCTCTGTGAGTGACTTCTTACCGAAGTTGCGGAACTTGAGCAGATCGGTCTTGTTGAATTGTACGAGGTCGCCAAGAGTCTCCACATCCGCAGCCTTCAAGCAATTGAGGGCACGAACAGAGAGATCCATATCGACAAGCTTGGTCTTCAGCAACTGACGCATACGCAATACTTCCTCATCGAACTCTTCGTTACCATCGAAATCAGTGTTCTCGAGCGTAATCTTCTCGTCGGAGAATAGCATGAGATGGTAAATCAGAATCTTTGACGCCTCACGAAGTGCGTCCTTTGGATGGATGGAACCATCGGTGGTAATCTCAAGCACCAACTTTTCATAGTCGGTCTTTTGAGCCACACGGTAGTTCTCGACTGCGAACTTGACGTTGCGGATAGGAGTGTAGATTGAGTCGATGGCAATGTCGTTAATCTCCTTGCAGAACTCGCGGTTCTCGTCAGCAGGAACATATCCACGACCTTTGTTAATACTCAATTCCATCTCCAAGGTTGCCTGAGGATCCAAATGACAAATTACCAAATCTGGGTTTAACACTCCAAATCCACTGAGGTACTTGTTGATATCTCCAGCCTTAAACTCGGTTGAATTCTCGATGGAAATTGAAATCCTTTCAGACTCAAAACCATCAGCGACTTGCTTGAATCTGACTTGCTTCAGATTCAAGATAATGTTGGTTACATCCTCCTTCACACCTGGAATGGTTGAAAACTCATGCTCCACGCCCGCAATACGGATTGTGTTGATGGCATAACCTTCCAGAGAGGAAAGCAGAATGCGACGGAGAGGATTACCAATGGTAATACCATAACCTGGTTCCAACGGACGGAATTCGAACTTTCCGTACTTGTCGTTGGCTTCCAACATTACTACTTTTTCTGGTTTTTGAAATGCTAATATCGCCATTTGATTATATTTTATTATTTAGAGTACAACTCGACAATCATCTGCTCCTTGATATTCTCAGGAATGTCTGCACGCTCAGGCATGTGGAGGAACTTACCACCCTTCACGTTCTCGTCCCATTCAATCCATGAGTACTTGCTGTGGTTGAAACCAGCGAGGGCAGCGTCAATCACCTCAAGGCTCTTGGCTTTCTCACGAACAGCAACAATCTGACCAGGCTGAACTGTGTAGGAAGGAATATTCACAACCTGACCGTCAACAACAATGTGCTTGTGGCTTACGAGCTGGCGAGCTGCAGCACGAGTGGGCGCAATGCCAAGACGGAACACCACATTGTCAAGACGAGACTCAAGAAGCTGAAGAAGGATCTCACCTGTCACACCAGACTTCTTAGATGCCTTCTCGAAAAGGTTGCGGAACTGACGTTCGAGCACACCATAAGTGTACTTAGCCTTCTGCTTCTCAGCAAGCATGAGACCGTACTCAGAAGTCTTCTTACGACGGTTGTTGCCATGCTGACCAGGAGCATAATTCTTTTTAGACAAAACCTTGTCTGGTCCAAAGATAGCCTCGCCAAAACGACGAGAGATTCTTGATTTTGGTCCAATATATCTAGCCATATTTATTCTTAATGTTTAATGCCATGCAGTTCTCAGCAGCAGCCGCAGAAAGGAAAGATGCGACAAAACGAACTCGTTGGCAAATGACATAATTGTAATGATTAAACTCTTCTTCTCTTTGGAGGACGGCATCCGTTGTGTGGAAGTGGAGTAACGTCGATAATCTCTGTCACTTCAATTCCAGCGGCATGGCAACCGCGCACAGCAGCTTCACGGCCATTGCCTGGACCCTTGATGTAAGCCTTCACCTTGCGGAGACCGAGGTCGAAAGCCACCTTAGCACAATCCTGAGCCGCCATCTGAGCAGCGTAAGGAGTGTTCTTCTTTGAGCCGCGGAAACCCATCTTACCGGCTGCAGACCAAGAGATAACATTACCTTCACTGTTAGCCAAAGTAACAATGATGTTATTGAAGGAAGAGTGTACATGAAGCTGACCCTCTGCGGTAACCTTGACGTTTCTCTTCTTCGCAGTAGTTGTTTTCTTTGCCATATCTCTAACGATTATTTAGTAGCCTTTTTCTTGTTTGCAACTGTTTTCTTCTTACCCTTGCGAGTACGAGCATTATTCTTTGTGCTCTGACCGCGTACGGGAAGGCCAAGACGATGACGGATGCCACGATAACAACCGATATCCATCAGACGCTTGATGTTCAGCTGAATCTCTGAACGGAGGTCACCCTCCACCTTGTACTCGGCAGCAATCACCGCACGAATCTTACCGGCCTGTTCATCGTTCCAGTCCTTTACCTTAATGTCTTTATCTACGCCAGCCTTATCGAGGATTTTGCCAGCGCTGCTGCGTCCAATACCAAAAATGTATGTGAGCGCAATTTCACCTCTCTTGTTTTGTGGGAGGTCTACACCTACAATTCTTATTGCCATATCTTACTTTTATTTCAATTTCTTACCAAAGAATCATCCCTGACGCATCTTGTACTTAGGATTCTTCTTGTTAATAACAAACAGACGACCTTTACGTCTTACGATTACGCACTCAGGTGTACGCTTCTTCAATGATGCTCTTGTTTTCATATTGTGATTTTATTTATATCTGAATACTATTCGACCTTTAGAAAGATCATATGGAGACATTTCTACTCGAATCTTATCACCTGGAAGAATCTTAATGTAGTGCATTCTCATCTTGCCAGAGATATGAGCGATAATCTCATGACCATTTTCCAATTCTACCCGAAACATTGCGTTGGACAATGCCTCAACGATAGTTCCATCTTGTTCGATAGCAGACTGTTTAGCCATACTTTATAAAGATTTATCTCTTAATACTTTTTCAATTTCTTCAAACGACGAGAGGATGTCGGCCTTTCCTTTACGAACACAAACAGAATGTTCATAATGCGCTGCGGGCTTCTTATCCCTTGTGACGATACCCCACCGGTCTTCTTGCATATAGATGTCCTTTGTTCCCATCGCAATCATCGGCTCAATGGCAATACAAAGACCATTCTTCAGCAACATGCCATTTCCTCTTTTGCCATAGTTCGGCACTTGAGGATCTTCGTGCATTTTTTTCCCGATGCCATGTCCCACAAACTCTCGAACTACTCCATAGCCTTGAGCCTCACAATGGGACTGAACCGCGTATGATATGTCTCCCAACCGATGACCGACAACTGCCTGTTCAATACCTTTGTATAGCGCTTCTTTGGTTGTCGTCAACAACTTCCGGACTTCTTCTGGGACACTGCCAACAGCAAACGTATAACAGGAATCGCCACAATATCCATTCAGTTGTGTGCCACAGTCGATGGACACGATGTCACCATCTTTCAACGGCGTTTCATTGGGTATGCCGTGAACCACCTGGTGGTTAACTGATGTGCAGATACTGGCAGGAAATGGTCCTCCATATGGATTGGGGAATCCAAAGAAGGTGGGTATCGCTCCGTGATCACGGATGAACGTGTCAGCTATTTCGTTCAGCTGTTTCGTCGTGACACCTGGCTCAATCACTTTCGCCAATTCCGCCAATGTCCGCCCAACTAGTAAATTTGCCTCCCTGAGAAGTTCGACCTCTTCGTCAGTTTTAAGATATACCATCTTATAGAAGCATGCTTAGTGTTCGCCACGAACACGACCCGTATCTAACAGTCCGTCATAATGACGCATCATCAGGTGTGACTCGATTTGCATCAGTGTGTCAAGCACAACACCAACGAGAATCAGGAGCGAAGTACCGCCAAAGAATGCGGCAAACTCTCTCTGTACACCAAAGAGTCCTGCAAAAGCGGGAAGGATGGCAATGAGTGCCAAGAACAACGAGCCTGGGAATGTGATACGCGACATAATCTTATCGATATAATCAGCGGTATCTTTACCTGGCTTGATGCCTGGGATGAAGCCATTGTTGCGTTTCATGTCTTCTGCCATCTGCACAGGATTAATGGTAATAGCTGTATAGAGGTAAGTGAACACAATGATCAGAACAGCAAAAATCAGATTGTAGATAAAGCTCTCATTATCGATCAACTGCATCACTACTGGATTCAACTTACTACCAGAAAGCTGTGCCAATGTTACAGGAATGAACATGATGGCCTGCGCAAAGATGATAGGCATCACATTGGCAGCGTATGGCTTCAGAGGGATATACTGACGTGCGCCGCCAATCTGACGTGCACCAGCAATCTTCTTCGCATAATTGACTGGAACCTGACGTACACCCTGCACAAGAAGGATTGCCGCAGCAATGACTGCGAGGAACAATACAATCTCAACAAGGAACATCACAAGACCACCTTGACCATCCGCAAAACGGGATTTGAGTTCTTGCATCACTGCATCTGGGAAACGTGCGATGATACCAATCATAATGATGATGGATACACCATTACCGATACCCTTATCAGTGATACGCTCACCCAACCAGAGCACGAACATACTACCCGCAGCAAGAATGATTGTTGCATAGAGGATAAACATGTTCCAATCCAAAGAGGAATAGAGCGATGCTCCGCCGGTTGTGGTCTTCAGGTTGATCAGATAGAAAATACCTTGGAATACAAGGATAGGCACAGTCAAATAACGAGTGTACTGACTCATTTTACGGCGTCCGCTTTCTCCTTCACGCTGCATCTTCTGGAAGTATGGAACAGCAATGCCAAGCAGCTGCATCACGATGGATGCAGAGATGTAAGGCATGATTCCAAGCGCAAAGATTGAAGCTTTAGAGAAGGCACCACCAGAGAACATATCAAGAAGTGACATCAGACCGCCTTCTGTCTGAGTACGGAGTCCCTGGAGTGCCTCTGTATCAATGCCAGGAAGCACCACATAAGATCCGAAGCGGTAGATAGCGACAAACAACAGCGTGATGAGGATACGCGAACGCAGATCCTCAATACGCCAGATGTTAGTCAAAGTCTTAACAAGCTTGATATTCTGAAGTTTATCAATTACTTTGCCCATTAGTTTAGAGTTTTACAACGTTTCCACCCTTTTCTTTGATTGCAGCCTCAGCTGAAGCAGAGAAAGCATGAGCTTCAACATCAACCTTAGCAGTGAGTTCACCGCGACCAAGCACCTTGACAAGCTGGTTCTTGTTCACCCAACCTGCTGCAATCAGCTCTTCAATGCCGATCTTAGCAAGATTCTTTTCCTCTGCGAGTTTCTGAATCAGATCAAGATTCACAGCCTTGTACTCAACATGGTTGATGTTCTTGAATCCGAACTTTGGCACACGGCGCTGGAGTGGCATCTGACCACCCTCAAAACCAATCTTCTTCTTATAACCGGAACGTGCCTTGGCACCCTTATGACCACGAGTAGAAGTGCGGCCTTTACCTGAGCCGTAGCCACGACCTACACGCTTGCTATTATGGGTTGCGCCAGCAGCGGGTTGCAAATTATATAATTCCATTTTAATCTAATTTTAATGTGTTAATACGTTAGTCAATAACCTCAACAAGGTGAGCAACCTTGCGAATCATACCACGCAAAGATGGAGAATCCTCACGCTCAACGACCCTGTTAATCTTTCCGAGGCCAAGAGATTCGAGCGTGCTCTTCTGATCGATAGGACGACCAGCCTGACCCTTTACCTGCTTAATTTTGATTGTTGCCATGATTTCTTCTCTTTATCCTTTGAATACTTTTGTCAAATTAACACCACGGTTCTGTGCAACGGTCTTTGCATCGCGCATGTTAGCAAGAGCCTCAATTGTAGCCTTCACAAGGTTGTGAGGGTTGGAAGAACCCTTAGACTTCGCGAGGACGTCAGTAATACCAACACTCTCAAACACGGCACGCATAGCACCACCTGCAACCACTCCTGTACCTTCAGAAGCTGGCATGATGAGCACACGAGCGCCACCATACTTTGCAAATGCCTCATGAGGAACAGAACCTTTCAGCACAGGAACCTTCACCAGATTTTTCTTAGCAGCCTCTACGCCCTTAGCAATAGCTGCAGTCACTTCACCAGCCTTACCAAGACCATAGCCAATCACGCCGTTACCATCACCTACAACAACGATGGCTGCGAATGTGAATGTACGACCACCCTTAGTAACCTTAGTAACACGATTAATAGCAACCAAGCGGTCTTTCAGCTCAGCATCGTTTTGTACTTTAACTCTATTTACCATAATCGTATTTAAAATTTAAGTCCTGCATTACGGGCAGCATCAGCCACCTTCTTAACTCTACCATGATACAGGTAACCATTACGGTCGAACACCACAGCTGTAATTCCAGCCTCAAGCGCCTTCTTTGCAACCATTTCGCCAACCTTCTCAGCCTGTTCTGACTTGTTCATCTTCTCAAGACCAAGGGATGATGCGGCAACGAGTGTCTTCTGAGCATCATCATCAATCACCTGTACGTAAATCTGCTTATTGCTTCTGAACACACTCATGCGAGGGCGCTCAGCAGTACCAGAAATCTTATTGCGTACTCTATATTTAATTTTGATACGTCTTTCAATCTTTGTAATCATACTCTTGTCAATTTTAATTATTTAGCACTTGCAGACTTACCAGACTTTCTTCTGATCACCTCGCCTTGGAAGCGAATACCCTTGCCCTTGTATGGCTCAGGCTTGCGGAAAGAACGGATCTTAGCACAAACGAGTCCAAGCAACTGCTTGTCACAAGACTCGAGCATGATAAGAGGATCCTGATTTCTCTCAGACTTAGTCTCGACCTTGATTTCCTTAGGAAGTTCGAAAATAATCGCGTGAGAGTAGCCAAGTGCGAACTCAAGAACATTGCCCTGGTTTGAAACACGATAACCAACGCCGACAATCTGAAGCGTCTTCTTGTAGCCTTCAGATACACCGACAACCATATTGTTCACAAGTGAGCGATACAATCCGTGGAATGCATGGCGCTGCTTTGTATTATCCTGCATCAGTTCTTCATTCTCCTCCATTGTCAACTTGCCGTCCTCAATAGTAACCTTGATTGCAGGGTTTACATACTGGCTGAGTTCGCCTTTAGGACCTTTTACAGTTACAATGTCATCCTTATGAGTAATAGTCACTCCTGCAGGAATAATAATAGGTAATTTACCAATTCTAGACATTATATATCCTCCTTAATTAATAAACATAGCAAAGAACTTCACCGCCCACTTTGAGCTCTGAAGCTTCCTTGTCTGTCATAACACCTTTAGATGTGGATACAACGGCTATACCCAATCCATTAATTACACGTGGCATGTCCTTGTAACCAGTGTACTTACGAAGACCTGGACGAGAAACACGCTTCAAGCACTGAATAGCGCTTACTTTTGTTTGAGGGTCATACTTGAGCGCAATTTTGATGCTGCCCTGAGGTCCCTCTTCGATGAACTTGTAGTTCAAAATGTAACCTTTGTCGAAGAGAATCTTCGTGATTTCCTTCTTCAGGTTAGAGGCTGGAACTTCTACAATCTTATGCTTTGCCATGATTGCATTTCTCAGTCTCGTGAGATAATCAGCTATTGGATCTGTCATAATTGAATTAAATTAATCGGGAAGTGTTTGGGGAAATCCCGACAATATTTAAACTTATTAAAACTGTCTTTACTTAGCTTTACCAGCGAAGGAGCTTAGCCCTTGCGAACTGCTTTCCTCCACCGTTTCTTAGAAGCAAAGTATCTTTTGGTTACCCCCGAACTGGTAACCATCAGATTTTTGTTTACTAAATCACTTAACCGGTAACCGCAATTTACCAGCTTGCTTTCTTCACACCTGGGATCAGACCAGCAGATGCCATTTCGCGGAACTGGATACGAGAGAGTCCAAACTGACGCATGAAACCTCTTGGACGTCCAGTGATTTTGCAGCGGTTGTGAAGACGGATTGGATTTGCGTTTGCAGGGATTGCCTGGAGAGAACGAGCTGCCTCGTATGCGTCCATTGGATCCTCAGCAGTAGCAATGACCTTCTTCAGAGCTGCACGCTTAGCGGCATACTTTGCTACGAGCTTTGCACGCTTTACCTCGCGTGCTTTCATTGATTCCTTTGCCATTTTTTATCTTACTTTTTAGCGTCCTTAAATGGAAGACCGAAAGCCTTGAGGAGTGCATAACCCTCTTCGTCAGTCTTAGCAGAAGTCACGAAAGTGATGTTCATACCTGTGATCTTATCAACCTGGTCGATGTTGATCTCAGGGAAGATGATCTGCTCTGTGATACCCAGTGTGTAGTTACCACGACCATCGAACTTGGATTCGATACCCTTGAAGTCACGGATACGAGGAAGTGACACACGAATCAGCTTCTCAAGGAACTCATACATACGCTCACGACGGAGTGTTACCATCACACCGATAGGCATCTGCTTACGGAGACGGAAGTTAGAAATATCCTTCTTTGACTTCGTTGCAACTGGCTTCTGGCCCGTGATCTGGGCAATCTCGTTCATGGCAACTTCAATCACCTTCTTGTCGGCGGTTGCCATACCAAGACCCTGGTTCACCACTATCTTCTTCAACACAGGAATCTGCATTGGTGAAG